>CAZQXS010000136.1:0-9180 GCA_964597275.1 uncultured Pseudomonadota bacterium | reverse complement strand
GTGCCGAAGTCGGAGAACGCTTCCGCATTGAAACCCCCGGTGGCGGGGGCTACGGGACTTCTGACAAGGAGCGGAATGGCTAGATCAAGCGACCCAGTTTTCGTATGCAAGGTGGGGAACGCGAGCGAATTCGCGTAGATTGTTCGTGACCAGTACCAGACCCGACGCACGGGCATGGGCGGCAATCCAGAGATCGTTTGCACCGATTGGGGCACCGGAAGCTTCCAGATGCCTCCGGATTGCTCCGTAGTGCTGGGAGGTTTCCGCAGGCAGTGACCAGACCGGAATCGCCCGGCACAGAGCTTCCAAATTGGTAAGCACCTGTCGGCGACTCTGGCTCTTTTCCGCGCCAAAACACAACTCCCCGTGGGTGATGAGGGACATGCCCGCTTCGCCCACCTGTACTTGGGAAAAACGTTCCATGAGTTCCGGGGAACGCCGTTTTGAAAGGTAGATGCAGATGTTGGTGTCCAGAAGGTAGTGCGGCTCACTCATAAGGATTCCCGTTTCTCTGGTGGAGGATCATGCCGTTCCTCCTCGAAGAATTCTTCAGGCATGACTGGCACTTGCTCCAATGCCTCGCTTAAATTGGTTGCGGGCTTGCGCAACACGATTTCGTCATTGCGCCGGAAGATTTCGACTTCCGAAACGTCAAACCGGAACTCCTTCGGCAGTCGCACCGCCTGTGAGTTTCCGCTGTTGAATACCTTGGTGTGCATGACTCTCCTTTAATGTAAACACATGCAGGATATACACAATGTCAACAAAACACAACGCTCCGACCTCAACCTTCGTTTCCGCAGAGCAGGTGCGGACGCAGATTCGCAGCCGCGACTGGACCACCCTGACTTCCGGGGTCGCCAAGGGCTTCGTGCAGGGCAATCTGGTGATGCTCCCCAAGAGCCATGCGTTTGAATTTTTGCTGTTCTGCACACGCAACCCCAAGCCGTGTCCGATTCTGGACGTGCTGGAGCCGGGAGTGTTTGAACCCACCATCACACCCGGAGCGGACTTGCGCAGCGACTTGCCGCGCTACCGGATTTATAAAAACGGGGTGCTGGCGGAGGAAGTGGAGGACGTGACCGCGTACTGCTCCGAGGAGATGGTCAGCTTTCTGCTCGGATGCAGTTATTCGTTTGAGCGGGCTTTGCTGGAGGCGGGACTGCCGATCCGGAACATGGAGGAAGGCAAGAACGTTTCGATGTACATCACCAACCGCGAATGCGCTCCGGCGGGTCCGTTTCACACGCCGATGGTCGTCAGCATGCGCCCGATGACCTCCGAACAAGCGGTGCGGGCCGCACAGATCACCACGCGCTTCGAGCGCACCCACGGTGCACCCATCCACTGGGGCGATCCGGAAACCCTCGGCATCCGCAATCTCGATGAGCCGGATTTTGGGGAGGCCGTCACCATCCGTGACAATGAGGTTCCTGTCTTTTGGGCGTGTGGTGTCACGTCCGCACTAGCGGCGGCTTCGGCAACTTTGCCGCTCGTCATCACCCATGCCCCCGGACACATGTTCATCTCAGACCTGCGGGACGAGGAACTGACAATCTTCTGAGCTACTTGGCAGATTTAATGCGGTTCAGTTTCCAAAGGACAAATAGCTGGAGCAAAATAAGCAGTACCAATAGAACTGCCAACACCTTTTCTATTAGCGTTATTGGGTATGCTTCGGTTTGTACGACAGGAGTTGGCTCTAATACCTCAGGAACAATAGGTACAAAATTAAACTCGTCTCCGCGTTCATAATTAAGTCCGCTGAGAATAGGAACGATCTCAGAAATGTAGTTATTTAGCGAAGGTAAAACCTTCTTGTGCATAACAAGATTCACCTCCATCTGGATGATTTTCCAGTATTTATCAACTGTTTCCTGATTAGGATCGACCATTGGACCAAAACCTGGAAGCACGTCCTTTTTCACACTTGACACATGCTGTTCACCAACCAAATTGACCCTTAGTACATAGTCATGAGGTTCAAGGTAGTACTTGAGGCCGTTATGTATCATATCCTCAATCTCCAACTGTAGCATCGCAAGTGATTTCTCCTGCTCCTTCGCTGAGGAATTTCTTGGTAGGATGAAGATTTCACTAATTAGCACCAACACTCCAATCAAAATGATTATGTTTCGAGTCATAACCATGCTTATTAGCTAATTTATTTGCGGGAGAAAGTTCACACTCTTGAATTCAAGATCTCAAAACAGTCATCCTTCAGAATCAAACCACCTGTTGCACTTTTACGAGTTTAATCTACGTGAAAATAAGCTCCCTGACTTCTTGAGGGCTCAGATAGTGTGCTCCTCATAGCCGAGGGCGGGGGAATTCTGATGGGAGAAGGCGGAATTAACTTCACGGAGGTCCACCTTGTTGGCGTCCGACATGCCGCGCATAGAAAACACAAACTGCTGGCGGGCATTGCGGATTTCCTCTGCAGAGGGTTTCTTGGCCTTAAGCGCGGAGACAATCGCCTTGCGAGTCTGCTCCGGGAAGCACAACACCACCGCTTCCTGAATCGCCTTGTCGGCTCCGGAGATGGCCGTCACCACAACGTCGGGCGGCAATTTCCGGACCACCTCCACCAGTACATCACGCGGGACAAAGGGAATGGAGTCGAAGATGAAGCAACGGCTTTCGATTTCCTCGCTGAGCTTCTGATCGGTAACACGCAGGCCATTGATCAACTCCTCGCGAGTGGCCGGGTCGGCATCACCCAGCACGTCGGCAACAAAGCGGATGCCGTCCACCGACACAGAGTTTTCGTCCGGAACAGTGCGGGCTTTGTCGGCAAGGTTGTAGGCAACCTGCTCCACTAGCTGGGTGGGCAATTCGCTTAACCTCCCCAATTCCACCGCAACCTGAGTACGTTCGTCCTTGGAGAGGTTATGGAGGATTTCCGCTGCCTGATCACTGTGGAGCCGGCTGATGATAATGGCCTTGATCTTCGAGGACTCGTCGTTGATAAGGTAGCTCACCTGTCCGGTGGACATTTCTTCAAGGAAGCCGAAGAGGTTGGTCGTCGGTTGTTCCGGAGAAATCAGCTTGCGGGTGAGTAAGAACATCGAGACGTTCTTGAGCATCATGTTTGCCTCGGTTGTGGTAACCGTGGCATCGCGAGCAAGTTGATCGAGTTCCAGATAGGTATCCTGCGGAATCACCCGGCCAAACAGACTCCGGGAGGTTTCCGGTCCGATGACTGCCAGCAGTTGTGTCAGCGATTCCATAGACTGCTTGTCTCGGGTCATCTCCTGAATCAAATCCTGCTTCCAGTCGTCCCGCCCCACCAATTGCTTGACGATATCCTGTGCCATTCGCTCATTGCCCTCTTGCAGCAACGCCTCCTGCACTTGGGATTCCTGCGTCTGCAAGTACTTCCTCCGGGACTCCTCGACGGATTCCAACGCTTGCTGGGGCGAAGGTAGAGCGGCCATTGCCCCAGTTCCCGGAAGTGTGAACTGCTGCTGTTCCAGCAGTTTCGCCAAGCCTTGCTGCTCGGCAGCTTGCATGCGGTTAAGCTTCCAGAGGACGAACAGCAGGAGTAACAGGAGCAGCACCAATCCTACCGCCAGCACCTTCTCGACCAGCGTCATAGCCTCCCACAATCCCGGAGGTGGGCCTTCCACCCCAGTCGCTTCCGTGGTCGTGATGGGCTCTTCCGACTTGGCGGCTTCTGCCTCCGATTGGGCGGGATCGCTGGCAGGCTCTTTCCCTTTTTCCGACGGTGTCGCAATCACGGCAGCAGGTTTTTCGAGTTCGGCTTTTTCTGCTTCTGCGGCGACCGGGTTTTCCTGAAATCGGGATTCCGGCTGCGTAACCGGAGGTGGTTCCAGAGCCTGCGGCACAATCGGCACAAAATTGAATTCGTCGCCACGCTCGTAATCGAGTCCACTGAGGATGGGAACGATTTCGGAGATGTAGGTGTTCAGCGAAGGTGAAACCTCCTTATGCATCACAAGGTCCACCTGCATCTGCAGGATTTCCCAGTACTTCTCTCCGGTCGCCCGTGCCGGGTCCACCATCGGCCCAAAGCCCGGTAGCGCCTCATGCTCCACGCCCGCCACGCGCTGTTCGCCCGCAAGCTTGACCCGCAGCACATAATCGCGAGGTTCGAGATAATACTTGAGGCCGTTGCGGATGGCCTCCTCAATCTCAAATTGCCGGATGGTGAGCGATTTCACCCGCTCCTGTGCTCCAGAGCTTCCGGGCAGGATCAGAAGTCCCCAGAGCAGCCCCAGCATTCCTGCCAGAACGATTGCGTTGCGCCGGATCATCGTCGTGTCAGTTTGTTGAGGTATTTGCGGAGGTTCTCGTTCTCCGGATCAAGTTCAAGGGCGCGCTGCCAATTTTCCACGGCCATGCTCGTCCAGTTGAGCCGATAGTAGATCGAGCCGAGCATTTCGTAGCCCTGCGAAGAATAGGGGTTGATCTCCAGCGCCTTGCGGATGTAGTCAATCGCGCCGTCGAAATCATTCTGGAAATAGGCTTCGCGGGCTTGCAGCAGGTAGCGCGTGGTCTCCATCCGCGCTTTCAGGTCCACGTCTTCGGGCAGGATTTCCGATTCCTGTTCGGATTCGCCTTCGGCCGTAGCTTTCGTTTTGGTGTCAGGGGTTCCAGACTCCGGCTTGGCTTCGGATTCGCCCTCGGCCGTGGCTTCTGCGGCTTCCTCAGCCTGCTTGGCTTCGGCAGTCTGCTTGGCCTGCTCGTACTCTTCGGCAGCATTGCTCAACTGCTCCACCCGTGCCTCCGAAGGCTTGGAGGTGGGCACATAGACGACCTTGAGCACGTCCTGTCCTCGCAAGTTCAAGCCCTCCACCCGATCCGAAAGCACCTGCCGCAGCACCTCGACGTTAAAGAGCGAGATCGGCTGGTTGACCACCGCAAAGACGGTCGTGTAGGTCTGTATCTGATTGACGATTCCAACCACACGCTGCTTTTCGGTGGGGACCCAGACGTTGTTCTCAAACCCTGGAAGCTTAACCTTGGAAATCTGCTTGTTGCTTTTGGAAATTGGAATTGTCTGGAGGGTGTACTTGATGCTGACCGTGACTCCGACGTATTCGTTCGGAAGCTGATCTCGGAGGATCACGTCAAGCTGCTGCTCCAAGTCGCTTTCGTGCTTGCCCTGTTCCGGTGGCGGGGGCAGCCGGATGTCCCCGTCCTCGGAGCGGGTGGCCGTGGCGTTGTCCTCTCCCGGAGGCGGTTCGATCTCGCGGTATTCGGCCTGCTGCATCTCCTTGAGCTGCTGAAACGGCACCGCCAGCAGTTCCTCAAGGCTGCGGCGTTTGCTGTCCGCCTGTTCAGCCGCTTCGGGGGAAGGGTCTTCCACAGGCGGCTCCACGACCTCGGCATCCGGTTCTGGAGCCGGAGGGGTATCCGCCGACCATGCCGGGACGCTGCCCATCAGCAAGCACAATCCGCACAGGGCGAGTGTTTTTTTGAGCCACGAAGGGCAAGCAACGCGAAGCATTCCGCCTTTATTGCAGGTTCTCCAGCATCTGCTGCACTTCCTCGTCCGCAGGGTCCAGCCGCTGGACGTGCTGCCAGACCTCCAGCGCCTTGTCCTTCTCCTCAAGCAGGAAGTGGAGCGAGCCTTTCATCTTCATCAAAAACACCTTGTCCTGCCGACGCACCGCGATGCGCAAGCCCTTGTCGGCCCATTCCAGTCCTCCCACATAGTCGCCGGTCTGGAACGCTTCCAGAATCTTCTCCTTGTAATCCCGGAGTGCGGCAACCTGCTCGGAGGAAACCGAGACGAAGTTGCGTTCCGGGAAGCGCTTGCGGATGATGTTGAGCGTGTCGCCGCGCTTGACGTTGAAGTTGACCGCCAGTGGAATCGCCTCCTTCAGAAAGAGGTCCACGTCCGGAAGCACCACCTCGTCGAGCAGCAGGTCAATGTTCATTTTGATGTTGCTCGACGACTCCGTGGCGGACTCTTCGTCAATCAGCGAGAACTTGACGTTGACCACAAACTCGTTGGGCGGCACATACTTCTGCACCAGTTCGGTGAGCTTGCGTGTGACGATCTGCTCCTCATAGGGGGCCACGCTGTCGGAGAACGGTTTCGGGAACGACGTGCGCTGTACCGTCACCGTGTCGCCACGCTCCTCGTCATAGAATTCCTGAGCCGGAATGAGCTGTTCGATGAACTGCTCCTGACTGCCCGGAAGCGTGTTGTCCAACAGCACCTGCACCTTGACTGAAACGACCGCGTGTTTGAGTTCCTGATTCGGATTCAGCCCTAAGCTCCGGGTGCGCTGGGTGGGGGTGGGTTCTTCCAGATTGACCGGCACACTCCCTGCGGAAGCGTCCGTGTCGGCTTTGCCCTCTCCAGCGGTTTCCGCACCCGGCATGTTTGGAGTCGCAAGGTCGGTCACGGGCGTGTCAAGCGGCAGGCTCTTGAGCTGCACCTCCTGCAAGAGCTTCTCGTCCCAGGTCACGACCACCGAGACATTGTAGCGTTCCGGAGCGAGGTAGCGGGCCAGCAGTTGGTCAATATGCTCCTTGAGCCGCAATTCATAAGCCGCCGTTTGCAGGCTGAACTGCTTGCTCGTCGCGTCCTGAAGCGGAACCGCGATGACGAAATTCGGACTGTCAATGGGGTGGATCAGGTTGGAACTGAGATCGCCACGCTGCAACACGATCCGCAGGGTGCGCTTGTAGCCCTCGGTTTCCTCGATGACGTTGATCGAGTTCTTGCCGCCTTGGGTGCGCTGGGTGAAGAGCAGTTTCTTGGCGATCGGCTTGGACGAGACTTCCTCCTCCTGGGGCGGTGGCGGCTCGGCCTCCTTGTCCCCGCATCCGTAAAGCAACAGGCCGCATATCAGCGCCACGCCTGCAAGCTGCCGCAAAGGAGCCAAGCGTCCCCGCTGCACCTTGCGGCCCTCGATCAGTTCTTTCACCTTCAGAATTTCCATCCGACTGCAAAGTAAGAGGCGCTGGGCAGCTTGAGCGAACTGGTGCTGGTAAGCATGAGGTGATAGCTGTACCCCAGCGTGAGTTGCTCCGCAACCGTGACCGCAACCCCGGTTTTCAAGTACGGAGGCGAGTTGATGGACGTGGCAATCATCATTCCCAGGCCGAGGTTCAGCGTGACCGCCCCCCGGTTGCTGCCAAAGCCCACCACGTCATAGCCCACCGAGCCGTCCACCATCACCCCGCTGGTGCCACCGCTGACTTTTTCGGACGAGGCGAGCTTGCTGTTGTCGTCCAGAAAGAACGCCGCCGAGATGCCGGAGGTCCAGTCCTGATTGAGCCGCACCACCCGCTCTGCCCCCAAGATGGTGGATTGGTGGACCACGGTTTTTCCGGTGCGGGAGGGTTCGTTGATGGGCAAGGCCATCTTGCCCAGATAGACGTGCAGGTACTCCTCGCGCTTCATCGGCTCGCTGGTGACGATGCGGGAGTAGATGATCTCGCCCTTCTGGGCCTCGTAGGCGTTGAGCGAGACCGAAAGCTGGCGGTCGCTCATGAAGAGCGCGATGTCAATGAAGCCTTCGACATTGAGCTGCTGGGCGGTTTCGCGGCGGTATTCGTCATCCGCGACCCCGCGGGTGATCTTGAGGTAGCTTCCGGAAATCTGGGTGCGGATTTGGCTGCACGCCTCGCAGACGCTCACCTTGAGCTTGGGCAGGCGCGTCAGCACCTGATGCAGTCGGGCGGTGGCAACCTTGCGGAAGTGGTTCGGGAGTTTGTCGCCAAAGGAAATGCTGGAGATCGCCACCGAGTTGGCCTTGTCGAACAGCCCCTCTGTCTCCTGCTTCAACTGGGGCATGATCTGCTCCAGCAGCGTCAGGTGCGGATCGCCCCAGTACTGGAGTTCCTGCACCTCGGCCTCCTTGGATTCCGCCTGCTTTTCGGCGGTGCGCTTCGAGGAGCGTCGCGGCTCTTCCGGGGGTTCCGGGTCCGAACTGGAACAGCCTACCGCCCCAAAAAGAACCGCAGACAGGGTCAGGGCCGCCCAGGGCAGCTTGAGGAATCGTGGTACGGTGGAAGTCATGCAGGGTTCACAAAAGCCAATAGGTCTCCGAAGAATCTCCTGCAAGTATGATTCCACCACTGGTGTGCTTCTTGCTGAATTCGTTCTCGAACCGTGTGCACCAACCGACACTTCCACGATGCTGACCTCATCCGCCCTCAAACCGCCCGGATTCTTCGGAACCCCCAAGAACTCGTTTTTTGGGCCGACTGCCACCATGGAGCCTTTGGGGATTCCCGTGCTTCCGGAGCCGCCCTCCGAGAGCGTCCCGCCCCAAGCAACTCCGGCAAGTCGTCCCACGCTGGAAGTGCCCCCCCAAAAAAACGTTGGAGCTGGACCCTTGATCGCCTTGCTGCTGGGAGGATTGGGGCTGCTCGCCCTTGTGCTTACAGGCTACCAGCCTGCGGTTTTTGAGGCTTCCGAGCCACCGCCTGCGCCGATCAAACTCCAAGCCGTTCCAGAGGCCGCCGCGCCCCTTGTGGCCGAACCGGAAACTGCGGAGCCGCCTCAATCCGAAGTGCCTCCAGCAACCGAGGAGCCTTCCGTCTCGGCTCCAGCGACCCTCCATGCCGCACTGCTTGCTGAAGATCACACCGCGCTGAAACGCCTGCTTGCTTCCGGAAATTCCTTGGAAGTGCGGGATGCCCAGCACCGCACTCCGCTGATGCGGGCCGTGCAGCTTGGAGACGCGGTTGCAGCAGAACACCTGCTCACGCACGAAGCCGATCCGGATGCCGCCGATCCCTTTGGCGACACCTCGCTCACCTGGGCGGTGGTGCAGCGCCGCATGGACCTGGTGAACCTACTGCTCCAGCATCGGGCCGATCCGGACAAAGGGCACCTCACACCCCTGATGTGGGCCTCCCTGCAAAACGAACTGCCGATCCTCGAACGGCTGCTGGAAGCCCAGCCCACCATCAACCTGCGGACCCGCGAGGGCTGGACCGTGATGCACTGGGCGGCAGAAAAGGGAGCCACCGAGGTGATGTGGCGGCTGTTGCGGTCGGGTGCCGTCGTGAACGCGCAGGACCAGTCCGGGCGGACGGCGCTCATGCTGGCGGCGCGGCGCGGGCACCTCTCCACCGTCCGGCTCCTGCTGGAGCGTGGCGCCTTGCGGGATGTCGAGGACTTCGAGGGCAACACCGCCCTCGACTGGGCCGAGTCCGAGGGACGCACCACCATCGCCGACCTGCTGCGGC
>CAZQXS010000135.1:0-9290 GCA_964597275.1 uncultured Pseudomonadota bacterium | reverse complement strand
TTGATGCTCGGTTAATTCAATGAGAAAAAGTTCCTGCCGCGGATTTTCACGGAAGTGCGTGGTTCCCCCCGCATTCGCCCTTCGACAGGCTCAGGATGAACGGAGAGGGGTTGGGCACGCTCTGCTTTGCCCAACCTACAATTTGATCCGTGCGATCCGTGGCTTTCTTTTTGACCCGCGTAGTTGAGCAGGTTGGGCAAAGGCCGTGAGGCCGTGCCCAACCTCAGGCTACTCAAACTCCTTGAAGTCGTCCCGCCGGGCTTTGGGGTCTGGAAGCTGTTGGACCTCGCTGGCGGCCACACGCTTGGTGATCGGAGGAGGCTCCTCCGGCTCCGGGCGCGTTGCCGAAGGAGCACCATTGCTGGCGATGAACAGATCCCGCAGCCGCTTGGCCTCATAGGCCATCGAGGTGCTGGCCGCGGCCGTTTGCTCCACCACGGCGGCGTTTTCCTGCGTGAGCCGATCCATGTCCGTGATGGCCTTGTTGACCTGCTCGATGCCGTGGACGTGTTCGGCGCTGGCGGCCTCGATGCCTTCCATGACTTCGGAGAACTCGACCACTGCCTTGAGGATGAGGTCGAGGTTTTCCCCGGTTTCCTCGCGCAGTTGAATGAGCATGGCTTCGGTTTCCCCGCGCATTTCCGCCAGCGTGGTGTCGCCCTTGGTGACGAGATCGCGTCCGGTGTTGATGCGCTCCAGGCTGGTTTCGATGAGGTCGCCGATTTCCTTGGACGCCTTGCCGGAGCGGTAGGCGAGCTTGCGGACCTCGGCGGCCACGACCGCGAAGCCCTTGCCGTGTTCTCCGGCGCGCGCGGCTTCGACCGAGGCGTTGAGCGCAAGCAGGTTGGTCTGGAAGGCGATGTCGTTCATCAGGTTGATGATGCCGCCGATGCGCTTGGAACTGTCGGTGATGTCCCCCATCGCCTCCACGATCATCGTGTTGGTCTCTTGCAAGCGCAGCAGAGTTTGGGTGTTGGATTCGATGGTCTTCTGCACGGCGTCCAGCACCTGCCCCCGGCTTTGGTCCGCCGACTCGCGGGTGGTCTTCACCAGCTTGCTGGCGTTCTTGGCCTCCTGAGCGTTGTTCTTGACGATGCTCTCCATTTCCTCCATCGAGGCGGCGGTTTCTTCCAGCGACGCACTCTGGCGGTTGGTGCGGTCGGCAAGGTCCTGATTCGCACCTGCGATCTCTTGGGAGCCGTGGTCCATCGTGAGGACGAGCTTGCTGACCGGACGGGTCACCAGCCTTTTGATGAGCAGCAGCAGCACGAGCGTGCCCACGATGAGCACGCCAAAGGTGGTGGAGAGGGCGACCGTGAGCAGTTCCTGCTGCGAGGCGTTGAGCTGCGCCTTGCTCCACGCAATGCCCGTGAAGCCGCCCAGCGTGTCGTCCGGAAGGTGTGCGGAGCGGAAGACCACATAGTGATCCGGAGTGTTCAGCTCGTACAACTCCTTCTGGACCAGTTCCTCCAAGTGCTTGTGGATGATCTCGTCCAGCGGGTAGCTCTTGAGGTTTTTGGAGCGGTAGGTGTGCAGCATCTCTCCGGAGAGGTCATACGCCTTGAAAAGCGCAAGGTCCTCCTTGGAGGCGGTGATGAACGCCTTGGCCTTCTTGCCGATGATGCGCGAGTCTCCAAGGTGCATCGCCGGGGCAATCTCGCCCGCAATCAACTTCGTGAGCCGGGATTGTCGGTTTTGGACCTGCTCGGCGGCGGCGTTGCTCTGGAGCTGGATCAGGGTGAGGGCCAGCGCGACGATGCCCACGCTGAAGCCGAGCGTGATGATGAAGGCCAGCCGGGTGCCGAGGGTGAGTTTACGCCAACGCATGGGCCTACTCCACGGTGATGGTGATGCGCTCGGACATCACCGGAGGGTCGTGCGGGATGTGGGAGTAGTCTCCCAGCACCAACTGGAGCGTGTGCTTGCCCTTGGTGAGGTTGATCGTCTTTTCGGTCTGTCCCAAGTTGAAGTGGATGTGCTTCTTCGGAATCGCCTTGTTCGGGTTGGGAACGTCGTCGTCAAGGATGATGTGGAAGTGCCCCGTGTCCGGCCAGTCTGCCAAGGCCGGGGCGATGCCCATTTGCTCGGTCAGTCCGCAGCGGATCAGGACGGGCGCTTTGACGGTGTCCCCGTCTTTGAGGTCTCGAAAGTACACCCTCGCGCCTTCCGGAGACGGGGTTTCTCCGGCAACCCCCGTCAGGGGCAGCAGGAGCAGGAGGCTGAACAGCAGGATGGTGGTGCGCATGGAGCGGGTTTGGGTTGAGGTTTACAAGCGCAAATCAGCCAAGGGTAACGCCTTGTTGAAGGAAAGACAAATCTTTATTCGGCTTTAGGGTGCGGATCAGGAGGCAAAGGGGTTCTTTCCTTGCATTGCGACTCGCAAGTTTATACGGTGCTTTCCGGGCACTGAAGCGTCGTTTCCGCTCGGTGCTTCCGCACAGGCGGGAATCCCGTAGAAAAGGCTCCAGCCCTGACGAAATTTTTACAAGCAGCACTCCACCTTCCTCTTTGATGACAGATCCCACCCGCGTCCTGGTGATTGACGACTCGGCTCTTGTGCGCAAGTTGCTCGCCGAACTGCTGGCCAGCGATCCGGACATCGAGGTGGTGGGCACGGCACCGGACGCCAAGGTGGCCCTCAAGAAAATCCAGAGCCTGCGGCCCCATGTCCTCACGCTGGATGTGGAGATGCCCGGAATGGACGGGCTGACCTTTCTGGAGCGGCTGATGAAGTCGCAGCCCCTGCCTGTGGTGATGGTCAGTTCCTACACGCAGGCGGGTGCCCCGGCGGCGTTGCGAGCGTTGGAACTGGGGGCAGTCGAGGTGATCGGCAAGCCGCAGTCCGGACTGCGGGAGGGCATGGAGGAAATCGCGGCGCGGCTCATTGAAACCGTCAAGGTCGCCCGCCATGCCCGGATCAAGGACCAGCGGCAACTCTTGCGCCCCAAGGAGCAAGCCTCCCCCGGCGCGGAACTGCCCAAGCCCACGAAGCCGCTGCGAACCGGGTTCAGAGACCCGGTGATTGCGGTCGGAGCCTCCACGGGAGGCACGGAGGCCTTGCTGAAGCTGTTCCGGTCGCTTCCGATCACCATGCCGGGGATTGTGGTGGTGCAGCACATGCCCCCGGTGTTCACAAAAAGCTTTGCCGAACGGCTCAATCAGCAGTGCCAACTGGAGGTGAAGGAGGCGGAAGACCGAGACGTGGTGCAATCCGGGCGGGTGTTGATTGCGCCGGGAGGTCGGCATTTGCTGCTGGAGCAGGCCCGGCGCGGCTACCGGGTACGCTTGCAGGACACCCCACCTGTCAATCGGCATCGTCCGGCGGTGGATGTGCTGTTCCGCTCCGTTGCCAAAATTGCGGGCAAGTCCGCAATTGGGGTGATCCTCACGGGCATGGGCGGCGATGGCGCGGACGGCATGCGCGAAATGCAGGATTGTGGTGCCCACAACCTCGCTCAGGACGAGGCCAGTTGCGTGGTGTTCGGAATGCCCAAGGTCGCCATCGAGCGCGGGGGGGTGGATCAGGTGTTGCCTCTGGAGGACATGCCGGCTCGCCTGCTGGAACTGACCCACGAATGAAGGGAGGTCCGTTTGAACGGCTCATCAACTTGGACCTTCCGTTCGCCCTGAGCCTGTCGAAGGGTGAATCCGTTTCTACTTCGACAAGCTCAGCACGAACGGGGAGCAGCAGAACCGACATACACAACAACACACACTTATGAACTCATCTAAAATCCCCCTGCTTTCTCGATTGACACGGCCCACTTTGCGGAACTGGCATCCGGGGGCGGGCAGCGACCCGGAATCGGCCTCGATGCTGCTGATCGCGGTGGTGGTGGGCATCGGCGCGGGGTTGGGGGCGGTGCTTTTCCGGCTCCTGATTGATGGCATCCGCGAGTTTTCGTATGGCGATGTCGCGGGTTGGCTTTCCGGCATGGGGGGCTGGCACCTGCTGGTGATTCCCGCGCTGGGCGGGGCCATCGTCGGCCCGCTGGTGCATCGCTATGCCCGCGAGGCCAAGGGGCATGGGGTGCCGGAGGTGATGCAGGCGCTGGAATTGCGCGGAGGGCGCATTCGTCCGCGAGTGGCCATCGTCAAGGCCATTGCCTCGTCCGTGTGCATCGGCACGGGCGGCTCGGTGGGGCGCGAGGGGCCGATTGCGCAAATCGGCTCGGCGCTTGGTTCGTGGCTGGGGCAGATGCTCCATCTCTCCGATGACAGGCTTCGCACACTGGTGGCCTGTGGGGCCGCCGGAGGCGTGGCCGCAACTTTCAACGCGCCCATCGCCGGATCGGTGTTTGCGCTGGAGGTGTTGCTGCGACGCTTCGGCAGCGTCTATTTCGGCGCAGTGGTGATCTCGGCAGTGACGGCGGATGTGGTGGCGCACTACTTCGAGGGAGACTCCCGCACCTTTGCGGTGCCTCCGTATGTCCTCAACTCTCCGTGGGAACTCGGACTCTACCTCGTGCTGGGGCTGATTGCCGCAGTGCTGTCGGTGGGCTTCACGCGGCTGCTCTACCTTTCCGAAGACCTTTGGGACAAAATCCGTGTGATCCCGGAACCCGCCAAGCCGATTGCGGGCGGGGTGCTGCTGGGGGTGCTGGGGGTGTACACTTTCCAACTGGAGGGCATTCCGCGCATCTTCGGCGTGGGCTACGAAACCATCACTGCCGCGCTCTTCAGCGAACTGACGCTGCAAATGACGCTCGCGCTGGTGTTTCTCAAGATGGTTGCGACCGCACTCACGCTGGGAGCCGGAGGCTCCGGAGGCGTATTTGCGCCTTCGCTCTTCATGGGCGCCATGCTGGGGGCGTGCTTTGGACAGGCGGCGGGCCTGCTCTTTCCGGAAATCGCGGCTCCCTCCGGTGCCTACGCGCTGGTGGGCATGGCGGCGTTTTTCAGTGGTGCGGCCCACGCCCCGATCACCGCCATCCTCATCCTCTTTGAGATGACGGGGAACTACGAGATCATCCTGCCGCTCATGCTGGCCACTGTCGTCAGCACCCTGATTTCCCGCAAGATCAGCCGCGAGTCCATCTACACCCTCAAGCTCAGCCGACGCGGGGTGGTGCTGCAACAGCAGCAGGAGGTGGACCTTATGCAGCGTGTGACGGTGGAGGAGGCCATGCACCGTGAGGTGGAAACCGTGCCTGCCACCCTCACGCTGGAGGAACTCACCGACCGCTTCGCCAACACGCACCGCACCGGATTCCTCGTCGTGGAAAACGGCAACCACCTCGTGGGGGTGGTGAGCATTGGCGACCTAGAGCGCGCGCTCGGCAAACCCGGTTCGGAAACTCGCATCGTGCGAGACATTGCCACCACCGAAAATCTGCTGGTCGCCACCCCGGAGGAGCCGATGTGGGTGGCGCTGCGGCGGCTGGGGGTCCGCGACATCGGACGCCTGCCTGTGGTCCGGAGCGAAGCGGATTGGACGGTGGTGGGCGTCTTGCGGCGCATTGACATCATCCGCGCCTACAACCACGCGATCAACGAACACGCCTTGGAGCAACACCGCGACGAGATGCTGCAACTCCGGCATCTCGACCAGACCGGACTCATCCAAATCCAGATTCCCGCAACCTCTCCGGTGGTGGGACGGCGGGTGCGCGAATTGAGCTTGGGGGCAGACTACCTGCTCGTTTCGGTGCGACGCCGGGGGCAACTGCGCTTGGTGCGCGGCGAAACCGTGTTGCAAGCCGGGGATCAGGTGACGGTCTTTGCCGAAAAACCCCGGGCCGAAACCTTGCGCAAGCAACTGTTGGGCGAAGCCCCGATGGAGGAAACCTCGCAAAACGGCAACGTCCGGCACCGCGAAGTGAGCATCCCCGCACAGGCGGAGGTGGTGGGGCGTCCCGTGCGCGAGTTGCAACTGCCGCAGGATTGTGTGCTGGTGCGCGTGTTGCGCGGCTCCGAGATCATCCTGCCTCGCGGTGACACGGTGTTGCAGGCACAGGACCGCGTGGAGGTCTTTGGAGTGGATGAACGGCTGTCCGAAGCGGAGCAGTGCTTGGTCAAGTGAGGGATTTAGGCTGTAGGCTGTAGGCTGTAGGCTGTAGGGGGACTGATTCGTTAGGTTGTGTCCTTGGCTCCCAATTCGTTCGCCCTGAGCTTGTCGAAGGGTGAACCCCGCTCATGCTTCGACACGCTCAGCACGAACGGGGATGCTGAATTCTGAATTCTGACTCCTGGGTTCTTCAAGAACAACAACGCTTGAACTTTCTTTGGAAAAATTGTGACAACAGCGAAAAAGTGGACACTCGCCCTGCTCGGTGCGGTGGTGGTTTTGGGGGGCGCCTCCGGATTTGTGGTCAGTCATTTCGTGGGACAAAGGGTGGCCGAATACCTTGCCCAGCCGCTGGTGCGTCCCGGCTGGACGCTCACGCCTGGAACCTTTCAGCACGAATTGGGCTACTTCAGCAGCCGCACGGTCGTTGCCGATTCGCGTTTGCAGTTTGGCGAAAACGAACTGACGATCCCGGAGTTCACGATCACGGCGGATCTCGATGGGGCGGAAGTCCATGCTCCCGAAATTTCGGGGAGCTTTTCGCAGCAGCCAGACACCCGACTGAAGATCGGCGATGCGCGAGTGCAGTTGCCCACGGACAGCCTGCGCCCGGAGGCCACACAGCGCGAAGGCACAGTGACGCTGGGGCAGGTTGCAGTGGTTTCTTCCGAGGGCAGTCTTGTGCTGGAGCAGGTGGTGATTGACGCGATGCAGGCGGAACACGCCGCATGGGACACACTGGAGGTGCAGGTCGCCAAGCTGAACCTGGAGGGAGCCAACGGCACCGTGATCGCCCAGCCCGTGCGCTTGCGGCAGACGCACGATCCTTTGGCCGAAAATCGGCTGGGGGTCACCTTGCAACTGGAGGTTGGCGAATTGACCGCCCGGAACCTTGAGAACGAGAGTGCGCTTGACTGGAGCAACCTCTCGACTCAGGCGGACCTGAAAATCAACGGCAATCGCCACACGGTGTTCTGGAACACGCTGCAACTTTCCGATTTGCAACCAGCCACCAGCCACCAGCACCCCGCAACCGTTTGGTGGGACCGCTATGTGACTCAGCATGCCCCGGAGTTTGGGCGCACGAGACTGCAATCCGGCAGGCTCCAGTTGGGAGACAGTGCCGTGGAGTTGGGCTTTGCGCACTTCAACGCTGAAGGGAAAAGCACGGAGGACGGCGACAAAACGCGCACGAACTTCTCCGGAGCGTGGGAGAATCTGAGCGTGACCTCTAGCGCAGGGGCGCAGGTGGGCGCGGAGCGGCTCACACTCGAATCCGAAGGGAGCTACCTCACCAAGCACTACCGCCAGCTTTCGCGCATGCTGGAGCATGAACAGGACAGCGCACCCTTGGAACTGGTGACGGCCCTCTATGCCTATCTGGAGGAGGCCCGCTCCACCGCCCGGATGAGCCTCACCCGCCTGAGCTTCAAGGATGCCGCACAGCCGGAACCGCTGATGGTGGACGAGGGTACGCTGGAACTGGAACTTCAGGTCAAGGACGGGGTGGGGGAGTTTGAGCTGCGCCCCACGGTGCGCATCAGCCAACTGTCGGTGTTGCAACCCTTTGTGCCCGTGCAAATCCCCTTTGCCGCGCTCGACCAAGAGTGGCGTTGGTACGGGAAGCAGCTGGACGTGTCGGCGTTTCAGAACTGGCTCACCGAAGCCGCAAAATCAGAGAAGCCGGAAACCACCTTGGGCCTCGCCGATGAGGGCTTGCGCACCTTTGCCGGGGCACAGCCGGAATCGGGCCTGAGCGTGGTGCTGAAAGCGGATGGCGGGCTGCAAATCACCCTCTCGGCAAAGCTGGTGCTGGATCAGCCGTGGCCGTCCGATTTTTCAATTCAGGACCTAAAATACGGCAGTGGCCCGCTCAAGCAGGCGTTGCTGGAGGCCAGCACCGTGCGGGTGGAGGCTGTGGTGGACGATTCCGCGAAGCTCGCCAGCATGCTCGATTACATGATGGGCGGTGGGACCGGGCAGGTGTTTTTGCTGCAACTGCGGCCCTACACGAAAATGCAGGGCAACGAGTTGCGCAGCGAATTGCAGGTGCAGCGGGGGCAGGCGAGTCTCAACGGTCGTCCGGATGAACTCATCACCCTCATGATCCAAGGAATGCTCGCCAACTGAGCTTTTTCAGGGCAGGGAGTGCGCGGCCTCGCTGAGGTTGCGGAGCTTTTTCAGGGCAAGGTCGCGTCCGAGAATCCCCAAGCCGCAATCCGGAGCCGCAATCAGCCGCTCTGCGTCAATGTGTTCCAGCGCGGCCTTGAGCCGCTCCCGGATTTCCTCCACTGGCTCCACCCGGCTTTTGGCAATTGCCACCACGCCAAGGATGATGGTGGTCGTCTTGTAGTGGTCCAGTAGGTTGAGGTCGTTGTGGCGGTGTGCGTCCTCCAGTGAAATCGCCATCACAGACGACTCTTCCATCGCGTCGGCAATCCGCACATACGAATCCAGCGGGGCTTTCGGATAGTCTTCGCGGTCAATGCGATCCGGGTAGCCGCAGCACATGTGGGCGGTGCGCATCACACCCTCCGGACAGCCGTGGAAGGCGCGTTCCAGGTTCTCCACTCCAAACTCCAAGGCGCGTTCCGGGTAGCGGGCAAAGAGCGGTTCGTCAATCTGAATGTGCCGACAGCCCGCTTCGGCGAGGCTGAGGACTTCCTGATTCAGTGCCTCCGCAACCGCCTTCCCCAGCGTCTTCAGGTCGCCGTAATAATCATCCACAATCGTGTCGCCCACGGTCAAAGGGCCGGGCATCGTGATCTTCACGGGGCGGTCGGTGGCCTGCTGGGCGCGTTTCCAATCGTCGGCCAGAAACAAGTCGCGGGGCTGGAGTGGCCCCCGCACGGTGGGCAGCCGGGCAAGGTAGTTTCCGGTGCGCAGCGCCTTTTCGGAAAGCTGCTCGAAATCAATGCCCTCCAGGTGGCGGCAGTGGTAGTGGATGTAGTTTTCGCGGGCGATTTCGCCATCGGTGGGAATGTCAATCCCGGCGTTCACCTGATCCAGCACTGCCTCGTGGGTGCCGCGTTCAAGGATGGCTCCAGCGTCGTCTCCCAGCGCGTTCAGCGCCTCGGCCCAGCCCGCTGTGGGATCCGGGGAGTCGAGATCGTCAAACCAGTCCGGGAGTTTCACATAGTCGGGTTTCGGATACGCGCCAATGGTGGTGGTCCGCAGGCTCATGGTTGGGTTTGTGTTGAAGGTTCAGGGATAGTGGCCGTTTTGTAGATGCTATGGCTTCCCGTTCCCCGTTCGTGCTGAGCGTGTCGAAGCATGGACGGGG
>CAZQXS010000134.1:0-9360 GCA_964597275.1 uncultured Pseudomonadota bacterium | reverse complement strand
AAACCGCGCTCAGGACATAGCCGCCCGAAGCAAGGTCGAGGTTCCTGAGCGTCACATCGGGAGGATCAAGCAGGCGATAGCCAACATCGCTGCTGGTGTTGTCCGGCAGCAGGCGCACCGCATAGGACTGGTCACCGTCCGAGAGGTTGTCCGGCTGGCCCGTCACCGTCACCGTCTTCCACGAGTTCCAGTTCGACGTCGTGAACGCGAGGCTCGCAGGCGTGGCCTTGCCCTCGCCGGGATCGGTGGACTCCGTGTAGAGCGTCACACCTGCCGACGGCTGGCTGCGCAGGCGAACTGCGAAGGTCGCCGCCGTGCCGTCCTCGTCCGTGTCCCCGGAGACCGCACTCACAAAGAATCCTGCGGTGTCGTCGTCCGCGTTCACCATCGCAACATCGGGAGGATTGAGGCTGCGATAATTCGTGTCCTGCGTGGCGTTGTCTGCGGCAAGGATGATCCGGAAACCCTGATCGCCGTCTGAAACATTGTCGTTCACGCCCGTCACCGTCACGATCTGATCTGCATTCCAGTTCGCCGTGGTGAAGCTGAGGTTGTCCGGGCTGACCGTGCCCTCGGTGGTTTTCTCGCTGGAGAGCGCAATCGTCACGGTGTTGGAAGGCTGGCTGCGCAGGCGCACGAGGAAGGTGGATGTCCCTCCGGATTCGCTGGTCGGGCCACTTGGGGTTCCCACCACAAAACCTGCGGTTTCATCATCCTTGTTGGTGGCCAGCACATCCGGGGGGTCAAGCTCCTTGTATCCCAAGGCTTTGGTCGCATTGTCCATCGTGACTTTGATGGTGTACGCCTGATCGCCATCACTGGCGTTGTCGTTCACGCCCGTGACCGTGACGGTGCGCTCGGCGTTCCAGTTGCTCGGAGTGAAGCTGAGGTTGTCCGGGCTGACCGTGCCCTCGGTGAGCTTGCTGGAGACGAAATGCAGCACCACCGTGTCCGTCGTGCTGGTCGAGTTGTCTCCGTCATCAGGCTGGCTGGTGAGCCGTACCGTGAAGAGCGCGGTGCCGCCCGATTCGGAAGTGGGGCCGCTGATGTTGCTGATCAGCACTCCGGCGGAGTCGTCATCCACGTTGGTGACGTAAACATCGTTGGGGTTTAGCGCACTGTACGCCGTATCGCTCGACACCACCGCTCCCAGCACCACCCGGAAGGGCTGGTTGCCGTCGGTGAGATTGTCGTTGACTCCAGTGACGCGAATCTCCTGCGCCGCATTCCAGTTGGTTGTGGAGAAGGTCAGGTTGTCCCGGTTGGTGTAGCCCCCCACCGAGTAAAGCTTGCCCTCCGAAGCATCGTCCACCGATACCGGAATGGTCACATCCGCCGTGGGTTTCTTGGCCAAGGCAACCGTGATCACCGCCTGACCGCCTCCCGATTCGGACACGGTTCCGGTCGCCCCCGAAATCGTGAATCCGGCATAGCGGGCCTGCTCGTTGTCCAGATTCTTCAGGCTGATCGCCGCGAGCGCCTTGTTGTTGTAATTCGGATCGCTGGAGGTGGAGTTGTCGAAGAGAATCTGATAACTGATGTCGCCATCAGCAGTCGCATCGTCCTGCCCGGTGACCACCACAGTCTGGCTGAGGTTCCAGTTGGAGTTGCTGAAACTGAGGTTGTCCGGAGTGACACGCCCCTCGGTGGTGTTGTCACTGCGCAGGGAAAGGGTGACGGCTCCCTCCGGCTTGCTGCTGAGGCGGAGGGTGAACTGCGCGGTGCCGCCGGCTTCCGTGGTGTTGCCGCTGATCGCGCTGACCACGAACCCGGACGTGTCATCGTCGGAATTGACAATGGTGAACTCACGCGGCGCGACCGTGTTGTAATTCGTGTCCGTGGTCCACTGCTCCACAAGGCTGCTGGCGTCCGAACTGCGGAAGACTTGCACCGTGACGCGGATGCTCTTGTCGCCGTCATCAAGATCGTCGTTCAGCCCGGAGAGCGTGACCGTCGCGTTGTCCGACCAGAAGGTGCGCCCCGCCTCCCCCTGCTTTCCGGAGAAGATCAGGCGTTCCGGGCTGAAGCTCACCTCCTTGCGGCTGGTGCCGTAGCGGTCCATCACCTGAGCGGCGGTGACTTTCAGCACCACAATCTTGTTGGTCGCGTTGTCCGGCTGCGTGTCCAGCCGCACCTTGACACTTCCCGTGCCCCCCGCTTCCGTGGTCGTGTTGTCCACCACCGCGATTTTGAAGCCTGCAACATCGTTGTCCGTGTTGTAAACGGTCGTGGAGGCGGAAAGCGGGTGGTACTCGGTCTGCGTGGTGCTGGCGTTGTCCACGGTGATCTTGAGGCGCACCTGCTGGGTGCCGTCAATGATGAAATCGTCCTGCCCCGTCACCATGACCGTCTGCGGGGTGGTGCCGTTGTCCGTGCCAAACTGCAACCGTGTCGGCGAAACCGTGCCCTCGTCCAAGTCCAGCGAGGCGAGATTGAGCGTCACCACCTTGTTCGCCGTGGTGTTGTCCGGTCGGCTGGCCAGACGCACCGTGAGGGTCGCGTTGTCTCCGGCTTCGGAGGAAGCGTTGTCGGTGATCGTCACGAAGATGCCCGCCGTGTCGTTGTCCAGGTTCTGGATGGTGTGGTTGATCGCAGAAAGGGCGCTGTACTTCGTGTCCGAAGAGGACTGCACCGCAACGGTGAGCTTGACGGACTGGGTGCCGTCGAGCAGTTCGTCGTTCTTGCCCGGCACCATCACGGTTTTTGCGGTTGACCAACTGGTGTTGTCGAAGGTCAGCGTGGCTGGAGAGCGGGTCACTTCGGTGGAGTCGTTGTCCGTGATCGCCAAGGTGACGCTGGCCAGCGGTTGCGTGTTGAGCTTGACGGTGATGGTTGCGTTGTCGCCGTTCTCCCCGGAAGCGTTGTCGGTCCCGGTCACGGTCAGTCCGGCGATGTCGTCATCCGTGAAGGTGGCGGTGACATTGTCCGGGACAAAGGCGCTGTACTTGGCATCTGCCGAGTTGATGGGCGAGAGCCGGATTTTGGTCGTGGGATTGGTGGGGTGGTCAATGAAATTGTTGATGCCCCGGACAGTGACGGTCTGCGGGGCTTTCCAGTTCACGGAGTTGAAGAGCAGGTAGCTTGGAGAAACCGCGCCCAGCGTGGCGTTGTCAATGTTCAAGGGCAGCACCACGCTTGCCGTAGGCTCGGTGGTGAGCTTGACGGTGAAGGTGGCGGTGCCATTGTCCTCGTTGAGCGTCACTGCCGTTCCGGACAGCGTCACCCCCTCCGCGCTCTCGTTGTCAATGCTGAGGAAGCTGCGGTTGTCGGTAAATCCGTCATAGCCCGTTCCGGTGCCGGAAATGCTGACATCAATGCGATACGTCACATTGTCGTCCCGGATCGCATCGTCCACTCCGGCGACCGTGACGGTTTGTGCCGTGTTGAAGTTTGCGGCAGTGAAGGTCAGGTTGTCTGGAATGGGAATCCCTTCGCTGGGGTCCGAACTGGCCAGCTTGACGGTAATCGAGCGGTTGTCGCGGTGTGCTGCAGAACCGAGCTTGATGGTGAAGGTGGCATTGTCACTGCCGTTTTCCGCCGTGACGTTGTCCGGAGAGGCCGCTGTGATGGTGACTGAAACCGTGTCGTTGTCCTTGTTGGAGAGCGACACCGAACCCAGCGTGAGGTTATCATACGGGGCGTTCGTGCTGCTGGTCTTGCCAAGTTGGACCTTGTAGCTTTGGGTGCCGTCCACATACACATCGTCCACGCCCTGCACCCGCACGGTCTGGGCCGTGCTCCAGTTGTCCGTGCCAAAGGCGAGGCTGAGGTTGTCCGTCGTCGTGTTGTCCGGATTCAGCAGCTTGCCCTCGTTCGTGTTGCTGCTCTCCAGCGAGAAGTTGACATCGGCGAGCGGCTTGGCGTTGAGCTTGACCGTGAAGCTGGAGATGCTGCCGTTTTCCGAAGTCGGGGCGGGCGTGGCCGGAGTGATCAGCACCCCTGCGGTTTCGTTGTCGCGGTTGGTCAGCGCGAGCGGGGTGATCGTGAGGGCCGCGTACTTGAGGTCATTGGAGGTGACCGCGAAGTTGATCTTGTAGTTCTGGGAGCCGTCGGTGACGTTGTCGTCCACTCCGGTGGCGGTCACAGTCTGGTAGGTCTGCCACGAACTGGGCGTGAAGCTGAGGTTGTCCGGGCTGATCGTGCCCTCGGAGGTGTTGTCGGACGTGAGGGAGATCGCAACGTTGGCCAGCGGCTCGCTGATGAGCCGGACCTTGAAGGTCGCGGTGGTGCCGCCCTCTCCGGTTTCACTGGCAGGCGACGGGCTGGTGATCTCCACCCCGGTCTTGCCGGTCTTGCTGACCGTGCTGTCAGAAGCGATCGTGAAGGTCGCGACCTCCTCTTCCTGCTTGCCCGAGTCGCATCCCACCATGACGAGGGCGGCGAGCAGCAGCAATGTCAGAAGTCGAACGACCACACCAGTTCCCGGTGGGAGTGATTCCGCATCTCAAACCCGCCTCCAAATGGCAAGTCCCGCTACGGAATTGGGCGTGAATTGACCTGATCCCATCACAGCCCAAGATAAGTTACAAGCCCAAGTTGGACAAAAAGATTCTCATGATTTTCTCTGATCAGACCACACCCCAAAAAAAAATACAAGCCCTAAAAGGAAAAAAAATCGATAGGGGCGGTTCTGAGCCTTTCTGTCCTCCTGACAGGATGAAAATCCTGCCAGTCTTTTCATCGGCATTTGGTGCGGAAACTTTACGCGAGATGCGCCGCTTCCCGCTTTCCGCTTGAACCCGCCTCGCGGCTGCCGTAGCCTTCCGAAGTCCCTGAACACGAACTTCTGATTTCTGGAGCGATCATGAGCGATGCGATGCGGGCCGTCGAACGGCTTTCCGCCCCTGTAGGAACCACCCTGCTGCGCTTCATTGCGCAGGAGCAAAAGCACTTCCCGGAAGCCCAAGGGGAGCTTTCGCAACTGCTTGCGGACCTCTCCTTTGCCGCCAAGATCATCAACCGCGACGTCAACCGCGCCGGGCTGATCAACTCCGACGGCGGGGTGGGCGGACAGAACGTGCAGGGGGAGGAGCAGATGAAGCTCGATGTCGTTGCGGACATCCGCTTCGCCCGCGCCCTGCAACGCGGCGGGCAGGCCTGCGTGATTGCGTCCGAAGAGCTGGAAAACTTCATTGACGCAGGCAACCACGAATCGCGCTACATCGTTGCGCTCGACCCGCTGGACGGCTCCAGCAACATTGACGTCAACGTCTCGATCGGCACGATTTTTTCCATCTATCCCCGCAAAAGCCCCATCGGCACTCCCCCCCAACTGGACGACGTGTTGCAGCCCGGAACGGAGCAAGTCGCCTCCGGCTACGTCCTCTACGGCTCCTCGACGGTGTTGGTGTACACCACCGGACGCGGGGTCAACGGCTTCACCTACGAGCCGTCACTGGGCGAGTTCTTCCTCTCGCATCCCCACATGCGCACTCCGGAGAACGGCAAGATTTACTCGATCAACGAGGGCAACTGGAACGATTTTCCGGCAGGCATCCAAGCCTACCTCACCACCGCACGGCAGCGCAAGCTGACTGCCCGCTACATCGGCTCGCTCGTGGCGGACTTCCACCGCAACCTGCTCAAGGGCGGCATCTACCTCTACCCGCCCACCGTGAAGGCTCCTTCCGGAAAGCTGCGGCTGCTCTACGAATGCAACCCGCTCGCGTTCATCGTGGAGCAGGCCGGAGGCACCGCCACCGACGGCACCCGCCGCATTCTCGAAATCCCGCCAGAAGAGTTGCACCAGCGCTGCCCGCTTTACATCGGCTCCAAGCAAATGGTCGCCGAGGTGCTGGACACGCTCAAGGACACTCCGGAGCCTCCTGACGAATCCTGAAGCGCCCCGCACACGCCCTCCTTCCACACAATAGCAGGTTTCGGCTTAACGGTTGCGCCCATTCATAGTATCATGCTCAACAAATATATCAGTAAACGGCTTTTCAGGGATTTCCATGCCAACGACACCAGAGGGAGCAAGATTGAAAGCGGGACAGTCGGTGCGCCGCTACGAGGACGAGCGACTGATCCGGGGCCAGGGTCGCTTTGTGGACAACATGAACCTTGAGGGGCAGGCGTACCTGCACTTCCTGCGCAGTTTCTACGGCCACGCCCGCATCGTGAGCATTGACACGACCGAGGCCAAGGCCATGCCCGGCGTGCTGGGGATTTTCACCGGACAGGACTTGCTGCGCGATGGCGTGCAGCCGATTCCAACCACGATGCCCTTCTTCCGTCCCGATGGTGAGCCCGCGTCCTCCGCGCCGCACTATCCAATCGCCACCGATGCCGCCCGCTACACGGGACAGGCGGTGGCTGCCGTCGTTGCTGAAACCCCTGCGCAGGCCATCGAGGCGGCGGAGTGCATCGAAGTCGAGTACGAGGAACTGCCCGTGCTGACCTCCCTGAAGGAAGCCGCCGACCCGGACGCTCCCAAGCTTTGGGAGGCGATGCCGGACAACATTGCCGCCGCCAAGGACTTGGGTGATCCGGAGGCCGTTGCGCAGGCGTTCGCCAAGGCCGCGCATGTCACGCGCTTGGAACTGATCAACCCCCGGCTCATCGGCAATCCCATCGAGCCGCGCACCTCGATTTGCGACTACGATCCGGAAACCGGACGCCGCACCCTGCACGCCGGACATCAAAGCGCGGGGAGGCTCAAGGGTGGACTCGCCCATGTCCTGCAAGCCGATCCGGAGGACTTCCACATCATCATTCGGGATGTGGGCGGGGGCTTTGGCACCAAGACTCCTTTGTATCCGGAAGACGCCGCACTCGTTTATGCATCCGGAAAACTCAAGCGTCCCATCAAGTGGCGCTCAACCCGCAGTGACGAATTTCAGGCTACCCTGCACGCCCGCAATCAGGAAAGTGTCGCGGAACTCGCCTGTGATGCCAACGGCAAGGTTCTCGCGCTGCGAGCGGAAACGCTGGCAAACGTGGGGGCGTACCTGCTCAATCCAGGAATGTTCATTCCACTGCACCTTTCCACCACCGTGATTTCGTCCATGTACCACCTCCCGGCGGTTCACCTGAGCACGAAATGCGTCATGACCAACACAGCTCCGCTTGGAGCTTTCCGGGGGGCGGGACGTCCGGAAGGTGTGTACCTTACAGAGCGATTGATGGATTTGGCCGCACACGAAATGGGCATCGCCCCTGCCGAGTTTCGCAAGCGCAACATGATCACTCCGGAGCAGATGCCCTACACCACGCCTGCTGGTGAAAGCCTTGACAGCGGGGAGTTTGCCAAGGTGTTGGACCGTGCACTTGAAGAGGCCGACTGGCACGGTTTTGCTTCACGCAAATCAGCCTCTGCACAATCCGGGAAACTGCGGGGGCGCGGCATCGGTTGCTACATCGAGTGGACCGGATCGGAACTCAACGAAACCGTCACCGTGCAGGCCGAAGGCTCCGGCACGCTCACGCTGTTTTCCGGCACCCAAGCCATGGGGCAGGGCATCGCCACCTCCTACCTGCAAATCCTCTCCGAACAACTGGGACTGCCCGCCGAGCGGTTGGAGGTCGTGCAGGGCGACACCGACCGCACCGAAGGCCACGGCAGTGTCGGCTCCCGCTCGCTGTTCGTGGGCGGCACCGCCCTGCTCAGCGGCATCGAGGATTTTCTCAAGGAGGGAGGCCGACTCGCCGCCGAGGAACTGGAAGCCGCCGCCGAGGACTTGGAGTACGCCGACGGGCACTTCACCGTCAAGGGCACCCACATCGGCATCGGACTCTTTGAACTCGCCGGACGACAACCCGAAGGGCGGTTTGCCACCAAGACGAAGAAGGAAATGGAAGGCCGCAGTTGGCCCAACGGCTGCCATGTCGCGGAGATCGAGATTGACCCGGAAACCGGACAGGTGCGGCTGGACCGCTACACGAGTGTGGACGACGTGGGGAATGCGGTCAACCCGATGATCGTGGAAGGGCAGGTACACGGCGGGATCGCCAACGGGCTGGGACAGGCGGTGCTGGAACGCACCGTGTACGACGAGGCCGGACAGTTGCTCACCGGCTCCTACATGGACTATGCAATGCCGCGTGCGGATGACCTGCCCGCACTCTCGGGAAGTCTTTTCGAGGGCGTTCCCTGTCTCACCAATCCGCTGGGGGCAAAGGGTACCGGAGAAATCGGCGCGGTCGCCGGACCTCCTGCCATCGTCCACGCCGTCCTGGATGCCCTGCGGGAGCACGGTATTGACCGCATCGACATGCCGCTCTATCCCCAGAAAATCTGGGAGGTGCTGAACGCCTCGGAGTGAAGCGGCCTGAGGCTCCCCCTCGCAGGAGGCTTTGCTTTGAAACCCTGCTTGATTCGCGTCTGTAAAACGATCAGAAATCTTCGTAAAGCATCATGCCCTCCGGAGCATCGGGATTGGGAGTGAGGCGGTGATTCGGACAATCGACCACCAAATCCAGCGTCTCAAACACCAACGGCCCCAAAAGACACGGGGCGTCCTCCGGTTTGCCGATGCAACTAAAAACATCCTCCCGGTCTCCAATTCGCAGCCGCAACTCGCCGAAAAGCGGTCGCTTCTCTCGCTTCCCACTTGAAAGCGTGACTGTCACTTCACGAGTTTGCGGCAAGCCCAAACTCTGAATGATGGACATCGGCAAGCCCACTGCCCGCGCTCCAGTATCTGCAATCATTTCCAGCGATTTTGTGCGGATTTTGTCCTGATCCAGATGTCCGTGTTTTGCCTCAATCACATCCTCATTATTCTGCAACCGCACATTCGCGACGACTTTTCCCACGGCTCTCCTTCCTTGTATGATTTTGATGTGTGCCCCACCCCTTCCTGTAGAGGCTATCACACCTGACAAAGCACTTCAAAAGTGAAAATAGAACCCACAAAATTGATCTTCTCGATTACTCCCAGAACATTGTTGACCGCCATGCGCTGGAGCAGGATTAGTACAAGTTCTATATCTAGATTGACTGAACGCATGTTCATGGTGACAAGCACTCCAATCAGACCAAGCACTCCATCCACCATTTACAGGACAATATTTCCAATCCCATGCAACACTTCCGTCACTATCACATGAAGCACCCTTACATGATGGATTTGGCCACTCACAAGTCCTCGATCTTGACTGAAACCCCCAATAACATGTACTATAACCTGACCAACTTGACCATATCCCGTTTTCCTTACAGCATTGTGTGTTACAAGATCTTGATGCTATAGTCGTCACATTTTGCCCGACGTGATATTCGCTCGAATCTGAAGGGGCGGTTGTTGCAGAACAATCATTGCCGCCAAAAAAGGGCCCATTACAACTCCTTGTTTTTGTTTGGGTTCCCCCACCACATGTTTTTGAGCATACTCCCCATGAAGACCAATTCTTCCATAC
>CAZQXS010000133.1:0-9455 GCA_964597275.1 uncultured Pseudomonadota bacterium | reverse complement strand
TGTTAGGCGTGCCGCCAGCGTTCGTCCTGAGCCAGGATCAAACTCTCGTACAAAAAATACTCGAGCCCGGGGCCGGCTCGCCGGCCCCGCTGGCTTGCTCTCTGCTCTAACTTTACTAAGGGTCGACCGGCCGCTACCGCAGCCGGCCTCCCGCACGGTTCCGATTCTAATGCCCAAGATCAAGCTCGCACCTCATTTGTGCGAACTCATTAATGTATGCTGACTTGGCTTGGGTGTCAACACATTTCTTCACAAATGTTCAGCCCCGTGGTTATTCCAAGCTGTTGTCACGTTTTCAGAGTCGGGCCGCACCCACTTTGGCTTAGCAACCATGAGGAAGATGCGCCCGTGCTGTTTCATGGGTCCAGCGAGCCTTTCGGCTTCCAGTCCATGCCCAAAAAAGATGTCCGCCCGTCCGTACCCCCGAATCGCGCCTCCGGTGTCCTGAACGGTCATGAACCGTCGGAGGGGCCTGAAGTGCGATGCTGACTTTTCCGCTTCAGGGTAGCTGGTTTCGACATAGGCCAAGCCACCTTTGGGGATGAGCCGCCGATCCATCGCCACGGAGCGTCCGGGCGTGAGGGGCACCTCGATGTTCCCAAGCGGCCCTTCCTCCACCTGTCGAAAGAAGGTGTAGCTCTTGTTGTAGCTCAAAACCCTGCGGACCTCTTCCGGGTGGGAATACAAGTAGTCCTTGATGGAGCGCAGGGACATTTGCTCCTTTGGAATCTGGTCTCGAAGCAAGCGTCCAATCGCCCGGTAGCGGTGGCCGTTTTGCCCGGCGTAGTTGAGCCGCAGCAGGGTGCCGTTGTCGAGCCGCACCAGTCCGGAGCCTTGGATCTGCAGGAAGAACACCTCAATGTCGTTTTCCAAGTACGCCAAGGGGATCGCCCGGCTTTCCAGCGAATGTTGGTAAACAATGGTAGCCCGATCATCAAAGGGAATGAGCGAGCGACCTCTCAGGCGTCCCACCAGTTTCTTGTTGCCAAAGTCTCCCGGAAAGCGGTTGAGATTCACGGTGATCAAATCCTCCGGCATCGCATACAGCGGCGAGGTGTAGCGCTCCGTCAGTTCCACGCTACCCGGAAGAATCGGCTCGTAGTAGCCCGTGAAAAAAGCCCGCCCTTCGCGGTTTCTGCTTTCATAGAACTGAAACTTCGAGCGGATTTCGGCAAGCCGGTCGCCTTGCGTTTGTCGCCCCAAGATGTCCAGCAGCAGGTTCATGGAACGCTCCAGTTCCCGTGCGGTGTATTTCGCTCCAGCATAGTTGAAGGTGCGCCGATCCGGAAGCCGGGCGTAGTAGCGCAGGGACTGCCGAATTGCCTCATCCAGCCGCTCGAATTGCAGGTCGTCCTCCAAGTCCAACGCCGCCACCTCACTCTCGGAAAGCACGTGCAGCCCCGGCTCTGGAGTCATAAACGTGCAACCCGGCACCCACGCGATCATCGCAGCAAGCAGCATCCACCCGACCCATGACGGGCACCACCCATGCTGATGGTGGTTTTTCTGAAGCGTTTCTGAAATAGTGATTTTCCGACTCCTGACGTTCACGACTTCACCCAAACCGTTCTGTTTCATGTCAAACCCAGCTCAATCCTTGCTCTTCCGCCCCCTCCAGCTCCGCCAGCTTCAGGTCCGCAATCGTTTGGCGATCGCGCCGATGTGCCAGTATTCCGCCGTGGACGGGCTGGCCAATGACTGGCATTTCGCCCACCTTGCCAAGTTCGCGGTGGGTGGTGCCGGAATCGTGTTCACCGAAGCGGCTGCCGTATCCCCGCAAGGCCGGATCACGCACGGAGACTTGGGCATTTGGTCCCCGGAACACGCCCATGCGCTGGAGCGCACCGTTGCGTTCATTAAAGACCACGGTGCGGTGCCTGCAATCCAAATCGCTCACGCCGGGCGCAAGGCCAGCATGCAACGCCCTTGGCATGGCAACGGCCCGCTGGATGAGACGGACTTCCAGCGGGGGGAACATCCCTGGGAAATCGTCGCCCCGAGTCCAGAGCCGACCAACGAAGGCTGGCTGCTTCCCAAGGAACTCAGCAAGCAAGAGATTCAAACCTTGGTGCAGAACTTCGCAGATGCGGCAAAACACGCCCTCACCGCCAAGTTTGAGATTGCCGAAATTCATGGCGCTCACGGCTACTTGACGCACAGCTTTCTCTCGCCCCTCTCCAATCATCGCACCGACGAATACGGAGGCTCCCTGCAAAACCGGATGCGGTTTGCGCTGGAAATCACCGAGGCAGTCCGGGCGGTGTGGCCCGAAAGCTTGCCGCTGTTCTTCCGGGTTTCCGCAACCGATGCGGTGGACGGGGGGTGGACCGTGGACGAGTCCGTGGTGCTGGCCAAGGAACTGAAAGCACTTGGCGTGGATGTCGTGGACTGCTCCTCGCGCGGGATTTACGGAGCGGCCACCGCCGCCAAGCAGGTTCCTGCTCCTGGGTTTCAGGTCCCGTATGCCGAGCGAATCCGCAGGGAAGCTGGAATCGCCACACAGGCTGTGGGCTTGATCCTGACTCCGAAGCAGGCCGAAGCGGTCTTGCAAGCCGAGCAGGCCGATTTGGTCGCCATTGCGCGAGAAGCTCTCTACAACCCCTTCTGGCCCCTTCACGCCCAAGAACAGCTTGAGCCGGAAAGAGGATTTGCCGACTGGCCCAAGCAGTACGGCTGGTGGCTGGACCGTCGCGCCGCCGGCTGGCAGGCCTCCGGATTCACCAAGCCCGGAATGGAATCAGCCTAATTCCGCAGTTTGGGAGACGAGCCGATCAACGCTCCGAACAGCAGGACAGGTGCCAAGATCACGACGTTCAGAGGCAGGCGCAGAGCGAGCGGCAGCCTTTCGTCAATCCAGCGCAGGAGCCGGAACAGATAGGCGCCAATCAGCGGGGTGCCCCAGCGGCTGGCAACCATGATGGTGCTGAACAGCGTGGTGGAAACCCAGCGTTGCCACGGCGCCCGTGGCGTGTGAGGCAGCGCATCCAGCCAGTCGATGTACTCCTGCCGCAACCCGCACTGGCGCGCCCCGTTTCTCAACAAATTCAGGTAGCGCAGGGACGGGGGGGCATCCTCTTGCAAGCGACGATGCGGCAACGCCCGAAACGCCACCGCCTCAATGCAGCGGCCATCGTAAGCCTCCACCGTCACGGGTTGCAGTTGATACGCGTGGCCGTCCCCCTCGCTTTGCAACAACGCCTTGAAGGACTCCGGGTTGAACCGGAGCAGCACCCCGTGCATGGACTGCCCCGGAGCCGGCTCGATGCCCGCCATTGACGGCTCCAGCCATGTGATCGTCCGGAGATTGAACGCCAGCCTCCAGTCCTTCAACTCTCCCGGAACCACCTCCTCAATTTGCAGGTTTGCGCGGTTCACCCGTTTTTCCGGACACAAGTTGGAGCCGAACGCAAAATTCCACACATGGCCCTCCGGCGTTGGAGCCGCCTTGCCGTCCTCTGCTGTCACTTTGTCCTCCGGATTCCTGCTCATGTTGCCTTTTGATTCCGCATATCGTGAATGGGAACGCCGCAAATCACCAGCAGAACTCTCCCTGACCACAAAACCGGCTTCAGCGTTTCAAAACAGGGGCGCAGATTCCAGCCGCTTCAGCAGAGCCTCCGGATCGGCCTCCACCACAAGCTTGGCCGCCGACATGTTGCGGATGAACTGCTCACGCTCGGCTTGCTGGAGAAACTGCACCAGCGGATCGTAGTACCCGGAAACGTTGAGCAGGCCGCAGGGTTTTTGCTGCAAGCCGATCTGGTTCCATGTGACCATCTCAAACAGCTCCTCCAACGTGCCTAGACCTCCGGGCAGGGCGACAAACGCATCCGCAAGCTCCGCCATCAGCGCCTTGCGCTCGTGCATGGTGGTCACGGTATGGAGTTCGGTTAAGCCCTCGTGCGCGATTTCCTGCTTGATCAGGTGTCCGGGGATCACGCCAATCGCCGCTCCTCCCGAAGCCAGCACCGCATCAGCAACGGCCCCCATCAATCCCACCTTTGCTCCCCCATACACCAGTTCCATGCTCCGCTCGGCCAGCAATTGCCCCAACCGCTCAGCCGATTTCCGATATTCTGGCCGCAGACCGTTTCCCGACCCGCAAAAGACACACACGCGCTTGAACCTCATTCTCACAAAAAAATCTTGGGTTGGATTGGCGACCACTCCAGCAGGCTCCCCAAAGGCACAATTCGGCACCCGAAGCAAACCGCAGGAATTGTCGAGGAAGAAAAATGAAGGTCTTGTCCGAGCTTCACACCTCCGGGATCACGGGAGTTCCCGGATCACTGAGTGGGTGATTCTGAACGAATCCCGCAAAGTGGCAAGCTCTGGAAAACTGAAGGGCCGGATTGCAGTGTTCGGCGGAGTGCGACGGGAAGGGCTAGTGATTGGTTTGCAGCCGTAGTGAAGGACATCTTCCAGCGTGTGCTTGCATCGATTTTCCCGGTATGAGCATCAACTCTTAGAAATGGAGGAGAGACGAGTTGACCGAGATTCCCCCTAGCACTACGCCGCAACCGCTCGGGCAATGGGTGACTGCACCGAGTTGTAAATCGCATATTCACCAGTATAAGCGGAAAACTTCACATGTCAACAAATAAATCGTCAGTTTAGTTGCAGAAAATGTTAAAAAATGTAGCGGTCCGCCCCCCTAAAGTGTTTCGGTTTACTCGCACCCACTTGTCATTCCCGCGCAGGCGGGAATCCAGCCACACGGCCGTTTGCTCTGGATGCCGGGCCTCCGCTCCACTGTGCCCGGAATGACGGAAAGGAGAGGTCATCCTTTACACAAGGACCACCACCCGGACCTATCAAATTTTTCGGGAAAAAGGCCGAGCGACAACTCAGCCGGGAAGGTTCAGTTCTCCGGAGGAGACAAGGACGGAACTCCCGCCCACCTGCACCAGTTGCAAGGTGGTGTCATGCCAATGGAGTTGCAGTTCCAAGCGGCTGGGACGCCCCATCTCCAGCCCCTGCTCGATGATCCAGTTCTGCACTCCGGAAGCCTGGGGATTGCGCTCTGCAAGGTAGCCCGCGAGTGCCGCTGCCGCCGAACCTGTGGCAGGGTCTTCGCCAACCCCAAGGCCAGGGGCAAACAAGCGCGCATGCACATGGGCCTCCGGATTCACCGTCTCCGTGGTGAACACATACGGCTCGGCACTCCAGAAATCGGCCAGCGTTTGCTTCCAGTGATCGTGGTCAATCCGGGCACGCTCGGTGGCCTCAAGGCTTTTGACGGGAATGAACAGAAAGGGAAGTCCGCACGTCCAGGTTTGTGGGAAATGCTCTCCTTCACACAGGTCGTCGGGACTCAGGGAAACCACGGCGGCAAGCTCCTCGCGAGAGGGCGGATTCGGACCCGATTTGGGCAGTTGCGCCGCCGTTAGCTGTGCGAAAATCACCCCATCGGAACGCTGCGACACTGTGACCGGAACCTCGCCCACCTGCTCCTCCAGAATCACCGTGGCCGACCCTGCGCCCAAAGACACGCTCCCCTCCCAGCCCAAGACCGCTGCCGCCCCAATCGTGGGGTGGCCTGCAAACGGAACCTCGGATTTTGGAGTGAAGATGCGGATACGGGCTTCGTGGTCCGGAGCCTCCGGGGGCAAGACGAAGGAAGTTTCGGAGTAGTTGAATTCGGCGGCGATCTCCTGCATCTGCTCGGTGGACAACACCTCTGCGTCCAGCACCACCGCAAGCTGATTGCCCGCAAAAGGCCGCTCAGTGAAAACGTCAACCGTCCGGAACCGAACTCTCACGAACAGGGGATGAAAGGGGTGTCAAGGATGGCGCACCCGGCACGATTCGAACGTGCGACCTTCTGAACCGCAATCAGACGCTCTATCCAACTGAGCTACGGGTGCGTGGGGATTCTGGCGGAGGAGGAGGGATTCGAACCCTCGGTACACGTTTTGCGCATACGCCTCATTAGCAATGAGGTGGTTTCAGCCGCTCACCCACTCCTCCGCAAAGGGCAACTCGTATGCGACCTAACATCATACGAGGAGATCCCTTGATTTCGCAAGCCCTAAGTATGTTGAGCTTGCTACGCCTCAATAAGTCTGTAGCGTGAATCTCAGGCGGAACGCTCGGTGGCCTCCACCAAGGAGGCTTGGCAAACCGCACGTTCCGGGAAGCCCTTCAACTCGAATCCACCGTTTGCAATGCACTTCACAACACGCCCCGAACTGGCTGGCACCTTCGGCATGGTGTCCTCCACCCACTGGCTCGCATCTGCGGCAGGCATGGCCATGCTGGAGCGCGGAGGCAACGCCTTTGATGCCGCCGTTGCCGCAGGCATGGTCCTTCAGGTCGCCGAGCCGCACCTCAACGGCCCCGGAGGCGACCTGCCCCTGTTGATCTATCCCAGTTCCGAACAGCGGGTTCGGGTGCTGTGCGGACAGGGCACGGCCCCGGCTCAAGCCACCATCGCCCACTACCAGAGCCTGGGGCTGGACTTGGTTCCGGGCACAGGACTGCTGTCAACGGTCGTGCCGGGAGCGTTCGATGCGTGGATGCGCATGTTGCAAGACTATGGCACCTTGCGCCTTGAAGAGGTCATGGAGCCTGCGCTGCACTATGCTGAAAACGGCGTTCCGGTGTTGCCGAGAGTGCGGGACACCATCGCACAGGTGCAGTCGCTTTTTGAAACCGAGTGGGCCACCTCTGCCGCCGTCTATCTGCCCAACGGCCAAATTCCGCAGCACAATGCGCTGCTCCAGAATCCAGCACTGGCCGCAACATGGAAGCGCCTGATCCGGGAAGCCCAAGCCGCAGGAGCGGATCGTGACCGACAGGTTGAAGCCGCCCGCAAGGCGTTTTACCACGGCTTTGTCGCCGAAGCGATTGACCAATTCTGCCGCACTCAGGAGGTGATGGACACCTCTGGCGAACGCCACCGGGGAGTTCTCACGGGAGATGACCTGGCCCGCTGGTCCGCAACTTACGAAGAACCCGTGACGCTGGACTACCACGGCCACACCGCCTGCAAATGCGGCCCGTGGTCGCAAGGCCCGATCCAACTCCAGGCGCTCGCACTGCTACGGAACTGTGAGCTTGCGGGAATGGCCTACGACAGCGCAGACTTTGTCCACACGGTCACGGAAGCCCTCAAGCTGGCAATGGCCGACCGCGAAGCTTATTACGGCGATCCGGACTTTGTGAAGGTGCCGCTCGATCAGCTTTTGTCCGAAAGCTACAACCATGAACGCGGCAAGCTGATTGGAGCTGAAGCCTCGTTGGAGCTACGCCCAGGAACCTTGCCCGGACGGCAAATTCGATTACCCCAATACCCAATCGAAACTCCAGACACTCCGAAACGCTTCAATGCGATGGGCGTGGGAGAGCCGACCGTGCAGCGTTCGGGAGCGGCCGCAGGCGACACCTGCCACATTGACGTGGTGGATCGCTGGGGCAACATGGTGGCGGGAATGCCCAGTGGCGGCTGGCTGCAAAGCTCTCCGGTGATCCCGGAGTTGGGCTTCTGCCTGAATTCGCGGGCACAGATGTTCTGGCTGGAGGAAGGGCTGCCCGCCAGCCTGCAACCCGGCAAGCGCCCCCGGACCACGCTCACGCCTTCGATGACCTTGCGTGAGGGCAAGCCCTACCTCGCCTTTGGAACCCCCGGAGGCGATCAGCAGGACCAGTGGCAAACCACCTTCTTGCTCCGGCACCTCCATCACGGCCTCAACCTACAGGAAGCGATTGATGCTCCGGCGTTCCACTCGGAATCCTTTCCAAGCTCCTTCTACCCACGCGTGATGACTCCGGGCAAACTGGCGGTGGAGGGGCGTTTTTCGGCAACCACCATCGCCGATCTCAACGAGCGGGGACACCGAGTGGTCGTCGGCCCGGACTGGTCGGAAGGGCGTTTGTGTGCGGTTTCGCAGGAGGGCGGCTTGCTCAAGGCTGGCTCCAACGCCCGAGGAATGCAGGGCTACGCAGTGGGTCGTTAGCAAGCCCACGTTTTTGCGCCTGAGACCGATACGCTGATGACTCCGAACCAGTGGCTGGTGGTGCTGGCAGGCGCGATTGGGCTGGGCGCGGCAGGTTATGAACTCTACCGCCGTCACCAGCGTTGGAAGGCCGACCCCAACGAAGAAACTGAGCAGGCAATGGACCGGATGGTGCGGCTCACGCTGGTGTTTGCCGTGCTGATTGCCTGCCTGTGGCTGGGAATCACGGAGATGCAATCCCCCGGCGAGTGACTGCGTGCTGCCTCAGTTCCGCACGAAATGCATTCCAGAGAACTGCTGCCGGAAGGCAAGCACTTCGGCCCGCACAGAATCTTTGGCCTCCTGATCCAACAGCACCCGTCGAAAGAACGCCGCAACCGCAGGCATGTGTTCCGGAGCCATGCCCCGGCGCGTGATTTCCGGGGTGCCGAGACGGATGCCGTTCACGTCCCCCTCCACCGGATCACGGGGTAAGCCGATTCCGCAGGTGATGATGTTGGCCAACTGAAGTTGCACCGAGGCGGTGTCTCCGCCGCCAAACGGATGCGCCTCGACCGCAACATGCTGTGAGTTCGTGAAGCTTTTTGCCGGAACCCGGAAAACAGGCAAGCCCTCGGCTTGCAACGCCTCTGCAAGCGCCTGAGCGTTGGCGATGCACTGAGCGGCGTAGGCTTCGCCATGCTCCAGCAAATCGAGGGTGGCGATGATCATAGCCGCCGTGCGGCTCAGGTCAAAATTCGCGGTCAGCCCCGGAAAGGCAATGCGGTCCAGCTTTTCCGCCAAGCTCGGCTCGTTGGTAAACACGAGTCCGGAGGGCGGCCCGCCAAAGGATTTGTAGGTCGAGCCGGTCATCAGGTGTGCCCCCACCTCCAACGGTTGCTGAAACGCACCTCCGGCAATCATTCCGCCCATGTGTGCTGCATCGTAAAGCACCCATGCTCCAACCTCGTCCGCCACCTGACGCACCTCCGCAACGGAATATGGGAACAAGCACATGCTCCCTGCGACGATAATCAGCTTCGGCTGGAGTTGCTGGGCTTGGCTCCGCAGGGCCGCAATGTCCACATCCATGCGCTCTGGATCGCAGGGAACGTCGTGAACCTCCAGCCCATAAAGTCCTGCCGCTCCCGCCGGATGGTGTGTGACGTGCCCGGCAAAGCGATCCGAGAAGGCCATGACGCGATCACCGGGCTTCGTCGTCGCCATGTACGCATAAAGGTTCGCAATGGCCCCGCTGGGCACCCGCGTTTCCACAAAACGTGCGCGAAACAGCCGCTTGAGCAATTCCGAGAGCATCACCTCCAGCCGCTCCGATGCCTCCATGCCCTTGTTGTACTTCTGCCCCGGATGCCCCAGACTCGGACGGTTGCCCATGCTGCTGGCGAGCATTTTCGCCACTTTCGGATTCGGCAGGTTGGACGCCGCATTGAGTTGCAGGCACTCCTCGTCAAGGTAACGCTCCTGCTCCGCAACACACCGGAAGGCTTCCCCTTCAAA
>CAZQXS010000132.1:0-9515 GCA_964597275.1 uncultured Pseudomonadota bacterium | reverse complement strand
GCATGGCCATGCAAGTCAAACGTTTCCTCTGCTCGTGGTGCCTCATTTCCGAGGATTTGAGGGTGAAGTTGAAAAAACAGGGAAATTTGAATCATTCGAAAATGAAACTTTTCCCGTGGATAGTGGCGGGCATGTTTCTCATGTCCGCCACCGTGACAGCAAGTGCGGCGCAACTGCTCGTGACGGGCAGTGCGCAAGCACAAGAACACGCCGAAGCGGTTGCAAAACTGCTCGAAACGCACGGCGTCGAGCAGGTGATCGTGAAATTCGAGGGCTTCTTCTGCCTTACGAAACTACACGGCGGCCTCAAGTTCTACAACCGAATGCACAAAGACCGGAACGCAACCACCGAACTGATCCGGCGCATCCGCCAAGAGGCGATGCAACTTTCCGGCAGCAAGGGTTGCGTGGTGTACGCCTACGTTGGTCGCCGCAAGATCATCGAGGGCGTGGTCGGTAGCTTTCTCGACCGCACCAAGACGATTGTGTATTTTGTTGATCCCGTCAAGCTCACGCAAGAACCTCTCGTGATCCGGGAATCCGGCTAAGGGGTTTTGGGAACAGGAGAGACGATTTCGGTCTCCAGTCCCTCTGCCTGCCACGCACTGATGCCGTCCCGGTACCAGTACACGCGGGAGAATCCCAGTGCCGCCACACGCTTTGCCGTGTTTCACGACATCCAACAATCCGGTGTGCAGTAGAACACCATTGGCGTGTCCTTGTCGAGTCGAGTTGCATCCCGCAAAAAATCCATCAAATAACGCTCCCATTCTGGAAGCAGTTCTCCATACCCCACGTTGGGAAGCCAATAACTGCCAGGAATCGCCTCGTGGGGCTTTTCGACGATAAACCGCCCATGCCGATACAGGAGGGGCAACACGTCCACAAGCAGTGGCCGCTCTGCGGCGATGAGGCGTTGCAACTGCTGCGTGTTGACGGTGGTTCCGCCCTCGACAGATTCCGGGGTCGGCCTCCGGTAATGGGCGATGCGATAGCCCTCGAAGGTGAAGTTCTCGATCTCCCAATTGTTGTCTGACAGGTCGGTGGCTTGGGCATGGACCATTGCCAAGAGAACGGCCAGAATCAAATTCCATCTGAAAAATTCTCTTGTGATTGAATTTTTGTATTCTATAACAAAGGAGAACTGAAGTTGCGAGTTCCTGTCACGGATAGGGCGGGCCAAGCAGATTCAGGTGGATTCCCAAAGGGGGTGTTGCATTGTTTGAAGCCGAGCTTCTTGGTTTGGGAGGTCGGGCCGGACAAAGTTTTCGTCCGTTCCGGGCGGGGTTTTCTTGTCCGGCATGAGAGTTTTAGGTAAGTCGGCCTTTGGGATTGGACGTGGCACTCGCCAAAGGGGCGGGATGGCCCATCCGTTTTTTTCAAACTCACTTCATGAGGTATTCGTATGAAAAAGTGGAAACAATCTCTGCTGGCATCACTCTGTGTCGGTTGTCTGTTCTTGCTCGCGAGTGGGGCGGCACTGGGAGAGGAGGTCCAAGGCGGCACCCTCTACGGCAACATGATGCAAGTCACCCAAGACATGCTGAATCGTTCCGCCGGGGACGCCAACAACTTCCTGCACACGAACGGGAACTACCAGCAGACCCGGTACTATCCCGCCAGCCAGATCAACACGGGCAACGTGAAAAACCTCCGCCCGGCCTGGATTTTCCAGACCGAGATCGTGGAGTCCATGGAGACGACGCCGATTGTGGTCAACGGCATCATGTACGTCACCACCTCCTTCAACCATGTGCATGCCTTGAATGCCCGCACCGGTGAGGAACTGTGGCACTACAAGCACAAGATGGGTCCGATCACGACCTATTGCTGCGGGCCGAACAACCGTGGCGTTGCGGTTTACAAAGATAAAGTGTACATGGGCACTCTCGACTCCAAGCTGGTTGCTCTGGATGCCCGCACCGGACGGCTGGTCTGGGAGGTGCAAATCGCCGAGCCAGAGTTGGGGTACAGCGAGACGATGGCTCCCACTGCGGTCAACGGCAAGATCCTGATCGGCACCAACGGCGGCGAATACGGGATTCGCGGCTTTGTGAAAGCCTATGACGCAGAGAGCGGGAAATTGTTGTGGACGTTCTATTCGGTCCCGGAGAACTCGGTTGGCGTCTGGGCCACCCATGACGCGACTGGGCGGGACATGCTACGGGACATCGCTGCCGAGAAGGCGGCTCTGAAGAAACTCGGCGACCCGTACAAGACGCTGGGCGGTGGGGTCTGGCAGAATCCTGCGGTGGACTTGGAAACGAACCGTATCTACTTCGTGGTCGGCAACCCTTCGCCGGACTTGGACGGCTCGATCCGCCCCGGAGACAACCTCTATACCAACTCGCTGGTGTCGGTGGATTTGGACAGCGGAAAGTACGTCTGTCACTTCCAGTACATCGCCCACGATGTCTGGGACTTGGATGCGGTCAGTCCGCCAATCCTAGTTGATGTCAAGGACAATAACGGCAACACCGTTCCGGGGGTCCTGCACGGGGGCAAGACGGGGCACGTCTATGTGCATGACCGCCGCGATTGTAGTTTGATTCGCTTCTCAGAAGCAATGGTGCCGCAGGAGGACATGTGGGTGCTGCCCACCAAGGAAGGCCGACGGATGCTGCCGGGGGCAAACGGTGGTGTGGAATGGTCCCCGATGACCACCAACGTTGGCCTTGGACTGGTTTATGCCATCAACCTGCATCAGCCGATGACCTATCATGTTGAGAGCACCCCTTATCCGGGCGGGAAGCTCTGGCTCGGCGGAGCCTTCAAGGTGATTCCCACCGAAGAGCAGTGGGGCAACGTCACGGCGGTGGACTACAACACCGGGAACATCCGCTGGAAGGTCAAGACTCAGCAGCCGATGATCGGCGGAATCATGGCCACAGCCGGAGGCCTGTTATTCACAGGTGAAGGCAATGGCCAATTTAAGGCTTATGATGCTGCTACCGGAAACGTCCTCTGGTCCTTTCAGGCTGGTGCCGGGGTCGACGCACCTCCCTCCTCCTACACAGTGGAAGGCAAGCAGTACATCGTGGTGGCTGCCGGGGGCAACGTGCAGTTGAACTACAAGCGGGGCAACAACATCATCGCCTTCACGCTGGCCGATTGACACTCAGCCGACAATTCCTTTAACCTTCACCAAGGGCCACTTTCGGGTGGCCCTTTTTTTTCACCATCAGGATTGTTTAAAATGCACCACTGCCGCAATCTTCCGGGAGGAAGGACCAACCTTCGCGTTCACAGGTCTTGGCTCGTGCCGTTTCTGCTCCTACTCGTTACCTTGTTGGGGGCGGAGGCGTTTGCCGATGAGTATGCGGAGATTCGACCCCAACTCACCCTCTGCTTCACCTGTCATGGTCAAAATGGTGCCTCCACCCAGGCCAAGTACCCAATCCTTGCCGGACAGCACCTCTACTACCTCTATGTGCAGCTCAAGGATTTCAAGAGCGGTTTCCGTGCCAGCCCGATCATGGGGCCGCTCACGCAGTCGCTGGAAAAACCGCAGATGATGGCGATGGCGAAGTTCTTTTCCGAGCAGCAATGGCCGGAGATTAGCTACAAGGCGGCTCTGGAGCGAGTCAAAAAAGGGCAGACCGCCACCGTTGCGGGGCAGTGTGTGCAGTGCCACCTCGGCGGCTACGAAGGTAACAGCCGAGTTCCAAGGCTCGCCAATCAGCATCCGGAATACCTCACGCAGACAATGTTGGACTTCAAGCACAAGGTCCGGAACAACTCGCCAGCAAAAGGCTCGCTGCTGGAGTCCTACAGCGAGGATGACGTGGCGGCGATGGCCGAGTATCTGGCCGACATGTGAGAGAGATCGGCGTGAAACATTCCGAAAGCAACTTGCGCAACAACGCCTGTGGCGTGTTGGCGGTTATGGTGCTGATCTTCGGGTGCCTGCTGTGCCTGTCCGGTGGGGTTTCCGGGAAGACCCTCGTAATCAACGGCACTGCCGTCAACATCACCAACAGCAGGCAACTCAATTTCTTGCTCTTTGAGGCAGCAGAGTATGGTCGCATGGAAGACTTGCGCCAATTGCTGGAACTGGGAGCGTCAGTCAAGGCCCGCAACCGCTTTGGCAACACGGCGTTTCAGCTTGCTGCAAGGAAGGGGCATCTGGATGCCGTGCGGGTACTCCTTGACGCGGGCAGCAATCTCCACCACCAGAACCTGGCGGGCAGCACCGCACTCTTGCAGGCATCCAAAGCCCGACGCCGGAAGGTGGTGAAGCACCTGCTCTCCCTCAAGGCTGAGGTCAACGTGGCCAACCAGCAACAACTCACACCTCTGATTGTGGCGGCCTACAACGGGGACCGCAAGACCGTGCGACTCCTGCTCAAACATGGAGCGGACGCAACTGCCAAGGACCGGACGGGCAAGCCCGCTTTGGTGTATGCCGCAGGCAAGGGCTTTGCCAAGATCGTTGGTCTGTTGCTGGACACGGGCATTGATCCCAACATCCGTTACGAAAACGGCCTCACCCCCCTGATGTGGGCGGCAGGGCACAGCAACGACGTTCCGGTGCGGTCCGCGCTGAAAACCGTCAAGCTGCTGCTGTCCCGTGGCACCTTGCCGGACCTTCAAGAAAACCGGGGGCGCACCGCGCTGATGATCGCCGCCGAGAGGGGGCATTCGCGCATCGTCGCACACCTCGTTGAGGTTGGGGCGAAAACCGATTTACGAGACAAGGAGGGGGACACGGCCCTCGATTTGGCGGAAAAGGCCAATCACCCGGAGGTGGCCAAGCTGCTACGGTGATGCTTTTCCAAAAACATCCCTTTTACCCACGTTGAGCCAGAGGTAAAAATCATGTTGAAACAAATAAAATTACTGGTCCTTGCCGGAGGCTTGATCTGCGGTAGCTTGTTGCTCACAACCACCCTGGTCTCTGCCAAGGGGACCGGATTGATTTTCGTCAGTAACGAGAAGGGCAACACGCTCTCCGTGCTGGATGGCAAGACCAATCAGGTCGTCAACACCATTGAGACCTGTGGGCGACCGCGAGGGATGCACTTCAACCTCGACAAGACCCTCTTCTATGTCGCCTGTGCGGATGACAACCAGATTGCCGTCTATGATGTGGCCACGCAGGAACTCGTGGAACGCATCCTCGACATCGAGGAGCCGGAGACCTTCGACCTCTCGCCGGACGGGAAGATGCTCTACGTCTCCAACGAGGAAGACGCGATGGCCTCGTTTGTTGATTTGGAGAGTGGGGAGGTGGTCAGGGAAGTGGAAGTGGGCGAAGAGCCGGAAGGGGTGCTGGTGCTTCCGGATGGCTCCAGAGTATTTGTCACCTCTGAAACCGCCAACATGGTCCACGCGATTGACACGGCTACCGGAGAGGTGCTGGCCGACATCATCGTCGGAACGCGCCCGCGCCGCTTTGCCCTAACTCCGGACGGCAAGGAACTCTGGGTTTCCGCCGAACTTGCGGGTTCCGTGAACGTCATTGACACCGCAGCACTCAAGGTCACGGAGGAACTGCTCTTTCGTCCCACGGGCTTCCGCAAGGAAGAGGTCACTCCGGTGGATGTCCTCATCACCCGCGATGGCAAGACCTCCTTTGTTGCACTCGGACGGGCGAACCATGTGGCGGTGGTGGATGTTGCCTCAAAGCGGGTGAAGGACTACTTGCTGGTAGGAAAACGCGCTTGGGGCTTGACGCTGACGCGGGATGAGAAACGGCTTTACGTCGCCAACGGACTTTCGGATGACCTCACCATCATTGATGTTGAAAAAGAAAAGGTGGTCAAATCGGTTTCGGTGGGGTTTGTGCCCTATGGCATCCTCATTGATGATTGAGCCATGAGCGCAAAACTCTGGGGAATGCTTGGGGTCGTTGTCCTGCTCTCCTTCCAGTCGGTGTGGGCCGCAGGAAAAACGACCATTGTGATCGGGTACGCCCAATTGGATGACGACCCCCGCTACCGTGTGGACCGACGGTACGCGGGCATCGAATTCAAGCCCAGGGGCCGGCCCCTCCCCGGAGCCGAGGTGGCCTTGCGGGAGAGTCGGATTGTTGGGCGAGCGATTGGCATAAAATTCCGGCTCGAAAAGGTGTCTGGAAAATCCGCACCTGAACTTGCGGAGGCGGTCGTTCGTTTACATGAGAAACAAAACGTTTCGTTTGTTCTTGTGGATGCCCCAGCGGAAGCACTGCTGACCGTGGCGGACGCGACTCAGGGAAAGCCGTTGCTGCTCTTCAACATTTCCGAATCCGCCGACGAATTGCGCGGCAACCAGTGCCGACCTCACCTGATGCACACCATCCCCAGCTACGCGATGCTGGCCGACAGCTTGGCGCAGTACCTTGTCACCAAGCAGTGGAAGGAGCTTTTACTGCTTCAGGGAACGCTCCCCAGTGATCGGGCCTTTGGTCAGGCATTCTGGAAAACGGCTAGGAAGTTTGGGCTGAAAATCACGGAAGAGCGAGAGTTCATCCTCAGCAACGACCCCCGGCAACGGGATCAGAACAACATTGTGTTACTCACGGCACACGCATCGGATGTGGTGTTGCTGGTGGATACCGATGGCGAGTTTGGCCGTTATGTGCCGTACCAGACGGTTCATCCCCGTCCGGTGGTGGGGACGGCAGGGCTTGTTCCTTCTGCGTGGCATTGGGCGTGGGAACGTCACGGCGCTCCCCAACTCAACCAGCGCTTTGTGAAGAAGGCAAAACGCAAGATGCTAGACTCGGATTGGGCGGCATGGGCGGCAGTCAAGGTGATTGTGGAATCCGTGCTGCGTACCAAATCCACGGATTTCGAGACGGTGACGGGCTATCTCAAAGGCGATCAGCTGACCTTGGATGCCTACAAGGGCACTCCGGCCAGCTTTCGTCCTTGGAACAACCAGTTGCGCCAATCCATCCTGCTCCACACCCACAACGCCGTCGTGGAGCGGGCACCACTGAAGGGATTTCTGCATCCGACCCAGAATCTTGACACTTTGGGCGTTCCACCCCAAGGATCGGAGTGCCGGATGGAAAAATGATCCTTCGTCAGAGCAGGCGGGCGATTTCGGGATGCTGCTGGGTGAGTTGGACGGTCAAGGCGGAAATTGCCTCCGGCGTGGTGCGCTCGGCGCAAGGCAGTGCAAGCGGCACGTCTAGTGAGAGGGTTCCCGGACGTGTGGAAAAGACGAGCAGTCGGCTGGCCAACTGGAGGGCTTCGCTGAGATGGTGGGTCACGAACAGCACGGTGGGACTGCGGGACTGCCAGTAGTCGAGCAGCAGCTTGCGCAGGTTTTCGGCCATTGGCTTGTCGAGCGAGACAAACGGCTCGTCCATCACCAGCAAGTCCGGTTGGATGGAGAAGGCGCGGATCAGCGAAACCCGCCGCTGCATCCCGATGGAAAGCTGTGAGGGGTAGGTGTTTCGGAATGCGTCCAGCTCGGTGGACGCGAGCAGTTCGTCAAGGATTCCGCTTTCGTTCTGTGCAGGCGAAAGCACGAGCCGCAGGTTTTCCTCGATGGTGCGCCACGGCAGCAGGCGCGGGTTTTGGAAGACGTAGCCGATCCGGGGTTCACGGCTTCCGGAAGCAGAGCCGTTGAGGGAAATCGCGCCCTCGAAATCGGAATCGAGTCCGGCGATGAGGTTGAGCAGGGTGGTCTTGCCGCAACCGGAAGGGCCGAGGAAGCAGAGGAACTCCCCCGGCCCTGCCGCAAAACGCACGTTTTCCAGCGCGGCGACCTGCCCATGCTTTTCAAAAGAGCGGAAGCTCTTCCGGCGAATTTCCACCTGCAACTGCATCAGCGCCGCCAGCGGCTGGCCCGCCGTTCGAGAGGTTGCAGGAGTCCGTATTCCAAGACTTGGATCACCAGCACGAACGCGAGGGTGTAGGCGAGAATGCTGGCGATGTCGAAGAGTTGGAAGAACAGGTGAAGCTGAAAACCGACACCGTTGCTGCGGCCCAGCAGTTCGACCACCAGTACGATCTTCCAGATGAGAGCGAGTCCGGAGCGCGTGGAAGCGACCAGAAAGGGGGCAAGCTGGGGCAAAACGATGTGGCACAGTACCGTGAAACGGCTCAGCCGGAAGCTCTGCGCCATTTCCAGATAGTCGCGCTCCAGTGCCCGTGCCCCTTCCCGGATGGTGACGACGACGTTGGGGATCTTGTTGATTGCCACGGCCAACACCGCCGCCGTCTCGATGAGGCCGAGCCAGACGTAGCAGAGGATGATGGTGACGAGCGCGGGGATGTTGAGGAAGAGTGTCAGCCAGCCATCAAAGAAACGGTCAAGGGGTTTGGAGCGTCCCAGCGCGATGCCGATGCCGATGCCAGCGGCCATCGCCAACGCAAAGCTGACAGCAACGCGCAGGAGTGTGTGGCCGATGTGGTACTGCAACTCGCCTTCGGCAATGCTCTCCAGTAGCACCTCCAGCACGATCAGCGGGGCTGGAAAAAGCCGAGAATCTGCCCAGAGTGCGGCAAGTTGCCAAATCGCCAGAAAGCTCGCAAGGGAGAGGAGAGAGACCCCAATGGGCTTTCTGGCGACCATACACTCAGATCATCAGTAGCTAATGTGGGGCCAGAAAGTTCCGGCCTGCAACTCCAGACTCTTGCCAACGAGCTTCTTCCCGCCCTGCTGGGCCAGCACGGCAAAGATCCGCTTGGCGGCGGCACGTTCCGCATCGCCCCAACTTTCCGGGATTCCGGCGCGGTAGCCATCCCGTAAGGCGTTGAAGGTTGCATCGTCCTTGGCCTTCATCTTGGGACGCAAGCGATCCCACTCGGCTTGGGACTTGGCCAGCAGCGCCTTGGCGGTTCGGGAAGCACGGGCCAAGCCCCGCACGGCTTCCTTGTTCGCATTCGCCCAGCCTTCCCGGAAGGCGTAGCCCAGCATGGGCACTCCCGATCCGGCTCCGAGGGATTCCACCGCCCCGCCGATTGTGACCAGCGGACTGAGTCCTTGGGCTTCCAGCCGGGCAACGTAGTGCCAGAAGTTGATCACGGCGTCAAGCCTTCCAGAGAGGATTTGCTGGTTGAGCAGCGGCGGTGCGCCAAACACTTTTTCCACGGAGGCGTTGAGGTCAATGCCATGTTGCTGCTTGGCGAGGGCGCGGACGATCAGCCAGCTTTTGTCCACCGGACCTCCGGCGATGCCAAGCCGCTTGCCCTGCAAGTCCTTGAGGCTGTGGACTCCGGAGTTTTTCGCCACCATCAAGCTGCCGACCGTGCGGGAATACGGAAAGAAGCTCAAGTCCTCGCCCTCAGCCCGCTGGCGCGACACCCACACCCAATCCGTGACGATCATGTCCACGTCTCCGGATTGCAGGGCGACGGCGGTGGCGTTCTTGCTGGCAAGCTTGACGACCTCCAAGTCCACGCCCTCCGCCTTGGCGAAACCGTGGTGTTCAATGACGTTGAATTCCCAGTTGACCGTGCCGAACTTGAGAACGCCGACCCGGAGCTTCTTGGCCCAGAGGTCAGTGGTTCCAAGTCCGAACAGAAGCAGGGTAAGCAGGGTGAGGCACCACACTTTGGTACGGCAGGAACTGGCTT
>CAZQXS010000131.1:0-9882 GCA_964597275.1 uncultured Pseudomonadota bacterium | reverse complement strand
GCCTTGTGTGCGCGTCCCTTCTGTGGGACTCTGTGGGGCAAACCGCATGGTTTGGCGAAAGACGTTCGTGGGTCTTGCGCCCGTCGGCCAATCTGCTTCCGGAGGAAGACAATGAAACGAGTTCTGGTGATCCCTTTCATTCTGTGGGCCGTTTCGGTCGCCACGGCACAAGTCCCCACGGACCGCTGGGTTGGCTTTGACGGGTGCAGCGACTATCTGGCGTACTACGCTTGGGATGGACGTGTGGTGTTCCTCTCAAAGAACCCGAAAGGGCGTTACACCTACGAAGGCGCGGGACGCTGGGAGGTGGAGGGCACGGACTACACGTTGAAGGTGCCTGTTTATGGCGACGGGGCGGAGAAGGGCGAGGATCCCCCAATCGGTCTGCGGACGGCAAGCGGCAGAGCCAGCGGGGATCAGCTTCAGCCTCTCAGCGGAGAACTCATCCGCGCCAACGGCAAACGCAGTCCGAGAGAAGTGGCGGACCACACGATCCAACTGGTCGAGTGTCCCGGCGAATTGGACAACCCGTTCCTGATGTCCGGGAACATCAGTGGCTGGATTCGGCACGACGTGGACTATGTTGACGAGTTCGAGATGCCCAGCGCCTTTGACCGGGAGTTCTTCGACAAGGATGCCGAGCGTCTTGAAAAAGTCATGGAGATGATCAAGTCCAAGTGCAATCGCAACCTCCGGTGTGCCGTCGAGGAAATGTGGCGCTTCATGGACGTGACCGGAGACCGCCTGCTCTCGCTGGCAGAACTGGTTCGTGCCCTGAAAATCTCTGTGAAAGCGGCCATGCGCGACCAACTCAAACCCTCCGAGAAAGCGGGAACCGTCGTGGGGTTGGTCGCTCTGACTCCGGTGATGGCACTGACGCTGATGAGCAACTACGACTACAACAACGATGATCTGCTCTCTATGGACGAGGCACTTTACGAGATTGATTTGGCGGATTTGGCTGGAGTGTCCACCGAGGAAATCACTAACAACGCCGCCCGCTTCTTTGAAAGTGTCCAGAAAAACGCCAAGCAGTTTCCCGGTTTCGAATGAGCCGGGCCGACGAGCGAGGGCGTTTCCCCAAGGGGAAGGTCAGGACGTGAACGTTGGGCCTTGGACGCAAGGCTCAGGACTTTTTGACGCGGGTTTGGAGGAGGCAGGCTCCCCATCAGCAAGGAGGTGTGTGTTGCGGCAACTGGCATGTTTCTCGCAAAAAATCCAGAAGCGGGAGGGGCACCTCCGGTGCGGATTCATGGCGAGTTCCCCGCACGAGCGGAGCGCCGTTTCACCATTTGACAGAAGGACACCTCATGAAGAACTGGTTCAAGTTTGAAGCACGGGATCCCGAATACTCGGAGGACGAATCCCAGGAAGGCATGTTGCTCTACCTCAAGCCGGAGGCGCTCAAGCATGCGCTGGTGGTCGAGGATTTCGAGACCTTCCAGAGCCATCCGGATTTTGTGGAAGGAGGGCGCTTGTTGCAGGTGAGCCGCCAGTTCAGCTACACTCTGCGGACGGTGGCCGACTTGGTGGAGGAACCAATGGAGCAACAAACGAAGACGCCTCCCAAAGAACCGGTGCTTGAGAATGGGACCGAGCTTCCGGACAAGCCGCCGATGGCCGATGGCGACCAGGCTTCGCTGGAGGAACTGGAAGCCATGCTCGCCCGCTGATGTCCGTATTGGACACGCCCGGAGCCATCCGGGCTGGGGAGGAACTGGACCGTGCCGCTCTGGAGGCACATCTGCGGGCGCACCTCCCGGACTGCACAGGTTCACTCACGATCCGACAGTTTCCCTCCGGCTACTCCAACCTCACCTACCTGCTGGGATTTGGCGAGCGCGAGTTCGTCCTGCGGCGGCCTCCCTTTGGCACCAAGGCCAAGTCCGCCCACGACATGGGGCGCGAATTCCAGGTGCTGAACGCGCTGCATCCGCACTTTCCACAAGCTCCAAAACCGCTGCTGCACGAGGAAGACCCGGCCCTGCTGGGTGCGCCGTTTTACGTCATGGAGCGCATTTCCGGGGTGATCGTCCGCAAGCAGTTTCCGGAGGATTATCGGCTTTCTCCAGCACAACACGCCGGACTCGCCCGCTCGATGTTTGAGCTGCTGGCCTCGTTGCATGCGGTGGACTTCGTGGCGGTCGGGCTGGGCGAACTGGGCCGACCGGAGGGCTATGTGCGGCGGCAGGTTGAGGGCTGGAGCCGACGCTGGGCGAACGCGGTCACGGACGATTCCCCCAACGGCGATGCGGTGATGGAATGGTTGCACGAACGCCTTCCAGACACCTCGCGGCCTGCGCTCATCCACAACGACTACAAGCTCGACAACCTTGTGCTGGACCCCGAAAATCCGCTGCGGATCATCGGCGTGCTCGATTGGGAAATGGCAACCTTGGGCGATCCGCTGATGGACCTGGGCGGCTCGATTGCGTATTGGATTCACAACGACGATCCAGAAGCCCTGCAAAAATTCCGCATGGCTCCGACTCACCTGCCCGGCTTTCCAACACGCCGCGAGGCGGTGCGGATTTACGAGGAATGCTCCGGCGTGCCGATTCCCGATTTCACCTTCTATTACGCCTTTGGCCTCTTCCGGCTTGCGGTCGTCATGCAGCAAATCTACTACCGCTACTACCACGGGCAGACACAGGACTCGCGCTTTGCCGGATTGACCCCGATGGTGGAAGCCCTGCTCGACCAAGCTGCACGGGTGCAGCAGACCGGAGAGTGGTGATTTTGAGCATCTGACCACTGACCACTGAAAACCTAGTTCAAGGCCCGGAAGCTCACCCCGCGCAGGCGCAGTAGTCGCATCTCGCGCTGCACCTCGCCATTTTCTGCAAAGCGCAACCCGCCCGTCACCCCCGGATATTCAGACACGCTCAACAGCGCCTCCTTCAGTGCGGCGGGATTCTGGTTTTGCTCCATCCGTAGCAGGTTCATCAATAGCCCTGCCGTGTCGTAGGCATAGGTGGTGTAGCTACCCGGACGGCGGTTGCTTGGCGCAAAGAAGAACATGCGCTCGTAAAGGGCCATGAACTCGCGGACTTCCGGGCGTTCGCTTTCCATGTGGAAGTCATCGGCGATCACCAGCTTGCGCAACCCCCGGCGTCCAGTGGCGAACATCAGCGCGTAGTCGTGCCAGCCGCTGTCGCCGAGTAGCAACGTGTCCTCCATGCGGTACACCTCGATGTAGGGAAAGACGACCTGCAAGCTGCGCATGCTGAGCGATCCGGAAGCGACAAACAGCGCGTCAAACGGATGCTCCGGCTCCACATCCTCATCGAGTTCCTCCAGCGTCTCGGCCTGTTCCGGGGTCAGCGGACGCAGTTTGTGCGTGAAGGTGTCGAAGCTGGTGACAAAGCTTTTCTGTTTTGCAGAAAAGGGTTCGGCCCCGTGAATTTCCAGCCCCAGCCGCTCGGCTTCTTCCCAGAACAACCGCATCTTTTCGCGCCCCTGTCGGTTGTCCGCGTAGAGAATCATGAAGCGCCGCGCTTGCTGGTAGTCCACTGCGTGGCGCAGCAGAGTTTGGATTTCCTGCTGCCAGCTCAGGTTGTTGCGGAACACAAACTCGCCGATCTCCGGAACCGAGCGCGTGAGGGAGAGTGAGATCAGGGGCACTCCAAAGCGCTGGGCTTCTTCGGCGGCGGCTTCGGAGGTGCGGCGCGTGAGCGGCCCGATGATGGCGGAAACCTGCTCCTGCTCCACGAGTTCCTGAATCATCTTGCGCGTGTGGTCCGGCTTGAGCTTGGAGTCGCGGAACACCAACTGCCACGGCTGGGGGGCGCTGTTTCCTTGGGAGTTGTCGGCGAGTGAGGCGAAATCGCTCAGCCCGTTCAATCCTGCAAACGCCTGAAGCTCCGGCTGTTGCATCCGCACCTGCGGCAAGCGTCCCTCCTGATCCGCAAGCAGTGCGAGGCGCAAGCCGTCAACCGTTTCCCGCACCAGATCCGCCACCCGGCGGTTGCTGGTGCTGAGCGGCAGGATCACCCCAATGCGGTAGGGGCGTGTGCGGGTGGCGGACTGCATCCGAATCTGCAAGCCCTCCAGCCGACGCACCTGCTCGGCATCCTCGTACTCCCGTGCAGAGGTCAGGAATTGGCCGAGCAGTTCCAAGGCACGGTCGTGCTGGCCTTGCTTCCGCAGCAGTTCCACATAGAGTTCCGGCACCCACGCCCGCACCACAGGCACGGTTCCGTGGAGTTCGGAAAGCACTTCCAGTTGCGTGAGGGAGTCGATTTCCCGAAGTTTCTCCAGTGCCTGCTGTTCGTCCGCCTCTGTCGCAAGTTCTGGAACCGCGAGCAAATCGAGCCGATAGCCCAAGGCGGCCAGCGGGAGTTTGCGGGATTCGGCATCGGCAATCAGCGAGTCCAGCAGTTCCCGCTGATAGCGGGTCGGCAGCGTCCGAAACACCTGCTCCTCCAGCCGCCCGTCCAGCGCAATCCGCTCCCCCAGCGCACGGTTCGCCCGGTTGCGCAGCAAGTGAACCAGCGGGATGCGGGGATCGTCCGGCAGCTCATTGAGAAACGACTCCGCCAGCACCTTGGCGGTGTGGGGACGCTCCAGCCGCAGCAACAGGGCAATGCGCAAAAGTGCGCGATCCTGCATTTTCAGACGGGATTCCAGCAGTTCCAACTGCTGTTGAGCGTCCAAGGGGTCGCCCTCCATCAGCATCAGCAGTTCCCGGACTTGAGGGTTCAGTCGCAGCCGAGGGTTCGCGGAGGCCACAGGCTGTTCAGGCTCCGGACCCAGCGAGATCGGCAGATCGGGCTGGGCAGCGAGACCCTGTTCCAAAAACACACTGAATTCGGAAGCCGCCGCTTCCTCGGCAACGCTGTCGGTTTGCAGATGCTGCTCGACCCACCCCGGATCGCTGAGCAGGCTTTGTGCGGACAGGCCGGGCGCCAGCAAAACGACAGCCCCAATCGCCATCAGCACCAGCCAACCTATGACCGTTCGCACTGAGCTTGTCGAAGTGCGAGTCGGCGGACGCTCATCCTTCGACAAGCTCAGGACGAGCGGAATTGGAAGGCCCGCGACAAGCAAGCAGCGGTTGCGTGGTTTCATCACAGCCACAAAAACAGGGCGATCACGGCGGCGATATCCACACCGAGCATCACCCGGTTGACGGCGGTTTGGCCGCTTACGGACAGCACATCGTAGTTGCGCTTGAAAAAGGTTTTGAGGACGAATCGGGATTGTGGGGCGAGCCACTTCATCAGGCTTCCTGGGTTTGAGGTTTGAGGAGTCCGGGAACCCGCAGGTTGTCTTGCCGGACAGTGAGGCGTTGGGTGTCAAAATGCTCCAGCAAATCCACGGCGTGTTTGCGCGTGATGCCGAGCAGGTCCTTGAATTCGATCACGGTCACGGTGGGGTTTTCCGCAAAATGCGTTTCCAGCCGCAAGCGGATTTCGGCAAGCTGCTCCGGAGTGTAGTGCAAGTCCTCGCTGATCCGCACAAGCTGCTTGTGGTGCGCGGCGGACTTGAGCAGGGTGATCCCAGATTTTTCATCCACCCCCAACTGCTCCAGCAGGTGGGTGCGTCGGATCGGCTGAAACCCGCCGTTGCGGATGATTCCAAGGCACTGCTCCAGTAGCGCCTCCTGCGCCCCGGAAACCTCCGGAACGTGACTCGGCAAGGCAAAGGCTCCGTCCGACTGCACCAGCTTTTCCTGCTTGGTGAGCAGTTTCAGCAGGGTTTCGACCTCGCGCTCATGTGCAAACAGCAGACTGAGCTTTCCGGCCATTTCTGGGCGGGTCATGCCGTGTCGGTCGGGAAAGCGCTGGTGGTGCGCCGCCACGAGCCGCAGCAAAAAACGTCCGATGCGCTCCAGATGCTCCGGATGCAGCCAGCGTTTTTCCACCGGGTCCACACAAACCAGCCGCTGCTGGCTTTGCAGGGGTTGGAGGCTGCGCTGGATCTGCTTGGCGGACAGTCCGGTGCGCACCGGAAGTTGCGACTGCATCACGCCCTGAACCCCCTGCAAATACACGATTTCCTCCAACTGCGTGGCTTCATCTCCGTTGCAAATGCGCGCAAGCCGCACAGGCAGTTCCGAGCGCGTGCGCCGCGATTTTGCAGGAAGCGGGTCCAGCACCCGCCCTCCGCCCAGCGTGGTCAGCGGCGAGAAGTTGCGCAGGATGAAGCGGTCGCCAAAACGGCTGCTCACCGGGGCTTCGAGCCGCAGTTGGGCCAGCCCGGATGCGCCCGGAGCCAAAGCCTCCTGCCCCAACAGCACCACCCGCCCCATCACTTCTTGGGTGCCAAGGTGCAGCCGGATGCGGCGGCGCGTCGCCAGCGGTTCGGCTTCTTCGGCAAGCAGGTGCAGTTCCACGTTGAGCATGTAGCTGGTGGCCAGCGAATCCGGGGCCGCAAGCTGATGGCCGCGCTGGATGTCCTCGCGGGCGATTCCGGCAAGGTTGACCGCCGACCGCTGTCCGGGCTGTGCCTGCGAAACCGTTTCGCTCTGCGCTTGCAGTCCGCGAATCCGCACCGGCGTTTGTGCGGGATACTGCCAGATTTCCTGCTCGCTGGAAACCGTTCCAGACAGCACCGTTCCCGTCACCACCGTTCCAAAGCCCTTGATGGTGAACGCCCGATCCACGGGCATCCGAAAGGGCAGTTCCTCCGACTTGGCCGTTCCACGCCCCGGCAGTTGCCCAAGGGCTTCCCGCAACTCTGGGAGTCCTGCACCCGTCACCGACGAAACCGGAAGCACCGGACAACCCGCCAGAAACGTGCCCTCCGCCAATTCCTGGATTTCCTCCGTGCAAAGTTCGATCATCTCCGGATCGTCCACCAAGTCAGTGCGGGTGAGCGCGACCAACCCGGTGGGCACGCGCAGCAGGTTGCAGATGTGGAGGTGTTCGCGGGTTTGCGGCATCACGCCCTCGTCCGCCGCCACCACGAGCAGCACCGCGTCAATGCCTGCAACCCCGGCGAGCATGTTGTGAACAAAGCGCTCGTGTCCGGGAACGTCCACAAACGAAAGCCGCCGTCCTGTCGCATCGGTGTCGTGCGCAAAGCCGAGGTCAATGGTGATGCCCCGGCGCTTTTCCTCTGCGAGCCGATCCGTGTCGGTTCCGGTCAGCGCCTTGACGAGCGTGGTCTTGCCGTGGTCAATGTGCCCGCTGGTGCCAATGATGAGTCCTTCCGTCAGGCTCATGGAGATGGGGTTTCGGTGGTTGGTTGCTGGCTGATCCGCAGATTGCGCAGATTCCCGCAGATTAAAAAACGGTTTGTCATTCCCCGCAGGCGGGAATCTAGAGCAAGCGTCCGTGGGGCAATTGCGAACGGAACCTCATACATTCCGGAATTTGTGCAAGTCCCACTTTTAGCATAGAAGATCAGCCTCGCAACGCCAAGCCGTCCCTGCACGGAAGCGCATCCGGATTGACCCTCGCAGGCGCAGCCGCTACGCTGTTGGGGATTCAGTTTTCAGGAATTTTGACGAAATGCAGGAAATTCGACACTTCGATTTGGTGGTGATTGGCTCCGGTCCTGCCGGGGAGGCCGCCGCCATGCAGGCGAGCAAGCTCAAGAAGCGCGTGGCCCTTGTGGAACGTCTGGACCGCTTGGGCGGCGCATCGCTCCACACCGGAACCGTGCCTTCCAAATCGCTCCGGGAAACCGTGGTCAACCTCGCTATGATCCGGCAGCAGTCCCACGGCATTCAGATCGCGTTCAAGGAGAACCTCACGACCGCCGAGCTGATGTTCCGCAAGCAGCATGTCATTTCGGAGCAGGAAAGTTCGCTGCGGCGCAATCTCGACAAAAACCGCGTGGCGGTGATGCACGGCACCCCGCAGTTTCTCAATCCGAACCTGCTGGAGATCACCCCCGACGAGGGGGAGGACGCCTACCAAATCTCGATGGATTACGTGGTGATCGCCACGGGGTCCACCCCAAGGCGTCCGGAGTGGGCACCCTTCGACCACGAGTGCGTGTTCGACTCCGACACGATTCTGGAAATCAACCAGCTTCCGCGCAAAATCACCATCATCGGCGCGGGCGTGATCGGCTGCGAGTACGCGTGCATCTTCGCCAAGATGGGCATCCGCGTCAATCTCATTGCCCGCGACCGCGACATCCTGCCCTTCCTGGACCGCGAGATTTCCGAGAACCTCGTGTTCAACATGCGGCACCAGCGCATCACCATGCGGCTGGGGGAGAACGTCAAGGCCATCCGCAAGGTCGGGCCGCAGGAGATGCACGTTGAGCTGGAAAGCCAAAAGGTGCTGCCCTGCTCCACGGTGATGGTGGCCGCCGGACGGCTGGCGAATTCGCGCAACCTTGGCTTGGAGAACATTGGGGTGGAACTGGGGCACAACGACCTGATTGTCACCAACGAACACTACCAGACTTCTCTGCCGAACCTCTATGCCGCAGGCGACGTGGTCGGCTTTCCCGGACTCGCCTCCACCTCGATGATTCAGGCCCGCATTGCGGTGCTGCACGCCTTTGACGAGTTGCAGAATGAAACGATGCCAAAGGATTTTCCGTTTGGCATCTGGACCATTCCTCCGGTGGCGATGGTGGGCCAGACCGAGGAGGAACTGACCAAGGCGTGCATCCCCTACGAGGTGGGCATCGCGCATTTCAAGGAAATCACGCGGGCGCACATCATGGCTGAGGAAGAGGGGATTCTGAAGTTGCTCTTCGATCCGGAAACCCTCAAAATCCTCGGCATCCACATCATCGGCCCCCGCGCCACCGAACTCATCCACCTCGGACACGCCGTGATGCACTTCGACGGCACCATCCGCTACTTCATGAACGCCGTCGTCAACTCTCCCACGCTGGATGAAGCCTTCCGGGTGGCTGCCTTCAACGGACTCAATCGGCTCGATTACGACTCGCTTTGAGCAAAAACCCGGGCTTGGGGAATCCCGCTTGCGAGTCCGGCAGGTTTTGCTACACTGAATCTCCTTTCTTCGGGGTGTAGCGCAGTCCGGTAGCGCGCCAGCTTTGGGAGCTGGATGTCGGAGGTTCAAATCCTCTCACCCCGACCACCACCGTTTCCGCACCTCCCCTTGACACTTCAAGTGACTGTGATGAAACCCACGAACTTCGCATTGATTCCCGGCAACTCCAAGCAAAGTGAACTGTAATGGCAGGCGTTTATTTTCACGACAACCAATGGTTTGAGGAATGCCCCAAGCTGACGGGGCCGATGGACCACTCCTTCTGGCTCGGCTCCTCCGTGTTTGACGGCGCCCGCGCCTTCAATGGTCTGGTTCCGGACATGGACCTGCATGTGAAACGGCTCTTCAACTCGGCCAGGGGGATGAGCCTGAACCCTCGTGAGAGCGAGGCCGAAGTCCTGAAACTGTGCCACGAGGGGGTCCGCAGGCTTCCCAAATCCTCGGAGCTTTACATCCGGCCCATGTTCTTTGCGCGAGGAGGCTTTGTGATTCCTGACCCCGACACGACCGAGTTCTGCCTGTCGATCTATGACGCGCCGCTCCCGGAGTTTTCCGGGGTCAAGGTGCGGTTCTCCGAATGGCGTCGCCCCGCGCAGGACATGGCCCTCACCAACGCGAAGGCGGGGGCGCTTTACCCGAACTCGTCACGGGCGTTGCGGGAGGCGATTGCGTTGGGGTTTGACAACGCCGTGGTCAAGGACGCCAACGGCAACATCGCCGAGCTTTCCACCGCCAACCTCTGGATGGTGAAGGAGGGCGTGGCGCTCACTCCGGCCCTCACCGGAACCTTCCTCGCCGGGGTGACGCGCTACCGCGTGGCCTGCCTGCTCAAGGAAAATGGCATTGCCGTGGAGGAAACCACCCTGACCGAACACGATTTGCGCAACGCCGACGAGATTTTCTCCACCGGGAACTTTGGGAAGGTCCAGCCCGTGGTGCAACTGGAGGATCGGAA
>CAZQXS010000130.1:0-10117 GCA_964597275.1 uncultured Pseudomonadota bacterium | reverse complement strand
GCAGGCGGGAATCCAGCCATACGGCCGTTTGCTCTGGATTCCGGGTCTGCGCTACGCTACGCCCGGAATGACAGAATGGATTTTGTCATTCACAACAAGGTCACTGCTATTTATTGTTTCCTCCGTTTGGGTTTAGCAGTCTTCTGCTTTCTACTGCTCCCCAGCAGCCTCCAGGCCCGCACTCCCGATCTCGTTGCAGGCGAACGCGTTTTCAATGCCGCCGGAGGTTGCAGTTGCCACACTGCCGAAAACGGAAAATTTCTCGCGGGGGGGCGTCCGCAGCAAACGCCGTTCGGCACCTTCTTCTCCACCAACCTCACTCCCGATCCAGAAACCGGGATTGGCCGCTGGAGCGATGCCGATTTCCTGCGAGCCATGCGCGAGGGCGTGGCTCCGGACGGCTCGCACTACTTCCCGGTTTTCCCCTACACCTCCTTCTCCAAAATGACCGAGGCGGACGTGTTACACCTCAAGGACTTCCTCTTTGCACAACCTGCGGTGAAGCAGCCCAACCGCCCGCATGACGTGGGGTTCCCGTTCAACCTGCGGCTCAGCGCGTGGGGCTGGAAGCTCGTGAACTTTCACCCGGAACCGCTGCTCCCCGATCCTGAAAAATCGGAACAGTGGCATCGTGGGCGTTACCTCGCCGAAGCCGTCGCGCACTGCGGGGAGTGCCACACGCCTCGCAACCTGCTGGGGGCACTCAAGCCGGATTGGCACTACGCTGGTTCCCGCGAAGGACCGGAAGGAGAACTGGCCCCCAACATCACGCCGGATGCCGAAACTGGAATCGGCGAGTGGTCGGCGGACGATTTGACCTACCTGCTGGAAACCGGAATGCTGCCCGATGGCGATTTCATTGGCGGGCTGATGAGCGAAGCGGTGGAGTTTTACGCCCGGCTTCCCTCGGAAGATCGCGAGGCCATCGCGGCGTATGTGCGGTCGCTGCCGCCAATTCGCAATCAGGTGCGCGACCCGGACGAGTGAGTGCCCATCCGCCAACAAAACCCGCTTTCTGTGCGGAAAGCTTGAACCTGTCCCGGACTTCCGCCATTGTCGGAACCTTTGCGAAACGCAAAATCTGCTGCGGGTCGCTGCCCTTTTGCTGAAACCGTGATGTCCGATACGATCTCCTTTGCTCCCGAAAGCGACTGGCAGGGCCAGTTCACCTTTGCTCACGTCAAGTGCCTCATCGTTTGCCGGGGGCCGATCCGGCTGGAGGCGATCGAGTGTTTTGAGTCGCTGGGGGCGCAGTGCGGCATTTTGCTTTCGGAAAAGGACAGTATCCTCTACCCGCAAACCATCGCCCCGGAACTGCGGTGGCTCACCAACCGACAGGCGCAGGTGCATCACGTTCCGGACTATGTGGGAACCTCCCGTGAGGAACGGCTGGCCCGCATGGACGAAATCGTGCGCCTCGGCACCACCAACGGCTACACGCACCTCTTCGCGGGCTACGGCTTCATGGCCGAGGATGCCGAGTTCGTGCAGCGTGTCGAGGATGCCGGACTCGTCTTTGTCGGCCCCAACTCCTCGGTGATCCGTCAGGCGGGATCGAAGGACGAAGCCAAGCAGCTCGCCCGCAAGCTCGGAGTCTCCGTCACGCCCGGAGAGGACCGCATCAGCGCCCGCACCCTCTTGCGGCAAGCGCAGGGCGACCCCCAAAACCACCTCCGGCAAATCGCCCAGCAGCACGGCTTTGAGCTTTCGGAAATCTGGGAATCGGCTGAACCGCTGGAGCAGGCCGAGGCCGTGTTGCAGGCCGCGTATGGCCAGCGCGTGGATTTGTTCTCGACCGAGGATTTGATTCAGGAAACCGAACGCTGCTCGGGCGAAATTTGGTCCGACAGCCCCGGACGGCGCATCCGGCTCAAGCACATCGGCGGCGGCGGCGGCAAGGGGCAGCGCGTGATTTCGGCTCCCGAAGAGGTGCGGGATGCCGTCATGGGCGTGTTGCTGGAAGCCAGCGCCACCGGAGTTGGCGACAACAAGAATTTCTTGATCGAACTCAACATCGAGGACACGCGCCACAACGAGGTGCAGCTGCTGGGCAACGGCACTTGGTGCGTGGAACTCGGCGGACGCGACTGCTCCTTGCAAATGCACGAGCAGAAATTGCTGGAGGTCTCGCTCACCGAGGAACTGCTGGAGTCCGCGATTGCCGAATACGAAGCCGCCGGACACGCTCAAAAGGCGGCGGTGCTGCGAACCGACCTGACCACGCTGCGGGCGATGTGCGGACAGGCGGCGGATTTTGGCGAAGCCCTCCGGCTGGATTCAGCTTCCACCTTTGAGTGCATCATCGAGGGCGACCGCCATTACTTCATGGAGGTCAACACGCGCATTCAGGTCGAGCATCGCGTCACGGAAATGGCCTATTCCCTGCGCTTCAGCAACCCGGACGACCCGCAGGATGCGTTCCTTTGCGAATCGCTGGTGGTGGCGATGCTGCTGATTGCGTGTCATGGCTCCAAGTTGCCGAAGCCCGCCCGCATCCCGCGCCACGTTTCTGGGATCGAAGCCCGCGTCAACGCCACCAATCCCGCGCTCAAGCCCCACGCCGGAGGCATTTTGCGGCACTGGTCGCCCCCCACCGATTCCGAACGGCGCGACGATCAGGGCATTGGCCTGCGCAATCCGGACACCGGGCTGTTCCAGCCCTACCACCTCGCTGGGGCTTACGATTCCAACGTTGCGCTCTCCATCACGCACGGCAGTTCGCGGCGGGAGAGTTTTGAGCGGCTGGCGGAGATTTTGCGGACGATGGAGGTGCGTGGCAGCGAATTGCAGCTCAACCTCGATTTTCACTACGGGCTGCTCTACTGGATGCTCGGGCATGATCCGATGGTCAAGCCCAACACGCGCTTTGTGCAAGCGTACCTTGCGCTGGCCGGAAAGCTCCAGCAGCAGGCCAACGCACTCAGCCTCGAAACCGCATGGCAGCACACGCTCCAGCAGATCCAGCAACAGTGGGGTCCGGAGGGCGTGAAACTCTGCGAACAGAAACAGACGCTGATCCTGCGTCCGCTCAAACGGCTGTTCGGCAACGCGCACCTGCTGATGGGTTGGCTCGCGCCGCGTCCGCAACGACGCTGGCTGACCGATTCCGGCTTCGAGTGGCGGCGAAATCCGGTGGAAGTGCTGGCGGACCTTTACCACTACCTGCGCTTGGAGGAGCATCCGGACACGCCCCCCAGCGAGCAGATTTGGCCCGATGACCAAGCCCTGCTCCAGCGCGGGCTGGACTTCTACCGCGACCTCCGCACTCGTTTGGGACAGCCCGATCTCGACTGGCTGGAACTCTCCGCCTTGCTCGAACAGGACTCCGCACCCGGAGGTTTTTCACTCGATGGCTCAGGGCAGGCGCTTTGGGAAAACGTGCGGGCGGCGCACCACGGCTTTCAGTTGGGCCTTGGCCTCACGCGGCTTCCTGCGTTGCTCGGCCATGCGACGGGCTATGACGATTTCCTCAGCAACGACCGCCTCGACGTGGACGTGCCGGAGGAGTTTCAGGACACGGAACGCGCAGCGGCTTACGTCACTGCGCTTGCTCCGCCCCCGCCTGCCAGCAGTGACGAGGTGCTGGCGTGGACCGGAGGCACCTTTTACGCCCGTGAAACTCCGGACAGCGATCCCTATGTGCAGGAAGGCGATCATGTGGAGGTCGGCGACACGCTGGGGCTGTTGGAGGTGATGAAGATGTTCAACCCCATCCGTGCCGAGTTTGCCGGAACCGTCCGCAAGCTCTGTGCGGCAAGCAACGCCGGAGTCATCGTCACACGGGGGCAGAAGCTCTTTGAGGTCGAGCCGGACACTCCGCCGTCCACCGAGTCCGAAGACCAGCGCCTCCAACGCCAGCGCGACGCCACGCTGCACTTGCTGGCGGGATGAGGGCAAAGCCGCTCAGCCTGCAAGCAGCGATTCCTCAAAGGGAAACTTGGACAGCACCTTGACTCCGGAGTCGGTGATGAGGACTTGCTCCTCCAGCTTCACGCCTTCGGTGCCGCCTTCCTTGCCGAGGTAGCTTTCCACGCAGATCGTCATGCCTGCTTCCAGCACACCGTCGTAGCCTGCGTCCGGAAAGTCCATGCGATGGTAGAGGTAGGGATATTCGCCCGTCATGCCGATGCCGTGGGCGGAGAGGTAGTAGCGGTTGGCGACGTAGGGCGGGGGGATGTCCCACGCCTGCTCGGCGTATTCCCGGAAGCTGAGGCCGGGACGCAGCAATCCGAGGTTGTGCTGCACCTGCTCATGGGCGAGTTGGTAAAGCTCGCGCTGCGCCTTGGTCGGCTTGCGGGGTCCGGTGTGGAAGGTCCGGGAGAAGTCCGCGTAGTAGCCGAAGCGCCCAACGACATCGGTGTCCAGCGCGACCAGTTCGTTTTTGCCGAGGGTGCGGGGCGCGGCTTCCTGAAACCACGGATTGGTGCGCGGCCCGGAAGAGAGCAGGCGCGTCTCAACGTAGTTGCCGTCCTGTGCGATCACGCCTTGGTGCAGGATGCTCCAAAGCTCGACCTCCGTGATGCCCGGACGCACGGCCTCCCGCAACGCCGCCACCGCGTGTTCGCAAGCCCGCAGGCTGGCAACCACGCACTTGAGTTCCTCAGCGGACTTGAGCGCCCGTGCCCGTTCGACCGGAGCCTGCGCGTCCACAATCTCGAAACCCTCGGCGGCAAGCGCAAGGGCGGCTCCAGCATTGACGCGCTCCAGCCCGATGCGCACTCCCGCACCCAGCGTTTCCCGGATCAGCGAGGCAACCGACTCTGCCCAGCGCCGCTCGCGCTCCGCGATGTTCTCTCCGGCAGCGACGTAGGACGCGGTGATCGCCGGACGTACCTCGTCAATCGTCTCCAGCCCGTCTGCAAGGTGCATGCAGCCTGCGAACTCGAAGAGGATGACCGGACCCTCCACCGGCAGGAAGAGGTAGCGCGAGGGGTTGCGGGCGTGGAACACCTGCATGTTGCAAGCCCCCGTCGCGTAACGCACGTTGACCGAATCAAAGAGCAGACACGCCGCAATCTCGCGCCTCGCTATTTCGGCCCGGATGCGCCCCAGCCGCCACGTCCGCACCGCCACATGGTCAATGCCGCCGCCGGCGTTGGTTTCGTCAATCCGAGCAATTGTTCCAGTTCCCGAATCTGAAAGGCCGTGCCAGTCGAGTTGCATGATTTCTCTTGTTAGGGTGGTTCTGGATCAAACAGGACTTCCGCCGTGCAACGGCCCTCCGAAGCACTTTACTCCGAATCCCTTCAGATGCAAGGGTTCGCGGCAATGGCCTCGGCTTCTCCAGTTCCAGCAGTTTCGCTTTGACTCCAGAGCCGATTTCCCCTATACTAATTTGTTTTGGTTTCGGCCATTTTTTCCGCGAAGTTGCAGTCAGGCCCGGATTCCGGGATGGCATCCTGCCTTCGCATTTCCGTTTAAGTGCCGCAACCGCGTTTGTAACCTTCTAAGCCTCGCAGATGCCATCTGATTGGAAACGGTAAGATGCCCGGAAAATCCACACTCAAGCACAAGACCTGCCGCGCCCTTGGGGTGAACCTGATCGGCAGTCCCAGCGCCGCGCTCACCCTGAGCCGCCGCCCCAACCGTCCCGGACAGCACGGGGCGAACATGCGCCGCAAGGTGTCGCCCTTCGGCCTCCAGCTTCAGGAAACCCAGAAGCTCAAGTACTTCTACGGAGTGAGTTCCAAGCAGTTGCGCCGCTACTACAAGAAGGCGGTGCGCTCCAAGCTCCCCACCAACGTCGCGCTCGTGCAGTCGCTGGAAACCCGGCTGGACAACGTGGCCTACCGCCTCGGCTTTGCCGGAACCCTGCGGGCCGCCCGGCAGATGGTCGTCCACTGCCACCTCACGGTCAACGGCAAGAAGGTCAACAAGCCCGGCTACGAGGTCCGCATCGGCGACGTCGTGGCCCTGCGCGAGAAGAGCCAGCAGGTCGAGACCTACAAGAACTGGTTCAACTTCTTCGAGCAGCAGCTGGACTACATCCAGCGCGATCCCAAGAAGCTCTCCGGTTCGCTCGTGCGCATTCCGGAGCGCGAGGAGGTTCCGATCCTCGTGGAAGACCAACTCGTGGTCGAGTTCATGGCGCGCTAAGCGCGTCGGGCCGGCCTCCCGCCACCCGGAGCCGGCCCTCCCCTCCTCTGCATTCCGGGGTTTTCAATCCCAACCCAAACCCAGCAACCGCCCAACGCCATGCGCACCTCGCAGCAAATCCGACAAGAGTTCATCGAGTTCTTTGAGCAACGCGGGCACCGCTTTGTCCGCAGCGCCCCGTCGGTTCCCAACGACGACCCCACCCTGCTCTTCACCAACTCCGGGATGGCGCAGTTCAAGGACATCTTCCTCGGCACGGGGGTCCGCGACTACAATCGGGCGGCAAACTCGCAAAAGTGCATCCGTGCCAGCGGCAAGCACAACGACCTGGAGGACGTGGGCCGCGACAACTTCCACCACACCTTCTTCGAGATGCTCGGCAACTGGTCCTTTGGGGACTATTTCAAAAAGGACGCGATCACTTGGGCATGGGAACTGATGACCGGAGTTTGGGGGCTGCCCAAGGACAAGCTCTGGGCGACCGTCTTCGAGGGCGGTGACGGCGTGCCTCCGGACGAAGAGGCCGAGAGCCTGTGGCGCGACCTCACGGAAATCAACCCGCAGCAGGTGCTGCGCTGTGACAAGCACGACAATTTTTGGGAGATGGGCGAGATCGGCCCCTGCGGTCCCTGCTCGGAACTGCACATTGACCTTGGCGAGGGCACCTGCCCGCTTTCCGGAGAACACAACTGCGCGGTCAACGTGGAGGGCTGCTGGCGCTTTGTCGAGTTGTGGAACCTCGTCTTCATGCAGTACCAGCGTTTTCCGGATCGGCACTTGGAGCCGCTGCCCGCCCAGCATGTGGACACCGGAATGGGGCTGGAGCGCATCTGCCGCGTCTTGCAAAACGTTGAAGGCAACTACCACACGGACCTCTTCACGCCGATCATGGCGAAAATCACCGAAGTCACCGGACAGGCCGACACCGGAGGCGAAACCACAGTCGCCTATCGCGTGATCGCCGACCACCTGCGGGCGGTGAGCTTTTCCATCGCCGACGGCGCGATTCCGTCCAACGAGGGCCGGGGTTACGTCATCCGCCGCATGTTGCGCCGCGCCACGCGCTTTGGCCGCGTGTTGGGGATGCACGAGCCGTTCATCCACAAGCTCGTCCCCACGCTCAGCGAGGTGATGGGCGAGGCGTTTCCGGAAATCGTCCAGCAGCAGCGGCACGTCATGGGCGTGATTGAAGCGGAAGAGGCCAGCTTTGGGCAGACGCTCGATCGCGGGCTGGAGATTTTCGCACAAATGGTCGCCAAGCCGGAAACCGAAGCAAATCAGCAACTTTCCGGAGCAGACGCCTTCAAGCTCTACGACACCTACGGCTTCCCGGTGGACCTCACGCGCTTGATGTGCGAGGAACGCGGCCTGTCGGTGGACGAGTCCGGTTTTGAAACGCTGATGGACGAGCAACGCACCCGCGCCCGCGAAGCCGGAAAATTCCAGATGACCCTGACCGACTGGACCGAGGTCACGGAAGGTCCGGATTCCAAGTTTGTAGGTTACACGGAATTTTCAACGGAATCGCTCGTCCGCCGCTACGCACAGGACGAGAAAGGCCGCTGGCAGCTCATTCTTGACCAAACTCCGTTCTATGCCGAATCCGGTGGGCAGGTCGCCGATCAGGGCACGATCACGCAGGGCGAAACTGTCTGGAACGTCGTTGACGTGCAGAAGCAGGGTGACGCGATTGTCCACACCTGCACGGGCGGCGGCACTCCGAGCGATGCCCCGGTGCAGGCGGTCATCCACCCCGAATTCCGGCTCAACGCCACCAACAACCACACCGCCACACACCTGATGTACGCGGCGATGCAGCAGGTGCTGGGCACACATGTCAGTCAGGCCGGTTCCATCGTGCATCCCGATTACCTGCGCTTCGATTTTACGCATTTCGACAAGGTGACGGACGAGCAGCTTTTGGAAATCGAGCGCATCGTCAACGTGAAAATCCGCGAAAATGTTTCCTCGAACATCTTCGAGACGGGCTATCAGGACGCGATTGATTCCGGCATCAAGGCGATGTTTGGCGAGAAGTACGGCGACATCGTGCGCGTCATCGAGGTCGGCAAGTTCTCCCGCGAACTCTGCGGCGGCTGCCACGTTCCGGCGACCGGGCAGATCGGGCAGTTCCGCATCACCTCCGAAAGCGCGATTGCGGCAGGCGTGCGGCGCATCACGGGCGTGACGGGAAAACACGCCGAAAATCTTGCTCAAAGCGAGGGGCAGGTCGTGCAGGAACTCCGGCAACTGCTCAACGCCCCTGTCGAAAAACTCGCGGGCACGGTCGAAAAACTGATGGAAGAAAAGCGCCTGCTGGAACGCGAACTCCAGCAAGTCCGCAAGCAGGCCGCGCTCGGCAATCTTTCCGGGCTACTCGGCGAGGCGCAGGACGTCAACGGCATCCGGGTGCTGGCCAAGCAGGTGGAGGTGGACTCGATGCAAACCTTCCGGGGGCTGGCGCAATCGCTGCGGGATCAGTTGGAATCGGGAATCGCGTGGCTCGCCGCCGATCTGGACGGCAAGGGGTCGCTGATCTGCGTCGTCACGGATGATCTGGTCGGCAAGGGGGTCAAGGCGAACGAGTTGGTCAACTCCGTGGCCGCACTCGCCGACGGACGCGGGGGCGGCAAGCCGGACCTCGCGCAAGCCGGAGTGAAGGCGCTGGACAAGCTGCCCGACGCGCTGGCCGCCGCCCCGGACATCGCCCGCGAGCAGTTGGCAGTCTGATGGGCTTTGAAGCCTACGTCGGTCGCCGCTACCTCTTCTCGCGGCGGCGTGACCGCTCCATCTCCCTCATCACTTGGATTTCGATTGTCGGAGTCGCGCTGGGCGTGGTTGCGCTCATCGTCTCCACCTCCGTGATGAACGGCTTCCGCACCAACTTGCAGGATGCCGTCACTGGGGCGCTCCCGCACATCACCGTCTTCTCATGGAGCGTGGGCATTGCGGATTACGACGAACTCCAGCAGGAGCTTGCTGGCGTCCCGGACGTGATCGCCACCTCCCCCTACGTTTACAAGCAGGGGATGCTCACCGGAGGCCGCAAGCCCAAAGGCGTGCTGCTGCGCGGTATTGACCCCAAGCGCGAACCGCACGTCACCCGCATCGCCTTCTTCCTGCGCGAGGAAATCTATGGCCCCATCCCGGAATCTCCGGAGGCGCAGGCCGCGATCTCCCAACGGCTGCTCCAGCGGCTGGACCATCCCCGTGCCCGTGCGGCCAAGCTCCGGGACGGCATCATTTTAGGTGCCGCCTTGGCCCAGCAGATGGAGGTTTCGCTGGGCGACACCGTGCAGGTGGTTTCGTCCGACCAGCGCATGACCCCCATCGGCGACGTGCCACGGGTCAAGAAGCTGGAGGTCGTTGGCATTTTCGAGTCCGGGATTTCCGGATACGACGAGGTGCTGGCCTTTGCGGACTATCGGCTGGTACGCAAGATTTTCGGCATGAAGGACCGCGTCAGCGGCGTGGGGGTGCGGGTGGACGACCCCGAAGCCGCCCCGGAAGTCGCCCGGACGATTCAGGCCAAGATCCAGAACCACTTCGTGAGCAACTGGGCGGACGAGAACAAGAGCCTCTTTCAGGTGATGAAGCTCGAAAAAATCGGGCTGTTCCTCATCCTCACGCTGATCATCGTGGTCGCGGCCTTCAACATCATCAGTTCGCTCGTCATGCTCGTCGTCGAGAAATCCCGTGAAATCGCCATCCTCAAATCCCTCGGCGCGACCGACGGCGGCATCCGTCGCATCTTCATGTTTCAGGGCACCGTGATCGGCCTGATCGGCACCCTCAGCGGTGTTGGGCTGGGACTGGCGATCTGTTGGGTGCTGAAAACTTACGACCTCATTGAAATCCCCGCCGGAGTCTATCCGGGCGGCAACCGCATTCCCGTCCTGATTGACTGGATGGATGTTGCTCTGACCACGGGTGCGTCCTTCCTGATCTGCTTCCTCGTCACCCTCTACCCCTCCAGCAAAGCCGCCCGCCTCAACCCTGTGGACCCCCTGCGGTACGAGTA
>CAZQXS010000129.1:0-10234 GCA_964597275.1 uncultured Pseudomonadota bacterium | reverse complement strand
ACCGTGACCTTGCGCTCCGCCTTCGCTTCCGACATGGCTCGCGTCTCCTTTCAGGTGGGTTCTGTTTTTCCGGGCCGTCCAATCGATTCCACGGCTTTCGGGCGAATTCCGTGCTATCCTGACCTTTCACGGAGAAAACGCAAGCATTTTTGATTGGAGGGCGTTAATCTGATACGGATTAAGCGACAAGCAATTCACAATGATGATTTCACGAAAGGATCAGAGAAAACCATGAACGGAGCAGAAAGTTTGGTGCGCACCCTGTTGGCCGGGGGCGTGGACGTGTGTTTCACCAACCCCGGAACCTCGGAGATGCACTTTTGCGCGGCACTCGACAAGGTGCCCGGCATGCGTTGCGTGCTGGGACTGTTCGAGGGCGTGGTCACAGGAGCGGCGGATGGCTACGGACGCATGCTGGACAAACCCGCCGCCACACTGCTGCACACGGGTCCGGGGCTTGGGAATGGCCTCGCCAATCTGCACAACGCCAAAAAAGCCCAAACCCCCATCGTCAACATCGTGGGCGAACACGCGACCTACCACATTGCGCACGACGCTCCGTTGACGGCGGACATCGAGGGCATCGCGTGGCCCGTTTCCAACTGGGTGAAAACCTCGCCCACCGCAGCGGATGTTTCGCCCGACGGCGCACAGGCGATTGCCGAAGCCCGCAAGGCTCCGGGGCAGATCGCCACCCTGATTCTTCCGGCGGACACCGCGTGGAACGAGGCGAGGGACATCGCCCCAATCCCAGAGATCGCCGCCCCCGCCAAGCCGGACTCGGAGGCGATGGCCGAATGCGTGAACGTGCTGCGTTCCGGCGAGCCGACCTTGCTGATGATCGGCAACAGAGCTTTGCGGGCCGAAGGGTTGGAACTGGTCAGCCGCATTGCCAACCGGACCGGCGCGACTCCCTTGATGGAATTCGGCACCGCCCGCATCCAGCGCGGGGCCGGACGGGTGGCCATTCCGCGCATTCCCTACATTGTGGATCAGGCGCTGGAGGTGACGCAGCCCTTCAAGCACGTCATCTTGATCGGCACCAAAGTGCCCGTGGCGTTTTTCGCGTATCCCGACAAGCCGAGCGTGCTGATCCCCGATTCGTGCCAGCCGCACACGCTCGTTCGGGCCGAGGAGGACATTCTGCACGCCCTTGAGTGGCTGGCCGACGAGTTGGGTGCCTCGCAAACCCCACCCACGCTGCAAGCTTCAGAACGACCGGATCTGCGCACGGGGGCACTCGATCCCGATGCAATTGGGGCGGCGATTGGGCACTTGCTTCCGGACAACGCGATTGTGAGTGACGAATCGCTGACGGCAGGCCGAGGCGTTGCGCCCTTCACGGTGGGCTGCCCCCCGCACGATTGGCTTTACGGAACCGGGGGTTCGATTGGACGAGGACTGCCCGAAGCCACGGGTGCGGCGGTTGCGTGTCCGGATCGCAAGGTGCTGAGCATGTCAGGGGACGGCAGCGCGATGTACACGACTCAGGCGCTCTGGACGCAAGCGCGGGAAAATCTGGATGTCACCACCGTGATCTTTGCCAACCGCAGCTACGCGATCCTGCACGGGGAGTTGAAGAACGTGGGAGCGCAACCCGGACCCAACACGCAGGCGATGTTCAACCTCGATCGCCCTCACCTCGATTGGGTTTCCCTGGCAAAAGGCATGGGCGTGGAGGGCACCCGTGCCGAAACCGCCGAGCAGTTCAACCAAGCCCTCGCCGCCGGATTCGCGGTCAAGGGGCCGTACCTGATCGAGGCGGTGTTGGACAGCCCCTAACCTTCCGGCTGTTGAATCTCAAGCGGGGCCGTGAGTCTCAGCGTTTGCAGAGGGGCACAGATGCGTTGGTCGCAGGACTGGAAGTGCAGTTCACCTTCCCAATCCTGCGGGCCGGACTCGGCCTCTTCCACAATTCGGAAACGCTGGGTCAGCACAAAAGGCTCCCGGTGGACGGCCAACCGCGTCCCAAACGCCTCATCCTCCACCCACTCCGGAGGGCTTTCCTCCAAGACTCCCGTCGCCACATGCACCAAGGTTTTCGTGATGAGTTTTGTAGGTTCCGGGCCGTCGTCAGGCGACACGGTGATCGAGTAGAGGTACCAGCCTGTCGCCGGAAAGACGCGCACCGTGAGCGTGACGGTTTCACCGGATTGGGCGGTGTAGCGGTCGAACTCGGCGTAGGTTTTGGGAAGCGGTGGGGCGGAGGATTCGAGAAATCCTGAAAACCCCTGTCCCCCAAGCAGGGCAGGGGCGATCAGAAAAGCGGTGGCGAGCCAGAGTCCGGGGTGCCGGAACATGACTCAGGAGGCGCTGGGCAGCGCGAAGAGCGGGTTGATGACCTCGACGGTGGCGGATTCCCGGAGCCGCTTCACACGCCGTTCCAGCATCGCTTGGTTGAGGGAGCGTTGCAGGCGGGTCCGCACCTGCCCCCGCTGCTGCACGGCCTGATCGGCATTGAGCGTCCTTCCCTTGATGAGCAGGAGGTCCGCCCGTTGCTCCGTTGCACTGAGGCCGTAGGGTTGCTCGATGGTGAGCCGCAGTGCGGTCCTGCGGAACTCGGGGTTCTCGCCGAGTTTGGGCAGGAAGCGGGTGGATGCAGAAAACTTGGCGGTTTCAACTTCCAGCCCGTGCTGTTTCGCCAGATTCTCCAGCGCGGTTCCGGCGTTCATGCCATCCAGCGCCTGCTTGGCGGTTTGCTTGGCCAGCGCGGTGGCTTTCTGCAAGCGCACGGCGGCCTCGACCTGAACCTTGGCATCGGACAGCGCAAGCGGCTTGGGTTCGTCGCGCTCCAGCAGCTTGTAGAAGAGGTGCCCCTGAATGGGGTTGCGCTTCCACACGCCGGAGTCTCCGGGCTGCTTGCCTGCAAATTCGGGAACCAGCGAAAACGCGGAGCCAAAGCCCTCCACCACCGTGCTGCGCTCAAACCAATCGGTGGACTTGAGTTCGCCACCGTGGGCGGTCGCCAGCTCGCCGGGAATGGGGGCCGCGCCCAGACTGGACTGCTGCTCCAACAGTTCCTCCAGCGCCTTCTCGGCCCGCTTGTCTACCAACTGCTCTGTGATTTCGGCACGGACTTCCTCCAAGTCCTTCTCTGCACCGTCCTTGCGCTCTTCCACCAAGATGAGGTGCAGCCCAAACGGGGAGGTCACGACCTCGCTGATCTGTCCGGGGGCCAGAGAAAACGCCGCGCTTTCAAAGGCTGGAACCATCTCTCCGGGCTTGAACCAGCCCAAGTCACCACCCTGTGAGGCGGACAAGTCTTCCGACAATTCCTTGGCCAGTTCCTCAAAGGACTCGCCCTGAGCAACCCGCTCGCGGAGGGCGGAGAGTGCGGTTTTGCGTTCAGCAATTTGGTCTTCGTCCACACCGGACTCGACCTTGAAGAGGATGTGCCGGGCACGCACCTCCGGGGGAGTGGTGTACTGCTCGCGGTTGCGCTCGAAGTAGCGGCGCACTTCGCGCTCCTTCACTTTGGAGGCATCCCGGAAATGATCGAGCGACAGCACGACGTACTCGATCTGGAAGCGCTCCGGAGACTGGAAGTCATTGGGGTTGGCCTCGTGGTGCGTGGCCAGTTCGGCATCGCTGACCTCCACCTTGTCGAGGAACTGCTGGGGATTGAAATGCACATACTCCACCTCCACCTGCTCATGCTCGGCAAGGTAGGCCCGCTCCACCTCCGACTCGCTCACAATCAAGCCCGCGCCCAGCAGCATCTGCTGCTTCTGCACGAGCAATTCGCGGCGGGAACTGTCCTCGTAGTCGTTGAGGGGAATGCGGTTCTGGGTGAGGATGGTGGTGTAGGTATCGTAGTCGAACTGCCCGTCCTTCTGGAAGTAGGGCTGCTGGCGGATGTACTCCTGCAACTCCAGATCCGTGACCATCACCCCAATGGTTTCGGCTTCCTGCACAAGCAGTTCCTGATCCACCAGTTGCTGAAGCACCTGATTGCGCAGACCAAGCTGTTCGGCAAGTTTGTCTGCGCTGTCCCCAAAGGTGCGGCGCAGGTTTTCCATCTGGTTCGTGTAGGCCCGCTGGTAGTCCTTCAGCAAAACGTCCTGGCCGTTCACGGTCGCCAGCACCTCCTTGCGGTCCCCGAAAAAGGAGCCGACCCCGAAGGAAATCACGAGGGTGACGGCAACGACCAGCAGCAGGAGTTTGAAGAAGAGGCTTTGCGAATACTCTCGCAGTTCTTGAATCATGGTGAGGTTGTGATCCGAATGTTAAATCAAACAGATCAGTATCGCGCTCCTTGCGTGGTGGTGCAAGCTGAATGAGTCGGAGGCTCAGGCGTGCCCGGATTCTTCGTCAGGATGTTCGAGCCAAACGTAATCCTGCACCTCAAAGCGGATGCGGTGCATGACGAGGTAGGAGATGAAGAGCTCGATGTCGTGCCCGACGAACTCCAGCTTTTGTGCGCGGTTGTCCACCACCAGGCTGTAGGCGTAGTCGGTGCGCTGGAGCATTTGGCAGAGCATGTCCCACTCTCCGGACAGTTCGATGACCTGAATGATGACTTTGTACATGGGCTTGCGTGGGTGCGGCGGTGCGAGTGTTGAATTGGAACCGATTGCGCAGGCGATGTCAAGTGCGGCGCACCAGCAAGCCCGTGAGGTATTCGCCTTCTGGAAAATGCAAGGCTCCGGCGTGGTCCGGCGCGGGGCCGAGGGTGTCCAGCACGCGGGCCTCAACTCCTGCGTCCACCGCCGCCGCCGCGATCACCTTGCGGAAAAGCCCGGGGCCGACCCCCGCCGAGCAGGAGCAGGTCAGCAGTAGCCCTCCGGGGGCGAGCAGCCGGAACGCCCAGAGGTTGACATCCTTGTAGGCGCGAGAGGCTTTTTCGGCGTGTTTGGCGGTGGGGGCGAATTTGGGAGGATCAAGGATGATGAGGTCAAAGGTGGCGGCGGCGTCCCGGAGTCGGCGCAAATGCTCAAACACGTCCGCTTCCACCAGAGTGATGTCCCGTTCCTCAAATCCATTCAGGCGGCAGTGCTGCTCCACCAGCGCCAGCGCGGGCTTGGAGGACTCAATCGCCATCACCGACTCGGCCCCGCCCTGCAAGGCGGCAAGCGCAAATCCGCCCGTGTAGCAAAACGCATCGAGGACGCGCTTGCCGGACGCAAGGGTGCGCACACGCTCGCGGTTGTCGCGCTGGTCGAGGTAGAATCCGGTTTTCTGGCCCTTCTCGACATCCACCTCCAAGGTCAAGCCCTGCTCCGTGATCTGGACCGCTTCCGGGAGGGTTCCGGCCACCAGCCCCCGCCGAGGCTCCAGCCCTTCGAGCTTGCGCACTTCTGCGTCCGAACGCTCGAAAATCGCAGCGCATCCGGTGAGTTCGCTCAACAACCCCACCACAGTCTCCCGCCACACGTCCACGCCGATGCTCAAGCATTGCAGCACCAGCACGTCCCCATACTGATCCACGATCAGCCCCGGCAGGCCATCAGCCTCGCCCTGCACGAGCCGCCGACCATTGGATTTGGATTCGGGAAGACAGGCCTGCCGAAACTGAAGAGCCGCCGCCAACCTAGCCCGGAAGAATGCTTCATCCACCACGTCCGCCTCCTGCCAACTCCAAACCCGCACGCGAATCTGCGAAGTGGGACTCCATGCGCCCCACGCAAGAAAATGGCCGTCCGCTTTTTCGACCCGCACGGTGTCACCGGGATCAGGAGTGTCTGCAACCCGCTCCACGGCTCCGGAAAAGACCCAGGGGTGGCGGCGTTCGAGGGACTTCTCTCGTCCCGGCTTGAGTGTGACTTTAGGAGTGTTTGGCACTATGGGAGTTTTTCGGGGGGATGGCCGTTGCGGATTTCAAGGTGGAGGTCCACCCGGCGGTTCTTCAAGCGCGTGGAGCGCGAAGTGTTTTCGGCCGTCGGCTTGAGATGGGCGCGGCCCGTGGCGTAAATCCGGCTGCGGGGAAAGCCCAGCTTTTCAGTGATGTACTGGCTGGCCACCAGTGCGCGGCGGTGCGAGAGGAAGAGGTTGACCGCGCTGTAATTTCCGGTGCTGTCGGTGTGGCCGATCAGCTTGAGCTGCACTTCCAGCGGTTTCAGCAACGGAACCAGGCGGTCCAGCAGTTCCTTGTGTTCCGGGAGCAGGATGGCCTCGTTGAACTTGAAGCCCTCCAGGCTGGCGTCAAGCTGAAGCGAAGTGATCTTGAATGCCTCCGAATGCGCAAGCGCGTTTTCCTGCAAGACGCGCAGGACTGCGGCAACCGACGGAGCCACATCGCTTTTGGTCGGCTCAGGAGTCGGCTGAGGGGTTTCGTCCTGAACGGCCTGTGCGGCCTGTGCGTCCAGAGCCACCTGCTCGGCTTGTGCAAGTTGCTCGTGAAGGGACTGCACCTCGGACTGCATCCCTGAGATTTTCGATCCGGCAATCTCCAGTCGGTTGCTGGTGGCCTCAAAGCGCTTTTGCAGGTCGTCGTGCTGGTTTTGGGCACCTGCAAGCTGTTGATTGAGGTTTTCCACCTGCGCTTGCAGGGCGTTCCGCTCTGTCCGCAACTCGCCCTGTGTGGTTTGCATCGCGGCTTGCTCGGATTGCAAGTTCGCAACCTGCTGCTCCAGCAACTGGGTGTCCGGCAATGCGTCCAACTGAGCCTTCAGGGTTTCGGCCTGCTCGGCGGCCCCCTGATAGAACACCACGCCGATGATGATTGAAGCCAGCAGCAGCACTCCCCAGATCACATGCGGAATCGGACTGGCCGAGGAAGCTTCGGTCGTCATCACTTCCTGCGGCCACTGCGGTGCAGCAGGCTCTGCTCCTTCGGCTGGAGGCGGTTCCGGGGGTGGTGCCGGGGCTTGCGGCGGAGGTGGGGGAGAGTGCGGCGGTTGGGGCTGGGCGAGTTTCTCCGGATGCACCGCCTGCTCAATGGCCGGCAACTGCCCGGCAAACCATGCGGCGGCTTTGGGGGTGAAGCGATAATGCTCGCGGATGTACTTGAGGGTCCGGAGTTCCGTTTCGGTTACACGCCCCCCGTCCTTGGAAAGCTCAACGAGTTCCTCCGCATCCTTTTCGGAAATGCGGCCATCCCCCTGTCCTGCGATGCGCTCATCCGCCGCGCCGAGCAGGGCACGGTCGTAGCGGGTGCCGTGAATCGTCTTGTAATAGCTTTGTGCCATGCGTCCTTTCTGCTTGCGGTTCTTCCTTGAACGGCCAAAGGTTCTGTAGCAAAGGGTAGGCCAATTTGCGAACTCGCACAAGTCTTTCCACCGGAAAGCTGACCTAAAACAGCGAAAAGTACTCGCGCTGCTCCCAGTCGGTCACGGCGGTGAGGAATCGAGCAATCTCCGCTTCCTTGATTTTCAGCAGGTAGTTGATGAACGAATCGCCCATGGTCGTGCGGTAAAGCTCACTGCCGCGCAACTCCGAAACCGCGTCCATCAGGCTTTGCGGAAGCCGGGGGGCTTCGGAGTCGTAGGGGGTGTCGGTGGGGGGGCCGGGATCCAGTTGCCGACGGATGCCATCCAGCCCGGCATGGATTTGGGAGGCAAGGTAGAGGTAGGGATTCGCCGCAGGTTCACCCACCCGGTTTTCAATGCGCGTGGCTGGATCGTCCAGCGCCCCGATGACCCGGATCATCGCCCCCTTGTTGTCCACACTCCACGCCACCCGATCCGGGGCAAGCGTGTGGGGCCGAAAGCGCTTGTAGCCGTTGAGGGTGGGGGTGGTGAACACCGAGGCCGCCGCCGCGTGAGCCAGCAAGCCTCCCACAAACGCCCGTCCCGCTTCCGACAAAACCTCCCCCGCCTGAGTCGGCATGAACGCATTGGCACCGGAAGGCTCCGACGCACCAGAACGGGTCCAGAGCGATTGATGCAAATGCCACCCGTTGGAAAAGGCGTTCGGCAGGGCAGGCCGACACATGAAGGTGGCGTGGTACCCCGCACGGCGGCAAACCTGCTTGACCGCGCTGCGCAGCAACACCATCGCATCGGCGGCTTCCTGCCCGGAATCTGGGTGCAGCGTCAGTTCAAACTGGCTGGGACCGAACTCGACCTCGATGGAGCGCAGCGGCAGACCGAGTTCCACCAGATTGCGGCGGATCACGGAAAGCATCCCCTCGGCCTCATCATAGCGCTGTTCGGTGAGGTACTGAAAGCCCTGATTGAGCAAGCCCACCTCCGGCGGAGTGCCCGGCTGTCCGGCATCCCCCAGCCCGGTTTTTGCGTCCACCAACGTCAACAACGTGAACTCCACCTCCAGCCCCACAAGGAAGTCGTAGCCCGCCGCGCTCAACGACTTCAGGGCTTGGCGCAGAATCTGACGGGTGGAGAACGGAACCGGATGGCCGTTGCTGAAGAAAATGTCGCAAAGCAGCCAGCCGGATTTTGGGGACCACGGCAGTTGGCGAAACGTCGTGGGGTCCGGCACCATGATGATGTCTCCGGCCCCCGCCATTTCCTCCATCCCCAATCCCCCCCCGGAGGAAAAGACGGGAAACACCGAGCGGTGCGACGTGTCCTTGGCCAGCAAACTGGAGGTCATCGTGCAACCGTTCCGGAAGTTCGAGGCCAAGTCCCGCGCCTCGATCACCTTGCCGCGCAACACCCCATGCTGATCGGCAAAGGAAAGCCGGAGGGTTTCCAGCCCCATTTCCTCAACCTTGCGCAAAACGGCTTCCGCCGCCGCATGTTCCGCCTCGCCCCAGAGGCCGTGCTGTTCGACAAACTTGGTGCGTCCTCCCCCCTCCGTGATCATTTGGCTCAATTGCAGAAAAAGTGAAAGCTGGAGCCGAGTCCAGTCCTGAAGTCCCCGGACGACACCACCGATGGTGAAGCGGGGCCGTGCAAAGTCACACGTCCGACCTAAGTATCAGAAATTCGGACAGGGAGGGCAAGTCTGGAGTGGCGGCGCAGGCAAGTTTTTGGGGAGAGCCTGCTGCACTCAGGCGGGAGTGGCGTGTTCCTGAGCGACCGCAGGAGGTGGTTCCGTTGGCTCCTCGATGACGCTGGAGGCTTCACAGCCCTTGCTCCACGCCGAAGCTCCGCTCTCAAAGTGTTCCTTTTTCCAGATCGGAACGGAACGCTTGATGGTGTCAATGATGTAGCGGCTTGCCGCGTAGGCGTCCGCACGGTGGGAGGAGGAAACGGCGGTGGCAATGGAGCAGTCCAGCACCGCCATTTTCCCGAAACGGTGGATGACCTCGGCGTAGTGGAGGGGCCAGCGTTGCTGGGCTTCCTCAACAATCCGGTCAATCTGCCGAAGCGCCATGCGCTCATGGGCTTCATACTCCAGCACGGTGACCGAACGGCCCTCGCTGTGGTTGCGGATGTCTCCACAGAAAATCAGGACCGCTCCCGCTTGGGGGTGCTGGGCGCGACGGCGCAGACCTTCGAGGTCAATGGCCTCGCGGGTGACCGAGTTGGGCATCGGCGCTGGGTGCTAATCCTTGCGGAACGGCTCGTCCACCGATTCGTAGGTGCTCCACTGCTCCTCCCCACCAATCAGGGAGCGCGTCTTCACCTCCTGCGGCGGAAGCATCTCGATCTTCTTGCCGTTCTTCAAAAAATGATTCACCGCCTCTTGAAGGACGCGCTGCTCTTCCTCCTTGCGGCGTTGCTCAAGTTCCAAACCTTCGCCAAAGTTGGCGGTGGCTTCATCTGGCTTTGTTCTCCTCGCCATGGCTTGCTCCACTCCATTGGGTCAGTCAGAAAAGTTTCCCTCCACGGAGGTGCATGGCCCAGAATCCCTCAAGGCTTGAAGGGAGGCCTGCCCCCGGAAGGCGGATCATCCTCTTTAGCTCAGTCGGAATAGTATGCCTCCCTTCAAGAGGTTTTGCAAGTCCTCAGTTTGGGGAACCTGATGGTCTTAACACCTAATTCATTGATATTGCAACTTAAAAAATTAAACCTTTAATATATCAATTTGTAACAAAAACCCTCGCAAACCACAAAACATCGGTCGTGGCCCCGTCTCTGTTGTCATTCCCGCGCAGGCGGGAATCCAGCCACACGGCCGTTTGCTCCGGATTCCGGGTCTGCGCTGCGCTGCGCACGGAATAACAGGAGCGAGGTCATCATTCACACAAGAACCACCACCAAGAAACCAATTCTGACGTGAACTAAGCCGTCCAGTTGGGAGAAGCCTGTTGGGCCGAGAGAAACTCCACGTTGAACTCCGCCGCAATCTGGACGACATCGTTGGGATTGCCGACGCTGTGGATCGCCTTGAAGAGTTCAAACAGGGTTCCGGTGGGTTCCACCCAAGAAATCCCGGTCACGGGCTT
>CAZQXS010000128.1:0-10370 GCA_964597275.1 uncultured Pseudomonadota bacterium | reverse complement strand
CCCCCGGCCTATCACCACCAAACGAAAATGCCACAGTCTCAGGTTGAAACCCTCGTCGCGCAGGCTCGAACCGCGCAGGCGCAATTTGAAGCAGCCAGCCAAGCCGAAGTTGACGAGTTGCTTGTCGGACTGGCGTGGGCGATCCTTGAGCCGGAAACCAACCGTTCGCTCGCCGAGCAAGCCGTGCGGGACACGGGCTTGGGGGATGTGGACGACAAGATCACCAAGAACCACCGCAAGACCTTGGGCTTGTTGCGGGACTTGCGGAATGCGCCCTCAGCGGGCGTGATTCGGGAGCTTCCGGAGCAGGGGCTGGTCGAAATCGCCCGGCCTGTGGGCGTAGTCGGAGCCATCACGCCTTCGACCAATCCAATTGCCACCCCGCTCAACAAGACCCTCAACTCGATCAAAGGCCGCAACGCGGTCATCCTCGCGCCGTCTCCCAAGGGGGATGCGGTCTGCCAGCGGCTTGTGGGCTTGCTGCAAGCGGTGCTGCACAAGCTTGGACATCCAGAACACCTCATCCAGAAGCTGCCCTCGCCCATCAACAAGGAGGACACGCACGAACTGATGCAGTTGGCCGACTTGCTGGTGGTGACGGGGTCGCAGAGCAACGTCCGCGCCGCCTACCGCAGCGGCACTCCGGCGATTGGCGTGGGCGCAGGCAACGTTTCCGTGATCATTGACGAAACCGCCGACCTCGCCGCCGCCGCCCGCAAGATCACCGCCTCCAAGACCTTTGACAACGCGACTAGCTGCTCTTCCGAAAACAGCGTGGTGATCGTGGATGCCGTCTATGATGAGGCCATTGCCGCACTGGAGGCTGAAGGCGGATGGCGGCTGAATCCAGTGGAAACGCAAACCCTGCAAACGGCCCTCTGGCCGCAGGGACGGCTCAGCCCCGACTTGATTGCTAAATCGGCAGCGGAAATCGCCGAGGCGGTGGGCCTTCAGCGTCCGGGAACGGCACAGACCCGGATGTTGATGGTCGAGGAAACCGGAACCGGGCGCGAGCATCCGTTTTCCGGAGAAAAGCTCAGCCCGGTGCTGACGGTGTACCGCGCCGCAGACTTTGCCGCCGCGTGTCAGCAGGTCCGGGAGATTTACGAATTTCAGGGCAAGGGCCACTCGGTGGGGCTGCATTCGCAGGACGAGTCGCGTCCGTTGGAGATGGGACTGAGCCTGCCCGCCTGCCGCGTGATCGTCAATCAGGCGCACTGCTTCGCCACGGGCGGCAGCTTTGACAACGGCATGCCCTTCTCGCTCTCGATGGGGTGTGGTACTTGGGGCGGCAACAGCATCAGCGACAATCTCAACTACCGCCACTACCTGAACATCGTCCGCATCGTCCGGCCCATTGCCCCAGTGGAACCGAGCGTGGAGGATATCTTTGGCGAGTACTGGACCAAGCATGGCCGCTGAGCCACCTTCCCTAAACACCCACAGCCTCAACCCCTAAACCCCTACAGTCTAAACGCCTAAACTCATGAATCCCGAAGGCCAAACCATCCGCAGCCTGATTGACCACCATGCCGAAACCTCGCCGGATCGGCAGTTTGTGGCCTTTCCCGAATCCGGAAATCGCTACACCTGGCGTGAGTTCCGGGAACGGGTGCGGGCGGTTGCGAGTCGGCTGGCGGGGCTGGGATTGCCTCCCGGCGCTCCGGTTTCGGGACTGCACGGCAACGGGCAGGCGGCGTTGGAACTGTTTTTGGGCGGCATGTACGGCGGCTTTCAGGTGCTGCTGGTCAACCCCTTGTCGGGGCCGGACATCGTGTCCTATGTGCTGGAGCATTCGGAGACCACCACGCTGTTTGTTGCGCCTCAGCATGAAACCTTGGCGGAGCAGGCGTTGTCCCAGCTTTCACAAGACATCCGGGTGATCCCGGCGCATCCCGACCACGGCCCGGACTGGGAAGCGATTCCTGCTGGAGAACTACCCCCTGCGCCCCAGCCGGACGATGCCGTGTTGCTGATCTACACGTCCGGTACCACCGGGCGGCCCAAGGGGGTGATCCACACCCACGACAGCCTGACGCACGGCGGCTGGAACACCGAAATCGCCCACGAACTGAACCCGGACGACCGCACCCTCTGCGTGTTGCCGCTCTGCCACATCAACGCGCAGGTGGTTTCCGTGATGGGGCCGCTGGTGAGTGGTTCCGGGCTGGTGCTGCCGCACCGCTTTCAGGTGTCGAAATTCTGGGAGTGGATTGTCGAGGAAGGATGCACCTGGTTCAGTGCCGTGCCCACGATCCTGTCCTACCTGATGAACGCCGAGGACGATCCCGAACTCAAGTCGCGGCTGGCGAAGATGCGCTTTGGCCGCTCGGCCTCGGCCCCGTTGCCCCCGGCTTTGCACGAAGCCTTCGAGGCGCGTTTTGGACTCAGCATTGTCGAGACGATGGGGATCACGGAAACCGCCGCACCGCTGTTGTCCAATCCGCTCGATCCCGCCCAGCACAAGATTGGCTCGCCCGGCATCGCCTACGGCAACGAGGCGCGGGTCGCCGATGCGGAAGGCAAGGTCGCAGCCGTCGGGGAAGAGTCCGAAATTCAGGTGCGGGGTCGCAACGTGATGCGCGGCTACCTCAAGAATCCGGAAGCCACCCGCGAAGCCTTCACCCCGGACGGCTGGTATCGCACGGGCGACCTCGGCAACATGGATGCCGATGGCTACGTCTTCGTCACCGGACGGCTCAAGGAACTCATCATCAAGGGTGGCGAGAACATCGCCCCCCGCGAGATTGACGACGTGCTTTATCGGCACGAGAGCGTGCTGGAGGCCGCCGCCTTTCCACTTCCGGACGTGCATTATGGCCAAACCGTTGCGGCGGCGATTGCCCCGCGTCCGGGCGAGGAGGTGGCCGAAGCAACGCTCCGGGAAATGTGCCAGCAGGCGATGGGCGACTACCGTGCCCCGTCGCGCTACTTCTTCCTCGACGAACTCCCCAAAGGCCCCTCCGGGAAAATCCAGCGCCTCAAGCTCGCCGAACGCTTCGCTGAGTCGGCGTAGTGCCGCAGGTCAGGCGCGGCGGTAGTAGCTCTTGGCGCGCATGGCTCCAAACAGCAGAATCAGGTTGATTCCCGCTCCCACCCATGCAGCGGTGTGGTAGGTTCCGGTGAAGTGTTCGGAAGCGCCGAACACCGGAGGGCCGATCGCGCTGGCAAACACCTGACAGCTCATGAACAACCCGCTGATGGCCCCCAAGTGCTTGCGGCCAAAAAAACGGGGCCACGCCACCACCGACAGGCATCCCCACACGCCGCCCTGGATTCCAAAGCAGATGATGACGAGCATCCGGGACCACAGGGTTTCAAACGCCAACAGCCCCAAGCATCCAACCCCAAGGGTGGACACCAGCACCATCAGCGGGTACTTCAAAGGCATCCGGTCGCTGGCCCACCCTGCCACAAAGTGGCTGACCACGCTCACAAATGACATCGGCAGAAAGATCGCGTAGGCTTCCACCCGGCTCAGCCCGGAGGTGAGGCCGATCGAGCCAATGTGAAAGGTGAACCCGGTGACGATGAGGGAGGAGGAGCAAATCCCCAGGCAGAAAATCCAGAAGTTGTAAGTGCGGCGGGCTTCGGCGAGGGTCGCGTCCCGTTCCGGGGTCGTGGCGTGTTCCGAAACTTTTGCCTCGGTGTGCCCGTCCATCAGCAGCCCGCACTCTTCTGGACGGTCCCGAAACAGCAACCAGCCCAAAAACGCCATGCCGAATCCGCAGCTTGCGGACAGCAGCAGCATGGTTTCCAAGTGCCCGAAGCGGTGGATGAGGTGGTTCATCGCCAGTGGGGCCACGGAAAAGCCAAAGGACGCGAAAATCCCGCTGATGCCCGTCACCAGTCCCCGTTTCGTGTCAAACCACTTGGCCATCGCGTTGCGGCTGACCATTGCCATGATGCCCTGCCCAAACTGCCGCAACAGCAAAAAGGCCGCAGTCATCACCAGCAGTCCCGCCAAACTGGCGGGAAAAAATTCTGGAAGCAACGGACGGAAGGTATTGATCAGCGCCACCGTCTGTGCAAAGAAGATCAGCGCCACGCCCAGCCCGACTCCTGTGGCCACGATCATGACACGCGCCCCCAAGCGGTCGTAGAGCCTTCCGGCAAAGGGCAGGATGAGGCTGCTGAGGATCGTCCCCGTCATGTAGGCGAAGCTCAACTCAATCCGGTTCAGCCCGGTTGCGGAGATGAGGTATTCGCTGAAGACCCCCACGCCCATCGTCTGCCCCGGAATGCTGGCAAGCATCCCGATGGTGCTGGCCACCACCATCACCCAGCCGTAGAAAACCGGGCTGTTGCGAGGGGCGAACGGGAAATTCGGGTCGTTGAGTTGTAGGAGGCGGCGGGAGTTCAAGAAGCCGGTGTCCCGTCTTCTTCGGCTTGTGCGGCGAAGATGGAAGTGTAGCCGCCCGACCAGTCCGGAGGCAGCAGGCAGGGGCGGGGATCGTGGTCCACCCAGCGGGCGGACTGCCCCCGCACGAGTTCCCCAGCATGCGTGGAGGGATCCGGGTGCGGCGTGTAGGGCTTGGCATCTGCGGCGTTGTAGGCATTGAGCAAGAGCGGTCGCATGGCCGTGGACTTGCTTGGCAGGGAGGAATGCACGGTGCGGCAGTTGTGGACCGTGATGCTTCCGGCAGGTCCGGTCAGGTACTGAGCCGAATCAACATCGAGCCGATCAATGTCGGTAGGCTTGAGGTGCCCCACCCACACATTATCGTCATTGTAAAGGTCATAGAGCGGCCCCTCGTGGCTTTTGGGCAACACGGCCACAGCACCATCGTCCATGCCCGTGTTTTCCAGAAACATCCCAATCGTCAGGGAACTGTAGTTGGTGTGCGGGTAGAACTGGATGTCCTGGTGCCACTGCACCTCGTCCCTGCCGTCGTTCCACTTGAAGTTGAGCTTGGAGTGGTGGAAGACCACGTCCGGCCCGACCAAATCGGCAGCGATGTCCGCAATTGTGCCCTGCGCGAACTGCCAGTAGGTGTCGTGCTGCGCGTCCGGACGCTTGATGCGACGGATTTTGGGAGCATCGTGGGAGTGGCTCGGTGCCAGATCGAAGGTGCGTCCGGAGGTGGTTTGGTGACGGCTACGTTCCACGAACTCCCGCGTGACCTCACGCAAACGTTGCAACTCGGCTTCCGAAATGAGACCCTCAATGCAAAGGTAGCCCTGCTCAAAGTACGCTTCGCGCTGGGCTTGGCTCAGAACTCTTGGAGGGTGGGCAAGCACCTGCTCAACATTCATGGCATTTTCCTTGGATAACCAATGGGACCGGGCAAAAGCCCGAAGGCAGAACACCACCCCTAACCCAACTCCGTACCGGATGGTGATAATCTGAAGATTGTAATACGCCCGGAAGCGCAATCAAGTTGGGAATGAAATCCGCCACATGAGTGCTTTTTACGCTGAGGATTTGGCACATATTCACGATCAGGGCTTCGGCAGCTTTGCCCAGGCAGCAACGCCTTTTGTTTTGAGAACCCTCGCCTCGCGAGCAACTGGAAATCCGGTCGTGGTCGAATTGGGCTGTGGCTCCGGAATCACGGCAACAGCGCTTGTGCAGAAAGGCTATTCCGTGCTGGGGGTTGATACTTCCGCAGCCATGCTGGAGTTCGCCTGCAAACGTGCTCCTGGCGCAGAGTTGCGGCAAGCGTCGGTGTACGACACAGAACTTCCGGAGTGTGCGGCGGTGCTGTCGATCGGTGAGTGTTTGGGCTACGCTCCAGAATCCTCATCAAAACGAGAACAGCTTTTCGCGTTGTTTCCCAAGCTTCAACGTGCCTTGGCCTCTGGAGGCTTTTTGCTCTTTGACCTGCTCACCACCGACCACGCCCGCAGGGTCCAGCCTTATCAGGCCTTTCGGGAAGGGAAGGGCTGGACAGTTGTGTTTGAAATTGTTCCAGACCTGGAGAAGCAGGAACTGATCCGACGCATCATCAGCTTCCGGCTGGTGGGCGAACACTATCGGCGCAGCACCGAAACTCACCGGATTTTTCTCTACGAAACTGCTGAAATCATCCAAGGCCTGCGGGTTTCAGGATTTCAGGTGCAGGTGCTGGAGGGCTACGGAACACTGCGATTTCGTGAGGGTCATCTCGGCTTTCTTGCCGAAAAGCTTTAACAATTGCGCAGATTCCGGTAAATATAGCAACACAATGAATCTCAACGGAAAGGAGTCCATGCCAATCGCGTCAAAATACCTGTTTCTCGTGTCAATGGATGTCGAGGCAGACAAGCTCGCGCTGTTCCACGAAGTTTATGACGAGGAACACATTCCCAACCTGCTAACGGTTCCGGGGGTGAATTCCGTCACGCGGGTGGAAGGCGAGGACTTTGCGGTGAGCATCGGCGGCGAGCGCAAGGCGGTCGCGCACAGCGGGCCGAACTTCACGGCGATTTACGAACTGGACGACCCATCCGTCCTCACCAGCGATGCGTGGGCGACTGCCGTGGAAAAAGGCCGCTGGGCTACCGAGGTGCGCCCGTTCACCTTCAACCGTCGCCACACCCTCCACAAAGTCAGCTAATGGACCCAAATACAAGTTACAACCTTGCGCACCCCGTTCGTGCTGAGCTTGTCGAAGCATGGATGATGGGATTCACCCTCTTCGGCCGGACTCAGGACAGGTTCCGGAACGCTCAGGGCGAACGGAAATTCCGATCACCCCACAATTGATCATGAGTTACGTCGTTCACGTCACTGCGGTCGTCGAAGGAGACACCGATCAGATCGAGGCCCTGATGAATGAGTACCGCTACAACTGCTTGGCGAACCAGCCGGGCATGGAGCAGTTCTACATCTGTCGGCACTTGGAGCAGGAGAACGTGTTCCTCTACACTCAGGTTTTCAAGGATGCTGAGGCGCACAAGGCGCACATGGAGGGCGGCGACCCCCAGTGGTTTTTTGAGCAGATGGAGGAAAACAGCTTCCGCTTTCAGGGCCGCTGGGTGGCGGGGCAGGAGATTGATTCGTCGGCAGGGCAGATCCTCAACTGAGCCTCACGGACCAAGTAAAGACGGAGGACTGGCGCTCCCACAGGGACTTGAACCCCGAGTTGCGGTTTAGGAAACCGCCGTTTTATCCAGTTAAACTATAGGAGCTTGAGGAACTCACCGGATTGAACGAGGAAAACGAAGGGTAGGTGGGTGGAGCGAGAAACGGGATTCGAACCCGCGACCTCAACCTTGGCAAGGTTGCGCTCTACCAACTGAGCTATTCTCGCGTCCGGACCCATTAGTTTCGGAAAAACGGAGGGGAGAGTCAACCTTTTTTTGCGGAGGACCGCCGGGCGGCGGGGGAACGCATGGTCCTTGCACCGCTTTCGGAAACTTGGCCGATCCGGTCAGTTTGGCTTGCAACGATTCTGGAATCCTCAAGAATTGCTCTTTCTGATGAAAGGCCAATTTCCCTTTGATGCACCACCCCATTTTGCGAACCCTCTGCGGCATCACCCTTGCCGCACTGCTGACTTTTCCCGCCGCGTCCACGGCGTGGAGCGAGACGCAGTACGTCCTTAACTCCGCCAAGCGTCCGACCTACGACATTCCGGTGGTGGACAACCGCCGGGTGCGGCAGTTGATCACGTTTTACACGAAGCGCAAGCGCAAGCACCTCATCCAGGGCATCCGGCGTTCCGGACGTTACCTGCCGATGATGCGGCGCATTCTCAAGGAGGAGGGCTTGCCGCAAGACCTCGTCTTCATGGTTCCGGCGGAGAGCAACTTCAACAACCGGGCGCGGTCCCGCATGAGCGCGGTGGGCCTCTGGCAGTTCATTTCTTCGACCGGGCGCATTTACGGACTCACGATTGACGAGTGGGTGGACGAGCGCCGCGACCCGGTGCTGGCGACCCGCGCCGCTGCCCGCTTCCTCAAGCAACTGCACGAGCGTTTTGGCGACTGGACGCTGGCGATGGCGGCCTACAACACTGGTCCGCGCCGGGTGGATCAGGCGGTGCGCTACAACAAGCGGCGGCGGCGGCCCACGGACTTTTGGAACCTGCGGCGCTTGCCTCGCGAAACCCGGGGGTACATCCCCGCGATTCTCGCGCTGGCCGTGATTTACAAGCACCGGGACTACTACGGCTTGGGGCGCATCAAGCTCGATCCGCCGATGGCGGAGACGCAGATCGTGCTGCCCTCCACCTTCTCCATGAAGGAAGCCGCCCAGCGGGCGGGGCTGTCGTTCCAGACGCTGCGGCAGCACAACCTCATGTTTTACCGGGGCATGCCCCCGCTCAACCAAAAGACCTACCCGCTTTACCTGCCGCTGGACCGCCGGAGCCAACTGGTCGCCTCCCTCAAGGCCAACCCCAAGCACTCCACCAAGTGGGTGGCCTCGTCGTCCGGCTACCTCCCCAACACGCGCACGGTCACACGGATTCTGGAAAAGCACGGGGCGCCCAACTACTTCCGGGTGCGCCGAGGCGATTCGCTTTGGGTGCTGGCGAAGAGGCACCAGACCTCGGTGGGGCGACTGGCCTACTGGAACCGCCTCAAAACCTCCACTCCCCTGCGCGTGGGGAAGCGGCTCAAGGTGTACACCCCAACGTGGGACGTGTTCCAGAAGGTCGCCGCGTTGCCCAAGCCCAAGCGCCGAGTGGTCGCGTCCAACAAGCGCAGCACGATCCGGGTGCGGCGCGGCACCACGCTTTCGCAAATCGCCCGGCGCTACGGCGCGTCCGTGGATCAACTCATGGCGTGGAACGGCCTGAAGCGTCCGGAAGACTTGCAGGCCGGGCAGCGCTTGCTCGTCAAACGGCAGCGGCAAAAGACCAAAGCCGCGGCCTCCCGCCATCGCGATTCCATCCGGGTTCGGTACGGCACCACGCTTTCGGCCATTTCCCGGCGGCATGGGGTGTCGGTGCAGGAACTGCTGATCTGGAACGACCTGAAGCGTCCCACGGACTTGCGGGCCGGACAGTGGTTGCGCGTCAAGCCTCCTCGGCTTGCGGCCAGCGCCAAGGCGGCTTCCCCTGCCTCGGCCACTCCGCACCACCACAAGGTGATCCGGGTGCGGCGCGGGGACACGCTCTGGGGCCTCGCCCGACGCTACGGCACCTCGGTGAAAAAACTGGTCGCGCTCAACGATCTCAAATCCGACAGCTTGCTGCAAACCAACCAAGAACTGATCGTTCCTGTCGTCAAGAAAACCTGAGCCGGTTCATGTTCACTTCCGAGAAAAAAACGTTGCTCATCGAGGCGCTGTCCTACATCCAGCGTTTCCGGAACCAGACGGTCGTGATCAAGTACGGCGGCGCGGCGATGATTGACCCGGACCTCAAGCGGGCTTTCGCACAGGACGTGGTGCTTTTACAATCGCTGGGGATGCGCCCCGTGATCGTGCATGGCGGCGGCCCGGAGATTTCCCGCACGATGGAGCAGATGGGGCAGGAGGTCTCCTTCATCAATGGACTGCGCGTGACGAGTGCGGAAAACCTCAAGGTCGCCGAGATGGTGCTGTCCGGAACGATCAACAAGGAGATCATCGCCAACCTGAACACCTTCAGAGGCAAGGCCGTGGGCGTGAGCGGCAAGGACGGGCACCTCATCGAAGCGCAGAAGAAGCAGCACGAGGACGGCGTGGACCTGGGCTACGTCGGTGAGATCATCAGCATCAACTCGGAGCTTGTGGAGGTGCTGCTCGATCAGGGCTTCCTGCCCGTGGTCTCCCCCATCGGCCTTGGGCGGGACGGCACCACCTACAACATCAACGCCGACACCGCCGCCTCGCGCATCGCCGTGGCCCTGCACGCCCACAAGATCATCTTCATGACCGACGTGGACGGGATTCTCGTGAACGGCGAACTCGCCTCCGAACTCACCGCCCAACGCGCGGCGGAACTGATTGCCGACGGCACGATCCAAGGTGGCATGGCCCCCAAGGTCGAGGCCGGGCTGCACTGTGTGGCCAACGGCGTTCCCTCCGCGCAGATCATCAACGGCACCGACCCGCATTCCGTGATCGCGGAACTCTTCACCAATCAGGGCATCGGCACTAAGATCGTTTCCTAGAGCATTTTCAGGTATTACGGATTCAAGATCGTCATTCCGGGCGGAGCGGAGCGCAGACCCGGAATCCAGAGCAAACGGCCGTGTGTCTGGATTCCCGCCTGCGCGGGAATGACAAGTGGGTACAAATAAACCGAAATTGCTCTAGCACTTCGGGTAGGTTGGGCAAAGGCCGTCAGGCCGTGCCCAACTCCCTCCTTCCAGAGTATTGGGCACACTGCGTTTTGCCCAACCTACCGTTTATCCTGCGGCCTCGCCCGAATGGGGAGAGAAACCTCTCTTGCAATAATTGTTTCGGGTGCTATCCTTGCAGTGAATTTTGCCTCCGTCCTTACACCCGCAGCCCA
>CAZQXS010000127.1:0-10537 GCA_964597275.1 uncultured Pseudomonadota bacterium | reverse complement strand
GGTGAAGAACTCGTCCAGCAGGTCATGCGGGGCTTCGGACGCAAGCGGCTGCACCCACGCGAGGGCGTTTCCGGAGAGGACTTCCAGTTCTGCAACGGAAACTTGTGAGTCCTGCGCCTTGCGGACGAGCAGGTTGGGTTCCTGAACCAGCGCGTGAAGCTGGAAATCGAGCCAGCCCTGCAAGCCCTGCTGCTGGGGTTCCGGGGTGCGGCTCCAAGTCTCCAGCGCGTCGTGCAGTTGCTGGTACTGCCGGAACAGCCCGTTTTCCTGGCGAAGCTGCTCCTGAAACCAGAGTTTCAGCGTGTCCTCCAGTTCCGTGATTTTTCCGTGTTGGGTCGCCTCCCACACCTCCAGCAGCACCCGCTCCAGTTCCAGCAGCAACGTCCGGTAGGTCCGTCCAATCTCGGAGTGCAGCCAGTTCAGGGCAAAAGGCGGGCAGTGCAGCCGGTCCAGCAGCAGGATGACGGTTTCCAGCAAATCGCTGGTTTGCGCCCGAAGCCAGGCTTCCGGGGAATCTTCAGCCATGAGTTCCGGTGGGAAGCGGCACCGCCGGGAGCGACGCAGGGGTGCCCGCAAACAGTTCTTCCAGCAGACGAAGCTCTCCCAAAATCGCGTCAAAATCGTGTGGCACGTTGTTGACCTCCAGCGTGTTTTCTGGAATGTAGCGCAGGGCGGAATCGGGTTCGCTGAGCCAGCGGATCAGGGTTTCGTGGTCGAGCGCGTCTGGTTTGGCAATCTGAAGCCGCAGTTTCTCGCCCCGCAACTCGACGGTTTGCACCTTGCGTTCCAAGGCCCAAATCCGGACCTGCGCGGACTTGAAGAGGTTGAGCAAGGCTTCCGGCAGCGGGCCAAAGCGGTCCTCGGTGCCGTTGCGCAAATCCCAAAGCGCGTCCTCCGCCTCCAGCGCTGCAAGGGTTTTGTAGAGCGAGAGTCGCTTGTTGGTGTTGGGGATGTACGCCTCCGGAACTTCCTGCGGGATTTGATTGAAGATCACGCGCACCTCCAAATTCTCCTCCTGTCCGGCCTCCTGACGCTGCAAGCGCTTGACGGCGCGGTCCACCATCTGCGTGTACAGTTCCAGCCCGACGCTGGCAATCTGCCCGGACTGCTCGGAGCCGAGCAGGTTTCCGGCTCCCCGGATTTCCAAATCGCGGGACGCGAGCTTGAAGCCGACGCCGAGGTCATTGAGGTCTTGCAGCACCTGAAGCCGATCCCGTGCGGTTTGGCTGAGGATTTTTTCGGGCGAAACCATCAGGTACGCAAACGCCTGCACGTTGCTGCGGCCCACGCGCCCCCGGAGTTGGTAAAGCTGCGCGAGTCCAAAGCGGTCGGCGTTGTTGATGAGGATGGTGTTGGCGCGGGGGATGTCGAGTCCGGATTCGATGATCGTGGTCGACAGCAGCAGGTCGTAGCCGCCCTCGATGAAGTCGAACATGAGCTGCTCCAGTTGATGCTCGCTCATCTGCCCATGCGCGACTGCAATGCGGACTTGCGGGAGGATACGCTGGAGATGGCGTCCGTACTCGAAAATCGTCTCCACGCGGTTGTGAACCACAAACACCTGCCCCTGCCGCCGCAGTTCCCGGCTGACCGCCTCCTGAATCACCGTATCGTTGGTGTGAACCAGCCGGGTGCGGATGGAGATGCGGTCGGCGGGTGGGGTGTTGATGATGCTGAGGTCGCGCAGTCCCATCATGGACATGTGCAGCGTGCGCGGAATCGGGGTGGCGGAGAGCGTGAGGACATCCACCTCGGCACGGAACTGCTTGATGCGCTCCTTCTGCTTGACCCCAAAGCGCTGCTCTTCGTCCACAACGAGCAACCCCAAATCGGCGAATTTCACGTCCTTGGAGAGCAGGCGATGCGTGCCGATCACCAAATCGAGCCGCCCCTCCGCGAGCCGCTTGAGGATGTCCCGCTGCTCGGCGGCAGTCCGGAAACGGCTGAGGGATTCCACCGTGATGGCGGTTTCCTCAAAGCGCCGCTGGAAGGAGACGTAGTGCTGCTGGGCGAGGATGGTGGTGGGCACGAGCATGGCAACCTGCTTGCCGTCGCTCACGGCCTTGAACGCGGCCCGCATCGCCACCTCAGTCTTGCCAAAGCCGACATCGCCGCAGACGAGCCGGTCCATCGGCATCGCCGATTCCATGTCCTCCTTCACCCGCGTGATGACCTCGGCCTGATCTGGGGTTTCCTCAAACGGGAAGCCCTGCTCGAACTCCTGCATGTCGTGAGAATCGCGCCCAAAGGCATGGCCGCGCTTGGCCTTGCGGGCGGCGTAGATTTCGGCAAGCTCCTCCGCGATGTCCTCCACCGCCTTGGCTACGCGGCTGCGGGTCTTCTTCCACGCCTTCTCACCAAGCTTGTTGAGCTTGGGGCGGCCTCCGTCCGGATTGACGTACTTTTGCACAAGATGGAACTTGCTGACCGGGACATAAACCTTCTCCTCCTTGGCAAAGGTCAGCAGCATGAAGTCGTTTTGCGTCCCTGCCGCCTCGATCTTCTGCAAGCCCCGGTAGCAGCCGATGCCGTAGTCGAGATGCACCACAAAATCGCCCTCGTTGAGGTCGTCAAGACTTCCGGACCAGTCCGGCATGGCCACGCGCTGCAAGCGGCGGTGGCGGGTCTTCTTGCCAAAAACCTCATCCTCGGTGACGAGTGCAAAGCGCACCTGCTGCCCGGCATCAAGCAACTGAAAGCCGGAGGAGACCTCGCCCACCACAATCGGCAGGATTCCGGTGCTTTGCGGATTCCATCCCCACTGCTTTGAAAGGCTGCTGCCCCAGCCGCTTCCCTCGATAAACTCTCCCCACGGCAGGGTGTCGGAGGGCAGGGGAGGGCTGTCTGCTCCGGAAAAGTGATCCTGCAAAAGCCGCGACTCCACCTCCAGATCGAAGAGCAGTTCCCGAAAGTGGTCCGCCTGCGTCTGCGAACGCGCTGCCAGCACCACCGGAATCCGCGCCGCCTGCCACGTCCGCAGATGCTCCACCGCATTGCCCACCGCTGACAGCGCACTCGCCGAGTGGAAGCCTTCGCGCAGGGCGCTGTTTCCCCGAAAGCCAAAGCTCTGGGAACTGGACCCGGCGAGCCGTATGAAGCCCGTCCTGTGCGAGGCCGAAGGGTCTTCCGAATCCTCGGCGGCATGTGCCGAAGTCACGCCCACGCAGGGCCACTCCTCCAGCAAGCTCTCCAAATCGGAAGGGGTGAGGAACAGCAAATCCGGATCGAGCGTGAGCCGGCCTTGTGCCAAGCTCATTTCGGCTTCGCGCAACACCTCGTCCCGGAAAAAGCTGGTGTGCTGTTGAAGCTTTGCCTGCTCTTGCAACACCACCCGCGTTTTGGGAGGCAGGTAGTCGAACACGGTTCCGAGGTCGTGGTAGAGCGCGGCCAGGCTTTCCACGCCCGGAAAAGGCTGTCCGCTGCGGATCGTGTGCTGGGTGGAGGAAAACTGGTTGCCCGGAAGCTGATCGCGGTAGCGTTCCAGTTCATCCAGCGCGTGATCGCACTGCTCCGGGCTGAACTGCACCTCCGAGGCGGGCAGCAGGCGAAGCCGGGGAACGGTGGTCTGCTCGGAAATCTGAGAGTGCAGATCGAAGGGGTGGATCGAGGAAATCCCCCGCAATCCGGACGCATCGCGGCCCCGGAGTTCCAAGCGGAACGGCGTGGGCTGGTCGCTGGGGAAGACATCGAGCCGCGTTTCGCGCAGACAGAACTCGCCGCGATCCTCCACCGTGTCCACCTCCACATAGCCCAGCGTCCGAAATTTGCGGCGCAGTTCGTGTTCGGCAAGGGACGCTTCGGCCTTCAGGTCCAGCACGGCGTTCTGGAACAACTCCTTGGGCAGCACCCGTTGCATCGCCGCTTGCGGGGTCGTGACCACAAAACGCAGTGGTTCGTGCAGGAGCGCGTCCAGCGTCTGCATCCGCTGCCCCACCAGCTCCTTCTGCGGCGAGAAGAAATCGTAGGGCATCACGTCCCACGAGGGGAAAAAGTGCAGCCCCTTGGACCCGCCGAAAAACGCAAGGTCGCTCAGGCAAGCTTCCGCCTGCTCAAAGGTTTCGCAGAGGACCAGCAGCGGCTGCTGACGCTGAGCCTGAAGCTCCGCCAGCCACCAGGCCGCACTCGACCCGGCGAGTCCGTGGACCTTGAGCGTGTGGGGGATCGTTTTGGGAACGTGAGCGTGGGGCACCGAAAATGCGGAAAAGGCAGCGGCAACGGGTTGCAATTGAACCGAACGCTTGCAGAATAGGCCCAAATCACAGGCGGTTCAAGCTGTTCCGCGAGCGATACCGCTTGCAGAAATGTCAAAATTGCGTTCCTATCCGTGCAGAGTGTGGCTGTGTGTTGATTGCTCCGACCCGCTGCTGTCGCGCAAAATTTCAGAAATGGTTCTCAACTGACCCCACTTCCGTTCGCCCTGAGCCTGCCGAAAGGCGAACCCCAAGTTTGATTGAAGCATGAACACCCCTGCACTTCCGGACAGCCGGATTTACACCTTTGTGGACGAGGCCCGCACGCTCGTCCTGCATTTTCTGGAGGGGCAGAAGCTCATTCAGGACTTGGCCCTGATCCATCCGGTCACGGGGGCGGGCTTTGCGTACTTCCGGGAGGTGGTGCTGACGGTGCAGCCGCTCGTGTGCCTGCTCAAGCCCGGCGAGACCTTGGGGGTGTACCTCGATTCCTCGGAGCCGTACTTTCGGCTCAAGCTCGAAACCGGAGCGGACGGCAACATGCGCACCATGCTGCTGCCGGAGGACTTCCGGGAGTTTCCAGAAACCTTCACGGGGCTGCTGCGGCTCAACAAGTTCTCGCCGAACACGCCCACGCCCTACCAGTCGCTGGTCGAGGCCAAGGGGCTGTCGCTCGATTCGCTCATCAACCGCGTGCTGGCGGACTCCTTCCAGAATCAGGGCACGGTGCTGCTGGGCGAGCGCAGCGACCAAAGCGCCCTCCTGCTTCCGCTCCCGGAAGACCCCAAGCGAGTCGAATCGGGCGACTGGCCGAAACTTTCGGAGCAAATCGCCGCACTGACCCCCACATTGCAAGCCGTGATGACGCAGGCGCTGCTGGACCCGGAAGTGATCGTGGCGACGTTGACGAAACACGGCTTTCAGTACCTCGCGGGGCGCACCGTGCAGTTTCGCTGCGAGTGCAGTTTGCAGCGCATGGCGCAGAACGTCGTGATGGCCTACCGCAACGAACTGGACTCGCTCTTCGACCCCGGACAGGACACGCTGGAGATCACCTGCGAGTACTGCAAGACGCAGTATGCCGTCAACCGGACGCATCTGGAGCAGGCCAACCAGCTTTTCAACTGAGGACGGCATTGCGTTTTCCGGCAGGTGCGTCATGCTGAAAAGCAACACGTTTTGGCAACAGACTTACGCAAAATTTTAGGAGTGGAGTTCCATCCGTTCGTGCTGAGCGTGTCGAAGCATGAACGGGTTTGCCGAACACACTTTTGCTCAATCCAACTGGAGAAGACCATGCAAGAAGCCGTGATTGTGGAAGCCGTGCGCACCCCGATGGGACGCTCCAAGGGCGGGATGTTCCGCAACGTTCGGGCCGAAACGCTTTCGTCGACGCTGATCAACGAACTGCTGCAACGGCACCCGGAGGTGAACCCGGACGAGGTGGAGGACGTGATCTGGGGCTGCGTGAACCAGACCAAGGAGCAGGGCTTCAACATCGCCCGCTTCACGTCGCTGCTGACGATGCTGCCGCACACCGTGCCCGCGCAAACCGTGAATCGCCTCTGCGCCTCGTCGCTGACCGCGATCCAGCATGCGGCGATGGCGGTGATGTCCGGGCAGGGCGAACTCTTCATCTGCGGCGGAGTCGAACACATGGGACACGTTCCGATGGACCACGGCATTGACCTCAATCCCGCGTTCAGCAAGCACGTTGCGAAAGGTTCCGGGATGATGGGCTTGACCGCCGAAATGCTGGCGGTGCAGCACAAGGTTTCGCGGGAGGAGCAGGATCAGTTCGCCCTGCGCTCCCACCAGCGGGCCAGCACCGCAACGGCCTCCGGGCGCTTTGCCAAGGAGATCGTGCCGGTCGAAGGCCACGATGCCGAGGGCGTGCTCACGCTCTGCCGCGAGGACGAGGTGATCCGACAGGATGCCAGCCTTGACGGCCTTGCCGAACTCCGCCCCGTCTTCAATCCCATTTCCGGAACCGTGACCGCCGGGAATTCCTCCGCGATTTCCGATGGAGCCTCTGCCGTGCTGCTGATGTCCGCACAGAAGGCCAAAGCCCTCGGCATCGAACCGCTGGCGAAAGTGCGGGCGATGGCCTCCTCCGGAGTGGACCCCGCAATCATGGGCTACGGCCCCGTTCCCGCCGTCAACAAGGCACTCCAGCGGGCCGGGCTGGAAGTTGGCGACGTGGACCTTGTGGAACTCAACGAAGCCTTTGCCGCCCAGTCCATTCCGGTGTTGCGCGACCTCAAGCTGATGGATTCGGTGGACGAGCGCGTCAACCTCAACGGCGGGGCCATCGCGCTCGGCCACCCGCTCGGCTGCTCCGGGGCACGGATCGTCACCACCCTGCTCCACGAACTGCGCGAACGCGACAAGTCCATCGGCGTCGCCACCATGTGCGTGGGCCTTGGACAGGGCGTGGCCACCGTTTTTGAGCGAAGCTAGGAGGGCAGTCCTTCCGGGTGGCACGCATTGTGATGCGTTTGGGGCATTGACCCAAAGTCGCCCATGCGCTTCTGTTTCCTGATCCCAACCGCCTGTCTGCTACTGCTCGCAGGGTGTTTTGAAAGCACCCCGGAGGCTCCCAAAGCCCCCAAGGCAAAACCCAACCTGCCCGCGCCAACCGTTGTTTCCGTCTCTCCCACCGACAACGGCACCACGGTTTCGCTGCGGCCAACCATCGAGGTGCGCTTCTCGTTGGCAATGGATTCTGCGCTGGGCAAGACCCTGCCCACGGACGGAAACTGCACGGGCGTGGTCCAGCTTTCTCCGGATGGCTTCCAGACTTGCGCCCCGCTCACCCGCACCGGAAGCGCCGATCAGCAGAAAGCCTTTCAGTTCCTTCCCACCGACCCGTTGCGGCGCAAGGCCCGCTACCGCCTGCGCGTGACCACGGAAGCCACGAGCAGCAAGGGCGCACCGCTGAAATCCGACTACACCACCGAGGACAGCTTTCCCACAAAATGGACGATCACGATTGGCGCGTCCGGGGATGACCTCGGCTTGGCGTTGCTTACGGATTCCGCAGGGCAATTGCTGGTGTCCGGCGCCTCCCGCTTTGAAAACGACGACAACGTTTCCGAAGACGGCTTTCTGGCACTCTACGATGCCGAAGGCGATCAGCAGTGGATTCAGCAGCCCGGATTTGGCAAACTGCCCAACGCGCTTGCCCTCCAACCGACGGACTCCGGATGGCGCGTGGGCGCCTTGCTTCCGGGAGAATCCGGCACCACGCTGGCACTCACGAGTGTTGGTGAAACCGGAACTGCCGAGCCACCCGTCGAATTCATCTGGCGCACGGCTGCACAAGGCTCGGCACTGGTGCTGGACCCCGCAGGCAATTTGCTGTCGTCCGGGGACACGCGGCAGCACCTGCGCGTCAATCACCGCCGCTGGGACCAGCGCTCCTCGGCAACGCTTGGCTCCGGCCTTGCTGTGAAAGCCCTGGCCTTGCACGGACGCTCCACCCTCTACGCCGGAGGCATCGTGACTGGGCCGCTGGACGGAACCCCCTCGACCCACACGCAGGACGGCTTTGTGATGAAACTCTCGCCCTCCGGAGTCAAACGCTGGAGCCGACGATTGCCCACCGCCTTCCGCGATGCCGTGACCGTGCTTGCTGCAAGTGCAGAAGGCGTGGTGGCGGCAGGCACGACCGGAGGCAAGTTACGGGAGAACGTCTCGACCCTTTCCGAAGCACTGGAATCCGCACAGGGCGATGATGCCTTTGTCGTGCGTTTCGATGTTCAGGGAAATCCGGCGTGGCTCCGGCAGTTCGGCACGGAAGCCGATGAGCGGGTTCACGCGCTCGTGCTTTCCGACAACGGAACGCTGGCTGTCGGCGGCTCCACACAGGGCACCTTTCCGGACCAGCAAACGGCCGGACAGGCTGATGCCTTCGTGAGCCTCTTCGATCTGGAAGGCACGCTTTTGTGGACGCAGCAGTTTGGCTCTTCCGGGGCCGACGAGGTTCGTGCGCTGGCGTTTCTGCCCAACGGAAACCTGCTCGCCACCGGAAGCACGGGTGGCAGCTTGGACGGACACACGCCCCAAGGCGGGCTGGACGTGTTTGTCGTTCAGTACGATGCAGAAGGAGAACGGCTGTGAAGCACTGGTTTTGGGGAATCGCACTGGGGTGGACGTTGGGCGCAGGCGCGGTTTTTGCGCAAGAGGCGGCACAGGCTCCGGCCCAGCAACAGCAGGTTCAGCAGGCTCTCGAAGCCTATCGCCAGCAGTGGTCGGAATCGCCCAATCCGCTGGAGCAGTTCCTGATCCGCAAGCAGCGCAAGGCAGCACTGGCCAAACTGCTTCCGGAGCGGCAGTTTCTGGAATGGGTCGGGGTGCTGACCCTGCTGCGGGCCACGCCGAACGGCAAGGCGTACCTCGAAATCACCATTGCCGATCCGCAACGTCTTGACGCAAAGGTGCGCCCTCGCGTGGGAACGTGGAACAACGCCTATGTGGACTTGGAGTACGGCACCCTCGTTCTGCCGGGAACCGAGCTTTACGACTGGCTGGCCACCTTCCGGGAAGGCGAGTGGGTGCGCTTCACCGGACTGGCGTTTCCGGGTGACGAAGACCACCTCAAGGAGGCCAGCACTGAAGCTGCGGATTCGATGGGTGTGCCGCTCTTCATCACCAAGTTCGAGTACTTGGAGCGTGTCTCCGGCCCCTCCTTGCCGGATCAGGTAAGTGAGCAGGCAGAAGGCGAAGAGGAGCAGGCAGAAGACACCGCCCTACAGCCTAAACCCCTAAAACAGGCAGAAGGCGAGAAACCCGAAAGCGTAGGAGCGGGCCATGCCCGCGAACCAGCCACCAGCCACCAGCCACCAGCCACCGTCCCCCAACTGACCGTCCGTTTCTACGCCGATCATCAGCTCAGCACCTACGAGTGGGACTACGCGGACTACCTGAAACGCTGGAGCGAGCAGGCTCGATTTTACTGGGCGCGGCACCCTCCCACCGAATACCTGTCCGGGGAGCATCCGCAAGGGGGCGTGGTGAGGGTCACGGCAACGGTGGATCGCAACGGGCGGATTCTCAACGCGGTTGCCGACGCCACCGAATCCCTGCCAGCGAGCGTGCAGGAATCCGCGTTGCGAGCGGTGGACACGGTGCTGCTGCCGCCCCTGCCGTATGACTTTCCGGACGAGCAACTGCGCGTGACCTTCCGCTTCCGCATGGCCCCGCTGCCACACTTGGAAGCCACGACAAGCACGACGACCAGCAAGGTCGGCATGAGTCCGAAAACCCAAAAGCGGCTGGCGCGTCGCAAGCAGTTGCGGGAAGCCAAGCAACTTTGGCACGAACAACTCCGCAAGGCGGTGGAGTCGAGCTTCCATCCGCTACAACGGCATCGCCCGGATTCGGAACTGCTGCTGGAACTGAGCTTTTCCCGACAATCTGACAAGCCCGCCCTGCGCCTGCTTTCCCGGCAGGGTTCTCCTGCGTTTCTGCTTGGGGTGCTGGAAGGTCTGGCGAAGATGCGCTGGCCCGCTCCTCCGGAACTGCTGCTCGACTCCCAGCCGATCCTGCACCTGCGTGTGGTGCCCTGAAACTCACGGCCCGGATCGAGTGACCTTCTTCAGAAAACCGACGAGCGCGGCGTTGTAGGCTTCCGGCTGTTCAAGATTGGCCAGATGTCCGGCGTTTTCCAGCACCTCAAACTGCACATCGGAATGTCCGCCGTTGGCCTGTTGCGCCTCCGCGATCCTTTCGGAAACCGCATGGATTTCCTGCGGACTCGCCAACCAGTCGTGTTCCCCGGTCATCATCAGCACCGGAAAGTGAAATTTCGTGAAATCAAGGGGGCTGGGCGGGTTGGTGAAGCAGGTCAGCGCGTCCCGGTAAGTTTCGGCGGAAATCGCAGACATCGAGGCCAGCAGTTCGGCCTCCACCTCCGGGGGGCAGCTTGGCCCCTTGAGCAACGGAACCACGCTCGGAGCGAAATCAGCGGGAGCTTGCCCGGCATCGAGCGGTTGCAGACGTGCTTCCAGAAAGGCGGTGCGCTCGGCTTCTCCCGCTTCCGACATGCCCGTGCAGCCGCCGCTCAGGGTGAGGCTGGCAACCGCCTCCGGATGAGCCTGCGCGAAACACGCCGCGATCCAGCTTCCGTAGGAGAGGCCAACGAGGTGAAGTTTTTCGGCATCGAAGTGCTGCTGCACCCTCTGGACGTCGGCGAGGTAATCGCTGATCGTGGTTGGCGCGGAACCGAGTTCGCTGTCGCCGTAGCCCCGCAGGTCGAGTGCCGCGCCTCGGCAAAACGGAGCGACCGCCAGCAGTTGTCCGGACCAGTTGCTGCGGTTGCCGCCGATGCCGTGCAGAAACAGGCA
>CAZQXS010000126.1:0-10645 GCA_964597275.1 uncultured Pseudomonadota bacterium | reverse complement strand
CCGCCACGTTGATGCCGTCGCCGAAGAGGTTGTCGCCCTCCACGATCACGTCGCCCAGGTTCAGCCCCACCCGGAACAGCATCTGGTCCTCCGGCGGCACCGCCGCGTTGCGGTCCCGCAGGTTGCGCTGGAACTCCACCGCCGCGCTGCTCGCGTCCACCGGGCTGGCGAACTCCGCGATCACGGAATCCCCCGCGCTGCCGAAGATGCGCCCCCGGTTGCTCGCAATCGCGTCGTCAATGATGACGCGGCAGGCCTTGAGGTTGCGCAGCGTGCGGTTCTCGTCCTCGCCCATCTTCCGGCTGAAGCCCACCACGTCGGCAACGAGGATGGCGGCGAGCTTGCGGATCGGAGCTTGGTCGGACATGGGCGGCTTTGTGGAATGAGTGACCGAAGTGTTAGAACACGCAGTAGCCTGGTAGGAATTTTGGTAGCAGGGGGGAGAATTGAACTCCCGACCTCGGGGTTATGAATCCCGCGCTCTCACCAACTGAGCTACCCTGCCCCAAACCGAAAAGTATGTCAGGAATCGGGGGGGCTGGCAAGCCAATTTGTGGGATCAGGAGAGCTTGCGGCGTTGGGCCGGGGCGGGGGCGCGTTCATCCCGCAGGGACGCGAAAATCCGCTCAAGGGTGCGAGAGGGCGCGTACCAGTTGTTGAAGACGTGATCCCCCTGCAAGAGTTCCTGATAGGCCATGAAGCGGTCCTCCGCCTCCTCCGGGGAGGGCAGGCGTTCGACCGCCAGCAGTTGCAGCGGCACGGATGATCCCTCTTGCAACTGCCCCAGCGATTCCCGAAGATTTCGGCTGATGACGACCTTGACGCGCTGGTTGCGCGTGTCCTGAATGAAGCCGATGGCGGTTTGGTTCGCCTCCAGCGCACCGCTCGCGGGCATTCCGGCCCCACAGCTTTTGCACACCCAACTCTTGCCGTCCTGACTGCGGGCGTCCATGAAGAAGTCCTGGAGAGGCCGCACCTCCCGGCAGGTTTCGCAGCGCTTTTCCCGCGAGGGGTCGAGCAGGCGCAGGTTGTCCGGGCGGGCGGCGGTGGCGGCTCCGGCCTGGCTGCACTTGCGGCAAAAGGAGGAGTAACCATCCCGGCAGTTGCCTTCGGGAAAGAAGTCCGGGGTGCGGGGAAACTCCTGCCGACACTTGGCACAGGGACGGGTGGTGTGTTCCAGCCCGAACAGTTCTTCTTGAATCAAGTGGTCCATCGAAAGTGGTGGTTGCAAGTTGACACTCAACCAATAAACTATATCATCATTCAAAGCGGGAGCAAACTTTTTTTAGGATCAGTCAGTTATGGCGCAAAAAACGTTGACCCTTTATTTCGCGCACGGTCAGGAAAGCGGGCCGTGGGGCACCAAGATCCGACGCTTGGCGGAGGAGGCCCAAGCCTTGGGGCATGTGGTGGAAAGCCCGGACTACTCCGATCTGCGGGAGCCGGAGCCTCGCGTCACGCGGCTTCAGGAACTGCTTCCAGCGCCTCCGGACCACCTAGTGCTGGTTGGCTCCAGCTTGGGCGGCTGGGTTTCGCTCAAGGCTTCGGAGGCGTTGCGGCCAGCAGGATTGTTCCTGCTCGCCCCGGCAGTCGGCTTGGAGGTGTTTTCGGAAGCCTCGCCCCCGCCCCATGCCGGAACCTGCGAGATCGTGCAGGGCTGGCGGGACGATGTGGTGCCTCCGGAGGGGGTGATCGCGTTTGCCCAACAACACCGCTGCGCCCTCCACCTGCTGGACAGCGGCCACCGCCTCACCGACCAGCTCGATTGCATTGCCGAGTTGTTCACACGATTCCTTGCCCGACTCAGTCAACCTCCGAAACCCACAGACCCCCGCAGCGAGTGGGAGCGCGAGCAGGAGGCCAACTTTCAGCGCAAGACCCTCGAAAACCAGCGTCCGCCCTTCCCCCAGCCTTGATGCGACGTCTGACTGCGCTGCTGGCCGGAGCCTTGTTCCTCGCAGGAGCAGGGAGCGCCTTGGGCTACGACCGCCCCTATCCCACCTACGTTGCGCTGGGGGGGATTTTCCCGGTCAACTCCAGCGAGGGACTTTGGACACCGATGGTGATTGTGGATCACGAATCCGGAGAAAGGCGCACCGGACTGCTCCAAGCCTCGTTGCGCACTGTCACCACCAAACTCGACTACACCCACCAGCCCGGCGAATCCATCGAGGTGAACTACGGAGGTCGGGTCACCCTGATGGCCGAAGGCAGCGGCGGCGACGTGTACCAAAACGGCAGGCGGCTCCTTGAGAAATCCTACGCGGGCAACGGAGCCGCGCTTCACGCCCGCCTTGCTTTGCTTGCCGAGAACCGATGGAGCGTGGGGCTGAAAGGGCAGCTCAGCCGCGCCGTGTTTGGCCGTGCCAAAAAATCCGAGGCCGGATTCCGGGTTCCCCCCGCGTATTCGCAAGGGCTGTTGCAGGTGCAAGTGCGGCGGGAGGCGCTGCTCGACCACTCCGGGTTCCTCTCGTTTTCCCTTGAAGCCGGACACCGACGCGACTGGCGAACGTGGGCGCTGGACAACACGACCGACCGCCGCCGCTTTTCACGCTACTCGGTGCAGTACGAGGACCGGGTGGCGTGGAGCGATTTTTCCAAAACCATCTGGAAGGTGTTTGCCGAGGGGGGTCGGAACCTGGACTTGTTCAGCGGAGGGCGCGTGGGGGGGCTTGCCGGAATCCGAAGCATCGCGGGCTACTACAGGAACGAATTTCGCACCCAAGCCCATGTGGTCCTGAACGTGCGTCAGGAATTCTGGTTTGAGGAAGACCGCATGATGTGGGTCTGGCTGGATGGCGGACGCGTCAAGCGGCTGGAGTTGGACTACCTTGAGGAGGACTCCGGGACTCGGCAAGCCCTGCTGGGATTCGCCGTTGGCCTGCGCTACGACATCCGCAGCCTGCACGGGCTTCCGATTTTCTTCAACTATGGACACGGGCTGATCACGCCCAAGGGGTCGCTGGAATCCCATCGTCGAGAATTCGCCGTGGTGGTCGCCGCCGGCTTTTGAAAGAACCTATGCTGATTCGTATCCATCCCGAAACCCCGCAGCCCCGACAGGTGGAGCAGGTCACGAAGCTGTTGGAAAACGACGGGGTGATCATCTACCCGACCGACACGGTGTATGGGCTGGGGTGCAGCATTTTCAGCAAGAAGGCGATGAAGCGCATCGCCCAGATCAAGAAGGTGGACCCCAAGAAGCCGCTCACGATCATCTGCACGAACACCAGCCACATCCAGGAATACGCGCAGGGGATTCCGAACGACGTGTTCAAGGTGATGCGGCGCATCCTGCCCGGCCCCTACACCTTCATTTTGAAGGCATCCCGGATCATCCCCAAAATCATGCTCACCCCGCGCAGCACCGTGGGCATCCGCTGGCCCGACCACCCGATTGCCCAAAGCATTGTGGAAACGCTGGGGCACCCCATCCTGAGCAGCAGCCTGCGGTTGTCCGAGGACGAACTGTACGACGACCCCAGCGACCTGCACGACCACTACGAGAATCAGGTGGACGCGGTGGTGGACGGCGGGGTGATCTATGCGGAGAATTCAACGATCATTGACTTTTCGGAAGGCACCCCGGAAGTCACCCGCATGGGAAAGGGAGCGGTGGACTGGCTGGAAAATCCGTGATATATCAGAGGTCAAAAAACCCCGAAATGGGCCGAAAGGGTTGACATCAGTAGTGATTTTGTGTGAAACTTATAGGGTTGAGGTCATGCCCTGCCTCCAACACACCCTGATCTGAACAACCACAGCCATGGCAAATACGACAAACGACGCACAAATTGACAGCCAAACCGAATTTGGAGCACAAATGGTTGAGTGGCGGGAAGCCTCCGGCCTGTCCCGCAAGGACTTTGCTCGCAAGCTCAACGTCTCCCTGACCGCTGTCAAGAACTGGGAAACCGGACACTCCACCCCAAAACTCACCAAGTACAGCGAGATCGCCAAGGTGCTGAGCATTGATGTCCGCGACATGGGACTCGACAGCAACCTCGACTTCGACCGGGTCGGCGACCGCATCAAGTACGCCCGCCTGCTCCGGGGAATGTCCATCGAGGCGTTCTCCTACGAATTCGGCTTCGCCATCCAAACGGTCAAGAGTTGGGAATCCCACGCCGCCGAGGTTTCGGAAGCTTCCTTGGACCGCATTGCCCGCGCCCTCAAGATTCCGGAAACCTTCTTCGACATGAACAAAGACCCGCACGAAGAACTCGAAGCGGTCTGAGCCTGCCACACCCACCCCCCTTCGTCTTCAGCGCACGCGAGCCAATGCTGCTTGGATGATGGCATTTCCTGAGTCCAAGCGGCGGGCGGCTTCGTAGTAAATCCCAGCCTGCCGCATCTGCCCGGTGGCCTCATACGCCAGTCCGAGCAGGTACTCATCCTCGGCACTCCGTGAACCTTTCCCCTGCAACCACGCAATCGCGTCCTCGTAAGCGTTCCCCTGAATGAGCGCCAGTGCCACGTCATCCCCGGCCAGCAGTTTCAGCGAGGCGGCTTCGGACGTGTCGCTGATCGTTTGCAGGAAGCGGCGGCTGACGTGTTTCGCAAGACGCGCCTGAATTTCCAGAGGCAGCATCGGCACCCGCGCATCCCGCCGCAGGTGCAGTCCCCGCGCAAGGTACTCCTCCGGATCCCGGTTGGCCAACTCGGCCACGTCCACCTCGGCGAGCAGCGCGTCCCATGTGGATTCGTCCTCCTGAAACTGGGCTTGGATGCGAGTGCGGACTTTTGGAGGAAGGTGGGTGCCACCTGAACTGCCGCCCCACTTGCGGACGTAGTAGCTCCGGAAAGTGATTGGAGGCAACAGCACCGAGCCATCGGTTTTGCGCGTGAGCGTGAAGGTTGCCTCCAGCGCCCCAAACCGCTCCACGTAGCCCACGGGCACTTCAAACCCGGCCCCGCCGGATTCCGCAATCGCCGTGCCGGTTTTGGCGAGCAACTGCTGCTCCCACGTCGTGCCCCGATTCTCGACCATGACGAGAAAGGCAACCTCCTCGCGCTTCAAAAACTGTGCGGTGCCGTAGCGCACCTCCACCGTCAACGCCGCCACTTCGGAGGCATCGGGCTGGCTTCCGTTCAACCACGAGCTTCCCGGAGTCGTGTTGAGCAACCTCAGTCCCGACTGCGTGGAAAGTGCATCCACCACGGCGGTGCGCACCAAGTCCGCCGTTGCTTCCGAAGACGCTGCACTCGCCACGAAGCGGTTCACCTGCGGGTCCAGCGCGGTGGCTTTGCCCTTGAGCGAGAAGCCTCGGCCTTCGCCTCGATCCTGCGGTGGTGCAATTTCTCCCGAAACCCCGGAAACCCGCTCGATCTCCAGAAAGCGAATGCTGGGCGGCAGGGGAGTCTCGGCCACCCGCTGGACCCGAAAGGACACGGTTGGGCCGCATCCCAACAGTGAGCCAAGCACCAGCAGGAACACCCCCTGACGAACCCGCCGCAATCGTGAACTCATGTTTGCTTTCTGTGTCCTCTGCGGTGATTTCACGACTCCTCGCGGGACTGGGTTTGCTGGCGCAACTGCGGAAGCTCGCGCCGCAGCCGCTCCACTCTGCCAATGCCCTGTGCAAACAGCACGTTCTCCCGGTCCTCTTCCCAAGCCTCGCGGTAGCTCGTCAAGGCCAGCCCGTAATCCCCAACCGCCTCAAAGCACACCCCAAGGTTGTAAAGGTCGTTCGGGTCAGGGTCATTGGCGGTGGATTGCTGCAACTGCTCAATGGCGAGTTGGTAGGCGCCGACCTCGATGAGGAGTTGGGCGGTTTCGTTGCTTCCCGAAGCCAGTGGCACCGGAACCCGCCGCTCGGTGACGGAAACGCGCTTGACGAAGCGGGCGGCAATCGAAGCGGACAAATCGGACACCAACTGCTCAAGGCTGGGCAGCACCAGTCCGGCATCCCCGGCGGCCCGATGCGGCCCTGCTTGCAGTCCGGTCGTCAGCGACTCGAATCCAGAGGTGGGCTTGCCGCCAATGCGCTGGGCGTAGCTGCGGGTTGCAAAGGTCGCGGCGACCACCTTGCCGGGATCGAGCTGCGTCAGCTTGATTTCAAGTCCAAGCGTTCCGCGCACCGACTTGTACGGCCACCAGACCACCTGCTGGACGTTGAGGCTGAGTCCGGGGTCTTCCCGGTAGCCGCCGTAGGTGCGGTAGGTTCGGGGCGGGTTGAAGTATTCGAGGTCTTCCTTGCTCAGTTCGACCCCGTCAATGCGCTCGGCCTCCAGCCAGATTTTTCCGCTGATCACGGCATCCACCCCCGAAACCGTGTAGCCCTGCACCGAAACCAATTCCTGCAAGGCCGCGTCATTCTCCAGACGCTCGAACTCCTCCGTGAACACGACCCGGAAATACGGAGTCGCCGTCAGCAGGTTGACGACCCGCGCCCGCACGGTGCGGGCAATCGCCTCCTGCTGGGCAGGGCTGAAGCGGATTTCATGCTCCACCCAACGCCCTTCGCGCTCGGCCCGCCGCACGGCGTGAAGGCGTCCCACCTCAAAGCGCCCAACGGCCACGGTTTGGATTTGCGAGGTGTCGATTTCGGCAGGGGTCCGCATGGTCAGCAGCAGGGGGGCCGAAGTGCAGGCCGCCACGCCCAGCAAGACCCACAGGCACGCAAGCCGCAGACAAGACCTGCTGGCTTTTACGGCAAATGGTGCCCCTTCCCGTTTGTGCTGAGCCTGTCGAAGCATGGACGGGGTTCGCCCTTCGACAAGCTCAGGACGAACGGAGAGTCTGGGTTGGAGAAATCGCCCTTTCCCTGATGAGGTGAAACCGAACTTCATCAGCGTCCCTCCGTTTGCTGGCGGAGCTTGCGGTAGTCCGCGAGAAACCACTCAATCCGCCCCACCCCCTGCGCGTAAATCCGGACTCCCGAATCGCGGTTGAGGGCTTCGATGTAGAAGCGGCGGGCGTCCTCATAGTCCTCCACGCTCACCGCGCCAGCTTCGTAGCTGAGGCCGAGGTGATACCAGTCGCTGGCACTGCGCTCCCCTTGCGAAATCGCCTCCAGCCGCTTGCGGGCGTCCAGCGGCTTGCCGGATTCCAGCAGCGAGCGAGCCTCTCCGTCGCCCCCGGAATCCAGGGCGGCCTCCACCTTCACGCGGTAGGGCGAGATCGTCTGCACAAAGCCGAGGATGGCCTGTTCAACCAAAGCGCCCAGCACCGTTTCCCGCTCGCTGGGGCTGAGGTCGCGCCATCCGGGGTCCGGCAGGGAGGCGCGGTCGTAGAACACCTCGCGGGGGCGTGAGCGTTCGGCCAGCGCCGCAGGCCGGATCAGGTTGGGGAAGGTCGGCAGCGCACTCGTCCGCAGAACCGGGCCAAGGAAGGTGACCACGATGTTGTGAACCTCCTGCACGTTCTGGTAGCTGCCTTGGTTCACCAGTCGCCGTGAGAAACGGGTCGCATCCGTGCGAATGGCCAGCGTGGACCGCTTGGGACCGATGACGGTGATGCTGAAGGTGGCCTGCACAAAAAAACTGAGGTTGCGGTATTCATAGGTGCGCACGACCTGATTTTTCGGAGGGGAGGCGCTCAGGCCTGCGGCGGCAAACGCCTGCGTGAACGCCGCCTGCGTCACATCGCTGGTGAAGTTCCCCTTGCGGCAAATGTAGCCGCCCCAACTGTCCACCGTGACCGCCTCCTTGGACACGGCGGCGGCACCCAGCGAGGACAGCCGACCGCCGATGCCTCCCGTGCAGGTGGCGATGTCCGTGAACTGCCCTCGGTCCAACTCGGCGCGGCTGACCACTTCCCCCTGAATCACCGCCACAGACTCCTGTTCCGGGTCAAGGCTGGTTTCGTCCAAGTGGTCCACCACCTGTGCCTCAAAGCGTCCTTGGCGGTTCAGTTGCTCGGCAAGCCGCTCCAGCACCTGCTCCTTGACGCGCAGCCGATCGTTGGTGGCCTGCACAAAATCTCGGCGGATGAACACCTTGCGGACCTCACGGGGCACCGACAGCTTCGCGGGACGCTGCACCTCAAAGGTCGCGGCGGGCTTGGACGCACACCCCGCCCCCCCAAGCAGCACGCCAAGGGCCACTCCCCATGCAAGGGGTCGAACGTAGGGTCGCAAACAGGTCACAAACGGGTTTTTGGAAATCGCACTGACTCTTATCATGTCGAAAGTGCAGGATTCAGCAAGCGTGATCGCAATTCGTCCGGAAGCGGGGTGGACTTGCCCTTCGCCATTTCCACATACACCCAGGTGATCTCTGCGGTGCTGGCGGGTTCGGTTTCGTCGTTGCGGAAAATCGCAAGGGACCAGGTGATGCTGCTGTTCCCCAAGCGGCCAATCCGGACGCCGATCCGCAATTCGTCGGTGTAGCGCAAGGGCTGGCGGTAGCCCACGTTCACCTGCACGAACTGGAAATCCTTGCCGGTCGCCGCCGCTTCCTCGGTGTACCCGTAGCCGCACTGCTTCAAGTACCCCATGATGGCTTCGTCATAAAACACGAGGTAGTTTGCGAAGTACACCACCTCCTGCATGTCAATGTCGGCGTAGCGGATGTTCAGCGGGAACCACACCTGAAACGGTTCTCGCGCATCGGATTCAGTGGGAAGGGCAGCCATTGGCGTTTTGGAAAAATAAGTTTTTTTGACTAAATCGTTGACCCGTGGGCAGGCATTGCTTATGCTTTCCCCAAGGGAATGCGAGGCAAACGGAAGCGCTTCGTTGGCTCACAGGGCGGAAATTGCCGATCTGGAATCCAATTCCGCCACCCTCAACACCCAGCATTTGCACATGCCTGACGTCCAAGACCTCTACCCGGCGTGGCCCGCCCATGCCGTGCATCATCCGATGGACTCGTCCTCCGACGAGGACAAGTTCCGCTACCTGCAAATCCTCACGCTCCTGATTGATGCAGACGACATCATCATGAACGAGGAGATTGACCATCTCAAGAGAATGGTGCTGTTGCTGGAGTTGCCAAACGGCACGCTCGGCAGGCTGATCAAGTTCGTGGAGCTTCCGGAGCTTGACGAATTGCGCAAGGGCCTGTCCGTGTTCTTCGACCGCCGGGGTCACGCGCTGATGATGGACCTGATCCTGCTGGCGTGGTCCGACGAGGAGTTCCACCCCAAGGAGCGACAGTTCATCCTCCACTGCGCGGAACTGCTGGGGGTGTCGCTGGACCAGTTGGAGGCCATGCTGAAAATGGTGGAGGCGGTCCGTGACGAGAACGACCGCGAAATCCTCGAATGCGCCCAAAAAATGGATGCCGCAGAAATTGACTCCAGGTTCCTGGAGTTCTTCTGGCACACCTCCCTGCACTGACGAAGGTGGACCCGTGGCAAGCGCGGCGCAGCCCGGACGCCCCCAACCGTCCGGACGACCCGCGTCCCGCCTTTGAGCGCGACCGCTCCCGCATCATCCACTCCGCCGCCTTCCGGCGGCTGCAAGCCAAGACCCAAATCCACGGCGTGGACGAGAGCGACTTCTTCCGCACTCGCTTGACCCACTCGATGGAGGTCGCCCAGATCGGACGTGGGCTGGTGCTGTGGCTCAGGCAGCAGCATCCGGAGCAGCAGGAATTGCTCCCCAGCCTGGAACTGATCGAAACCATCGGGTTTGCCCACGACTTGGGGCATCCGCCCTTTGGGCACTCCGGAGAAGTCGCGCTGCACTGCCTGCTGTCCGGCCACGGCGGCTTTGAGGGCAACGGCCAGTCGCTGCGGTTGCTCTGCCGGCTCGAATCCCACACGCCCGGACACGGCCTCAACCTCACGCGCCGCACCCTGCTCGGCCTCCTCAAGTACCCCGCCCCCCTCTCCCAGCTCCAGCGCACCCGGCTTCCTGAGTTTCCGGAAGCGTCAGAGCGCATTCGCCGCCAAGAGTGGCAGCCTCCCAAGGGCTACTTGGACACCGAAGCCGAGATTGTCGAATGGCTGCTGGAGCCGCTGGAAGCCGAGGATCGTGAGCATTTTCTGAAATTCACGCCCCCGCAACCCGATCAGCACGGGCGCACCTTGCACAAGACGCTGGACACGTCCTTGATGGAAATTGCCGATGACATCGGCTACGGCGTTCATGATTTTGAGGACGCAGTGGCGCAAGGGCTGCTGCATCCGGAACAGTGGGCTTGGCTTGAGGAACGCTGCGATTTGACGTGGCTTCATGCCTTTGGCACCTCGTCCGGCGAACTTCGCGATTTGGTCTTTGGCGCAGAAGGCCACCAGCGCAAACAAGCCATCGGCCTGATGGTCCACCTGCTGATCCACTCCGTCTCGCTGGACACCACCCCGGACTTCCAGCACCCCCTGCTGTCGTGGCAAGCCCTCCTGCACCCCGAGGCCCAGCACTTCCTGAACGCCCTCAAGTCGCTCGTCTTTGAGCAGGTGATTGACCAGCCGCCCGTGCAGTCCGGCACCTTCGAGGGCCAGCAGATGCTGCGGGCGCTGTTTGCCGCCTACTGCTCCGATCCTGCAACCCACCTCCCTGCCGCCTTCTGGCAGGCGTGGCAGACGGCGGACGACGACACGGGCCGGCATCGCGTGATCTGCGACTACCTCTCCGGCATGACCGACCGCTACGCCACCCGCATGCACGAGCAGGTTTTTCGCTGAGCCTTGCGAAAAAAGCACCGTGCCGCAAATTTTTTCTTGACATTCCCTGAAATCGGAGTAGTGTGGGGCGGA
>CAZQXS010000125.1:0-10832 GCA_964597275.1 uncultured Pseudomonadota bacterium | reverse complement strand
GCGGATCACACCAGCGAGCGGCTTTCGGAAAATCGGGTCCGGGAAGCGGTGGAACTTGGAGCGGAAGTGCTGGTGGTCTGCTGCCCTTACGAGGTTTCGCGCTTTGAGGACGCGGTCAAGTCCACCAACCACGAAGGGCAACTGGAGGTCCGGGACATTGCGGAAATCCTCGACCACTGCATGGGAGGCGCGTCGGAATAAGTGCCCGTGCTGGTTCGGCTGGTTGAAAGCCCCATCCTCCGCAAGCACCTGCACCGTCAGGCGGGGCTGTTGGGCCTTGCGTTTGAAGATACACTGCCACCGGACGAGGGGCCGGAACCGCGCCTGATTGTCGCCGAACTGGAGCATCCAGACACGCTCCAGCGGGTAGCGGAGTGGAAATCGCGCTGGCCGCAGTGCTTCGTGGCCCTGTCGGTTCGGGAACTGGACCGCGAACGCTGGATCGCCGCCGAAAGCGCAGGAGCGGACTTGGTGGCCAACCACGGTGCCTTGCCCCGGTTGTTGCGGGAAAAACTGAAGGGGCTGAAACAGGGCCAAACGCTGACGAAGCAGAAGCTGCGCTTGCAGGCCAAGCCCGTGATCAATCCGGGAGATGGATTGGTGGGTCGCCTGCCGGACTCTCCGGAGGATCCGATTGCAGTGTTTCGCACGGGTGGTCGGCTCTGTGCGGTTCGGGACGTTTGCCCCCATGCGGGGTTTTCGCTGGCCGATGGGGAGTTTGACGCAGAGGCCGGAGTCGTCACCTGCCCGGAACACGGAAGCCGCTTTCAGGTCTGTTCAGGCGAACGCCTGCGTGGCCCGGCGGACTACCCCCTGAAAACCTATCCGGCGTTTGCAGAAAACGAGGAACTCTGGGTGGAGATCGAACAGGACGCCTGAGCGTTTTATCTCACCCAAACCCTTGGTTTGTAGGAGCGGGCTATGCCCGCGAATCGCATTTACCGTTTCACAAGAATTGATGCAAGGAGAACGATGAAAATTGCCGTGGCCCTGAAACAGGTTCCGGACCTTTCGGAAGAACTGGAGGTGGATGACTCCGGAAAAGCACTCGACACGGAGTACCTGAAGTTTCGGCTCAACGAATACGACGAACACGCGCTGGAGGAAGCAGTCTGCCTCAAGGAAGCGGGGCAGGTCGACGAGGTGGTCGCCATCGCGGTGGACGGAGAGGACACCGACAAGATGCTCTTCAGTGCCATGGCCAAGGGAGCCGACCGAGTGGTCAAGCTCACGGGCGGGGAGCCTTCCGACAGCCATCAGTTCGCGCAAGCCTTTGCCGGAGTTCTCGGCGGCGACTACGACCTGATTCTGACCGGAGTGCAGTCGGTGGACGACCGCGACGGCCAAATGGGGCCGATCCTTTCCACCCTGCTTGACGTGCCTTGTGTGAGCGTGGTCACACGGGTGGAGATTCAGGGTGGCAATGCCTCAGTCCACAAGGAATACTTCGGCGGCTTGACCGGAGAATTCGCCGTGCAACTGCCCGCCGTGCTGGGCATTCAGGCGGCTCGTCAAACTCCGCGCTACGCGCCCGTCAGCAAGGTCCGACAGATTCAGCAGTCGGCTTCGATTGAAGAGGTCGCCATCGCATCGCTTGGCGACGGAGCGGGCAGCGAGGTGAGCGCGATGTCCCCCCCGGAAAAAGGCTCCGGCGCAAAAATGCTCGGCTCGGTGGAAGACCTCATCGAGGTGCTTCAGGAAAAAGGCGTGGCCTGAGCCACATTCCAAAATCACAGACAGGAAAGAGAATCATGGGTGACGTATTGGTGATCACCGAACACATGCAGGGCGAGTTTCAGGACATCACCTTCGAGATGCTGGGCAAGGCCAAAGAACTCGCCAACGGCGGACGCTGCTCCGCGCTGGTGTATGGAGCGATGAAGAACAAGGCGGCAGAGCTTGGGGCGGCTGACCGCGTGGTCAGTGTTGGGGCTGGCGACGATTTCAACCCGGAAGCCTACGCCGCCGCCGCCAAGGCAGTGGTGCAGTCTGAATCGCCTTCGCTGGTGTTGGTGGGTTCGACTTCGATGGGCATGGACATCGGCCCGGTGGTGGGTACCGCCCTGAATTTGCCCGTGGTCGCGTACTGCTCCGGAATCGAGTCCGAGGGCGGCGGCTATGCCCTGACCAGCCAAATGTACGGCGGCAAGATGAACACGACGACGCAAGCCGCCACGGCGGTGGCGTTGGTCCTCGCCGGGGCCTTCAGCGCCGATGCAGGACGAGGCGACGGCTCGCCTGCCGTGGAGGAAGTGGCCGGAGAGTTCGGCTCCGGGCGGGTGCAGTTCCAGCAATTGATCGAGCCGGAAGCCGCCGACGTGGACATCACCCAAAGCGACATCCTCGTGGCCGTGGGTCGGGGCATTGGCAGCAAGGACGACATCGAGGTTGCGCAAGAACTGGCCGAAACCCTCAACGCCGACATCGCCTGCTCGCGCCCGATTGTGGACGCAGGCTGGATGCCTAAGTCCTGCCAAGTCGGGAAATCCGGACTCAAGGTGACTCCGAAGGTGTACATTGCGCTGGGGATTTCTGGTGCGCCCGAACACTTGGAGGGGATGAAGAGTTCGTCCACGATCATTGCCATCAATACGGACAAGCACGCCCCCATCTTCGATGTGGCGCACTACGGCATGACCGAGGACTTGTTCGACATCTGTGAGGAACTCACGGAAAGCCTCGGCTAACGTTTCCGGAACACGAGACACTCATGCTTAGTTCGGCAGAACAACTCGTCTTTCTGTTGCTGGTCCTGATTTGCGGGACACTGGCCGCACAGGGCTTCCGCCGCATCGCCACGGTGGTGCGGGCAGGACAGCCTGCCGCCCGGACGGATGATTTTCCGCAGCGCCTGCTCAAGGCGCTCATTGACGTGGGGCTGCAAAAGCCGCTCTTCAAGGCGCGTCCGGTGGCCAGCTTTTTCCACGCCTTCATTTTCTTCGGCTTCAGCTTCTATCTGCTCGTCAACGTCAATGACGTGCTGGAAGCCTACGTCGAGGGCTGGACGACGATTGGCAGCGCGAATCCGGTGGCGTTGGCCTTCAATCTGTTTTCGGATTTGTTCAGCGTGTTGGTGCTGGTTGGGATTGTCTATTTCCTGATCCGCCGTTTTGTGGGCAAGCCCAAGGTGTTTGAGTTCAACCAGAACGTGCTGTTGAATCCGGCGGTGCAATCCGGGGGCATCCGCAAGGATTCGCTGGTGGTGGGCATTTTCATCATCCTGCATGTGGGGTCGCGCTGGTTGGGAACCGCCTTCCACCTTGCGGAGCGGCAACAGGCGGAATGGTCGCTACCGACCGCCAGTTTGCTGGCTCCGCTGTTTTACGGGTGGTCCGGGCTGGAAGTTGGGATCCACGTCACTTGGTGGCTGGCGATGGGGCTGATCGTGTTGTTCCTGCCCTACTTTCCGCGCAGCAAGCACATCCACCTGATGATTGCCCCGCTGAACCTCGCCTTTGAAAACCGGGAACCGCAGGGCCACATGACCCCGCCGCCGGATGCCGCCAATCCGGGAGCCGAGACGCTGACGGATTTGCCGTGGAAGCAGGTGCTGGATTCTTATGCGTGCATCATGTGCACGCGCTGCCACGAGGTCTGTCCGGCACACAACTCCGGGACTCCCCTGAGTCCTTCCGCGCTGGAGATCAACAAGCGCTACTACCTCAACCAGAACTCCCGCGACCTTGCCTCCGGAACCACGCCCGCCCCGCTGCTGGACACGGTGATTTCTGAGGACGCGGTTTGGTCCTGCACCACCTGCATGGCGTGTGTGGAGGTTTGTCCGGTGGGCAACGAGCCGATGCTGGACATTCTGGAAATCCGCAGGCGGCAGGTCTTCAACGCACAGATGCCGGACGAACTGGCCGAGGCGTTGCGCAGTCTGGACGAGCAGGGCAACTCCTTTGGAGAGTCCGCCCGCAAGCGCACCCGCTGGACGAAGGAACTGGACTTCCCGATCAAGGACGCCAGCAAGGAACCCGTGGAGTATTTGTGGTACGTTGGCGATTTCGCCTCCTTCAACCAGAACTGCGTGGAAACCACCCGCAAGGTCGCCCGTGTGCTGAACGCCGCCGGGGTGGATTTCGGAATCGTGATGAAGGGCGAGAAATCCGCCGGAAACGATGCCCGCCGCGTTGGCGAGGAAGGGCTGTTCGACGCCCTTGCCGAGGACAACATCAAGCTGCTCGAAGAGTGCGAATTTGAGCAAATCCTCACCACCGACCCCCACACCTTCAACGCCCTGCGCAACGAGTACCCTTCGCGGGGAGGAAACTATCGGGTGAAGCACTACTCCACGCTTCTGCTGGAACTGCTCCGGGATGGCAGAATCGAGGTCAGGAAGCCGCTCAACCTCCGGGCGACCTACCACGATCCCTGCTACTTGGGACGCTACAACGGCGTGTTTGACGATCCTCGTGAAGTCATGCAGCGCTGCGGGGTGGAACTGGTGGAAATGCCGCGCAACCGCAGTAACTCCTTCTGTTGCGGAGCCGGTGGCGGCCAAGTCTGGAAGAAGGAGCATGAGGACATGCAGCAGCGCCCCAGCGAAAACCGAATTGAGGAGGCGCTTGGGGTCCGGGTGGATCACTTCACCGTGGCCTGTCCCAAGGACATGAGCATGTACTCCGATGCCGTGAAAACCTCCGGACACGAGGACGAAATGGTGGTCCGCGACCTGATTGACTACGTTTGTGAGGCGATGGACCTTGAAAATCGGTCGGTGGCTGAAGCTGCTGCCGAGGAAGTGTTGAACTGAAGGAACTGCGACAAGAAGGAAGCAATGAGAGAAGAACCAGAAAGCGTAGGTGAGGCGTTCCGCAACGGTTATGGGCGGCTGTTTGGCCAGCAATGGCCCGTCTGGCTGGGGGGCATTCTGTTCGGCTTGGTCAACGTCTTCATGTTTGCCTACGAACGCCCGTGGAGTTCGGCGAGCGGCATCCGCAACTGGGGGAACTGGTTTTTCAACACCATTGGGGTGTCGGACATGACCATCATCGCCCCGCATCTCTTCTCCACCTCGATTCTGAATTTTGGAATCGTCGTGGGCGCGTGTGCTTCGGCGTTGCTGGCGAGTCAGTTTCAGGTTCAGATGGCACCGGGCCGGGAAATGCTCAAGGGCTTGTTGGGCGGCATTTTGATGGGAATTGGCTCGGCGATGTCCTTTGGCTGCAACATCGGAGGCTTCTTCAGCGCGACCAGCGCGCTCTCACTGGCAGGTCCGGCGATGATGCTCGGCTTGCTGATCGGTGCGTTTGTGGGGCTGAAGCTATTGGTTTGGGAGATCACCTACCTCGAACCCGTGGCCTCGAAAGTCGCGCCAAAACCCGAGGGCGACGGCAAGCGCCGACAACCGTTCTGGGGCGGGCTGGTGCTGGTGCTGGGCCTTGTGCTGGTCTTTACCTATGATGAGTTGGACTACTCCACGCGGGGTGGGTTCTTGCTCTTTGGCCTGCTGATCGGGATCATGATGCAGCGCACGCGCTTCTGCTTCGTGCGGGCCTTCCGGGAACCGTTCATGACCGGAGACGCCGAGGCCACCCGCGCCGTGGCGATGGCCGTGGCCATCAGCGCGATCGGCTTCAGCATCCTCAAGTGGACCGACCTGAAGGACTGGGACGTGTTCGTCTCCCCCGGATTCTGGGCGGGCAGTCTGATCGGCGGGGCGGTTTTCGGCGTGGGCATGTCGCTCGCCGGAGGGTGCGGCACCAGCTCGCTCTGGCGAGCAGGCGAGGGGCAGGTGAAGCTCTGGGGCACGCTGGTGGGTTTTGCGCTCAGCGGATCGCTCTTCCGGGAATGGCTGGAAGAGAGCGGCTGGGGAAGCAAGCTGGGGGAGTCGGTCTTCCTGCCCGACCTTATCGGCTGGAAACTTGGCCTGATTGCGGTCATTCTTCTGATGATGGTCTGGTACCTGATTGCGGTCTGGAACGAGGTCCACAAGAAGCTGGTGGTGGTCTGAGCCGTCACCGAAGCCAAATGGCCGAAGCCTTCTGGGGTTCTTCGGGGGGCAGCTTTTTATCAACCTGTAACGGAGGATGCCTGACATCAATGATTTTCAAGGTTTCATTTGCGGGCTTTACTGCGCAGCCTTGCCTGTGTCCAATGGGGGATTGCAGGCAGGACACAACATCAATTCACATCTGGAGAGAGTTATGAGAACCAAGCTGATTTTTTTTACAGCCATTGCCGTGATGGGCGGGCTGATCATGGGTTGCACGCTGATGCAATCCAAACCAGCGTCCAAGGGCACCAAGTTCGGTGCGCCCACCGAGGGCATGAGCACGGAGGAGTACCAATCCCTCGTGTTCCTTGACCCCCAGAACACCATCCGCTCCGACTGGCACGCCGTCAAGGGCATGGACGGAAACTTCCTGATCGACAATCAGGGGGAGCCGACGGTTTCGGTGGTGGACTACAACAAGGGCGAGACGATCAAGAAAATCAAGATGATGGACCCGGAGGGCACCAGCTTTAAGCCGGGCGGGAACCATCACATCTTCGTGATTCCGGGAGCGCGTTATGCGTGGTCCTCCCAGCGGTACGAGAAGGACGTCTTCTGGACGATTGACCTGAGCACGCAGGAAGTGGTGGACACGTTCCGCCTGAGCATGAACGGCAAGACCGTGGTTGCGCCGCTGCACGTGGGCTTTGCCTACACCCAGCCGCTGGCGGTGGTCGGGAACATTCTCGACAAGAAGAAGGGCTACCTGACCCTGCTCAGCACGGCCACCCGGCGTCCGGTGGACATCATCGAACTGAGCTGCCCCGGAGCGCGGGACGCGATGTTCACGCTGGACGACTCCAAGATCTTCACGACCTGCCAGCAGGAGCCGAAGGGGATCTCGATTGTGGACGTGAAAACCCGCAAGGAGATCAAGATGGTGCCCATCAAGGGCGGACGCGCCGGAGGCATGACCCCGGACGGCAAGTACTTCATGGTCGGAGCCAAGGGCGCGGTGGTGCTGTTTGACACGGCCACGGGCGATCAGGTCAAGTCCATCAAGGTTCCGGGCGGTGGCGGCAACTTCACCTGCCTGCCGGACGGCTCCAAGTGCTACGCAGGCCTGCGCAAGGCCAATGCGGTCGGAGTCCTCGACATGGCGAAGCTGGAGTTGATGACCACGATCGAGACGGGTCCGAACGCCAATCGGCTCTACCTGAACCCGGCCAACACACGCTATGGCTTGTTCACCAACGAGTCCGGCAAGTCGGAAACCGTCTCAATCATTGACACGCAGAACGACGTGAAGGTCAAGGACATCATCACGGGGCTGGGACCGCACAATGTCGCCTTCAATCCTGATGGCACGGCAGCGGTGGTTTCCACCAAGAAGGAAGACGTGGCGACGCTGATTGACACCTCTTCGGCCAATCCGGCGGATTGGGACGTGATCACCACCGAACTGGCTTCGGGCATTCAGAACAACGGAGTCCGCTGGGTTCCCAGTCCTGAAGCACTCAAGAAGGTGCTGTAACATTATCAAGGGGCGGCTTGGTCCGCCCCTCACTTCAGAGAGGCACAATGCATTTATGTAACGAGGTGACACGACGGCAGTTCGTGCGCACGGTGGCGGTTGGAGGCGCCGCGATTTCACTGCTTCCAGCAACCTCTTGGTTTGACGCGCAGGGCGGGGTGTTCCAGTCAGCGAAAGATCCGGAAAACCTGACCGATCTGGAACGGATTCATATTCCCAAAGTGACCCTGCCGCCCGTGGTCGAAGACGGCACTCAGGCTTCAATCATCGTTGCGATGGACCACCCGATGGAGGCTGACCACTACATCAAGAGCATCCAGATTCTGAATTTCTCCGATCCGGTGGTGATCAAGGGGCAGTGCTTTTTCACGCCCCTCAGCGGGGAAGCCTACATTGGCACCCAAATCCGCTTGGCCGGAGGCGAGGGTCAGGTCTGGGTGGTGGCAGAGTGCAGCCAGCACGGCAAGTGGGTGGTCAGCAAGTCCGTCAAGGTGGCAGCAGGAGGGTGCTGAGACCATGAGGCGCATCCTCCGGAGGCTTCCGATTTGGCGAGGGCTGGCCACCGCGCTGCTGGTTTGGGGCTTGGGCTTCCAGCCATTGCTGGCTGCGGAAACCAAGCAGATCCGGTTCATTACGACCAACGATCTGCACTCCTACCTGAAGCCGCTCTACTACCGCTATCTTGACGAAATCAAGCCGTGGGGTCCGCAATCCCGCGAGGGCGACTACGTCAACAAGGCGGAACTGGAGGGCAAGATCGGCGGCATGGCGCATGTGGCCACGATGATCAAGCGGCTGCGTGCCGAAAAAGCGGGCAAGGCGCTTGTGCTGGACGCTGGGGACACTTGGCACGGGGCCGGGATTTCGGTGTTCGACAAGGGCGTTTCGATGGTGAAGGTCATGAACGCCATTGGCTATGACGCGATGGCCCCCGGAAACTGGGAGTTCATGTACTCCAAGGATCAACTGCTCGACCTCATTGACTTGGCCGAATTCCCGGTGATCGCCTACAACCTGACCGACAGCGAGTGGGACGAGCCGGTGCTGGACCCGTACATCATCCGGCAGGTGGGGGACGTGAAAGTGGCCTTGGTGGGACTCACCTACCCGTGGACGACGTTGACGTCTGCGATTGCGGGCGCGGCCAAGTGGTACAAGTTCGGGATCAAGGAAAACGAAGCGCGGGAGCTGCTGGAGGAAATCCGGGAAACCGAGGATCCAGACCTCATTGTCTTCGTCTCTCACGGGGGCTATGGGCTGGACCAGAAGTTCGCTCGGCGGGTGGACGGGATTGACGTGTACCTCAGCGGCCACACCCACGACGAAATCTTTGACCCGGTGGTCTGGAACGACACCATCATTTTTCAGGGGGGCGCCCACGGAAAGTACGTCGTCAGTCTGGATGTGGAGGTCCGGGACAAGCAGGTTGTGGACTTCGACTACCGCCTCATCAAGGTGAAGCAGAGTCAGGTTCCGCCCGATCCGGAAGTTGCCAAGTTGATTGAGGCGGCGTACCGCCCGCATCAGGAAAAGCTGAGCGAGGTCATCGGGCACACCGAGGTCATGCTCAACCGCCGCGACTACTGGCAAAGCACGATGGGGAACATGCTCACGGACGCGATGCGGAAAATCGCGCAGACCGACGTGGCTTTTTTCCCGGCGTGGCGCTACGGCGCAACGCTGATGCCCGGATCCGTCACGGCGGAGGATGTGTACAACATCATTCCCACGGACGGACGCATCATCACCTATTCCATGCTTGGGAAGGAACTCAAAAACCTTCTCGAGAATATTCTTGAAGGTGTGACAAGTTGGGATCCTTATGTCCGCGTCGGTGGTGACATGATTCGCTTCTCAGGTATGCAACTGGTTTGTCAGTTACGTAACAAAGGAAGTGAGAGAATAGTTTCCATGACAGTGGGAGGAGAACCGCTCGATCTGGAGCGGGAGTACACGATTGCCTCGGCACACACGCGTTTTCAGAACAATCCATTATTTGGAGCGATGCGTGTACAGGATACGGGCAAGGTGTTTGTTCAGGAACTGATCGCCCACCTCAAGGCGAACTCCCCCATCACCTCTAAATTGGATGAGCGCATCAATTTGAGTAGCCGCTTTAAATAACCTTTGACAGGAGAAGCAAATGGCTGAGAAAATCAGACCGCCACGACTGCGGATGGCGAGACGGATCAAACAGGATCAGGTGTTCAAGGTGAAGGTGAAGTTCAACCACCCCTCCTTCACGGGACTGGGGCAGGCGGACACGGAATCCGAACCGATCTTCAACCGGGCGATTCCGGTGACCTTCATCCGGAACATGCTGGTGTATTACGACGAGGAGCTGGTGACGCGCTTCAGCATGTCCTCGGCGATTGCCGACGACCCGCTCTTCAGCTTCAAGCTCAAGGCGGTCAAGGAGGCGCCAATCAAGGTGGTCTTCATTGACAACCACGGCAAGCAGTGGGAGGCTTCCAAAAAGGTGAAGTTCAGCTAATCGCAAGTGCATCCATTAACCAAATTATTGTTGAGGTTTTGAGAATGAAGACGATCTTTCGCTGGTCCGTTCTGGGCTTCATGGCGCTCTGCGTGAGTAGCGTCCCGCTCTGGGCCGCGACCACAACGGCGGATTTCAAAATTGAGGGGCTGATCACCCCGGCAAGCCCGAAGGCGCTGATTGCCGGGCTGGAGAAGAAACTGGCCGTGAAAGTGCGGGGCTTGGACCTGAAAACCACAGACAGCGGCTGGCCCGTGCTGACGGTCGAATTCGATTCGGCAGCGGTTTCTCCAGAAGCCATCGAGGAAGCCATTGGCGAAATCGAAGACCCCGCCGGGCATGAGTACAAGGTGCATCACGGGCCGTTGCAGGCCAATGCCCCGCTGACCGAGGAGGAGATCAAGGCGATCACCAAGCTGGGGCCGACCGGAGAGGCCTTTCCGCAGCTCAAGAATCCGCTGACCGACAAGGCGGCGTCCGCGAGTCGCGGCAAGCCCCTCTTCGAGCAGAACTGCGCCAAGTGTCACGGACTCAACGGCAACGGTTACGGCACCGTGGCCCACGGCTTCACGACGTGGCCCCGGCAGCTTTGGGCGTGGAACAACGCAGGCCCGGAAGCGGACGGCTACCTGTTCTGGTTCATCACCAACGGGCGCACCGACATGCCGCCGTGGGGCGTGATCCTCACCGAAGAGCAGCGCTGGGACTTGATCAGCTACATCAAGACACTGAAAGCTCCGGCGAACTGAACATTCCGGAACCGCGCACCCGGCAAGCAGGAGAGTCAGTTCGATTGAGAGGTTCTCAATTTCGTTCGTCCTGAGCTTGTCGAAGGATGCGAAATTGGGCTTCGACAAGCTCAGCCC
>CAZQXS010000124.1:3991-10883 GCA_964597275.1 uncultured Pseudomonadota bacterium | reverse complement strand
CCGGATCACCAACACAGCGCAAAGGCGGGGAAGACCTCGCCCTTGGTGCCACGGGGATCGCATCCAGCTTCGAGGACTCCGGTTTCGGGGTGGCGTTCGATGGCGAGCAGGTAGCCTTCCGACCAGTCCGCGCCCACAGCGATTTCGTGCCCACGAGCTTCCAAATTCTCTTGGACGGCTTTGGGAATGCGCGGCTCCACACGAAGGCGGTTGGGAAAGCGGTCGTGCGGGGCGAAAAAGCCCGGAAAGTTCTCGCTGCTGAACTTGGGGGCTTCGATGGCCTGCTGCACGGTCATGCCGAAGACGGCGCGGTTGAGGAAGAACTGGAGCTGCCACTGGTCCTGCTGGTCGCCGCCCATGCTGCCCCACGCCATCCACGGCTGGCCGTTGCGGAAGGCCAGCGAGGGGCTGATGGTGGTGCGGGGGCGTTTGAAGGGGGCAACGACGTTGGGATGATGGTCCGGGCCAAGGTAGAAGGTCATCAGGCGGTTGCCGAGCGGAAAGCCCAACGCCGGGACCACCTCGTTGGACTTGATCCAGCCCCCGCTGGGAGTGAAGGCCGCAAAGTTGCCCTCGCCGTCCACCACGTCCACATGCACGGTTCCCGGTCCCCACGATGCGCCGCCGAGGCGCTCTTCCGTCGGAAGCAGAGCTTGGAGCTTGCGCGGGTCGCCCGGACGCATTTCCGGGTTGGCTTGTTCCGGATCAACCAGTACGGCCCGCAACCGTCCGTACTCCTTCGAGAGTAAGCCTGTCAGCGGCACGTCCACCTGCCGGGGATCGCCGTAAAACTGCTCGCGGTCGGCAAAGGCCAGCTTGATCGCCTCGGTCATCCAGTGCAGGTACTCCGCGCTGTTGTGCCCCATGCCGCGCAAGTCGAAATTCTCCAGAATCGCCAAGGCTTGCAACAGCACCGGACCCTGATTCCACGGGCCGCACTTGAACACGGTCGTGTCGGCAAAATCGAGCGAGGCGGGTTCCTCCAGAAATGTCTCGAATTGCTCGCAGTCGGAACGGGCGAGCAGGCCGTCGCGTTCTTCAGAAAACCGTGCGATTTCGGAGGCCGGATCGCCTTGGTAAAACGCCTCCAGCGCCGCTTGCACCCCCGCTTCCCGACTTCCGGGCTGACGACTTTCTGCGGCCTTGAGGTGATCAAAGAGATCGGCAAGCGCGGGGTTGCGAATGACCGCGCCCACTTCGGGAACAATGCCACCGGGCAGGTAAACCCCGGCACTTCCGGGCCATTCGCTTTTGAAACATTCGGCCAAGTCACGAATGCCGTAGCGCTCCTGGACATACAGTCCTTCATGGACCGGAAAGCCGTTCCGGACCAAGTCGAATGCGGGAGCAACCACTTCGGCAAAGGAAAGCCGTCCGAACTCTCGCAGGGCCGTCAGCAACGCCCCAAGCGCGGCAGGCACTCCTGCGGAAAGAATACCCGCTTCTGGAACGTCGGACAGCCCACGCTGGCGGTAGGCGTCCGGTGTGGCGCGTTCCGGTGCGGCGGTGTTGCCGTTGACCGAGACCACCTTCCCGGTTTCCGCCATGCAGATCAGCATGGGGCATTCGCCGCCGAGGGTGTACATCTGCGGATTGACCACGCCCTCCACCAAGGTCGCGCCCACCGCTGCGTCCACGGCATTGCCCCCGGCCTTGAGCAGGTCGGCTCCGGCTTGAGTCGCCAGGTAGTGTTCGCTGGTGACGGCTCCGTGGGTGCCCAGCAACCGGGGGTAGAGGGTGTTTTGCTCGGTGGAGGATTGTCGAAAGGCGCGGCTCATGAGCTTGTTTGGTGGCTGGTCCCTGCCATCGCAAAGGTCTCGCCTTGGAAGTACTCGGTCTTGAAGTCCGCTTGGCGTTCAAAGGCTAGGTACTCTTGTGGCGTCAGGTAGGGCTGTGGCTGTGCAGACATGATTCCTCGCGTTTGGGAGAGCAATTCTCCCAAATCATACTTGGTTTCGCTTGGAGAAACAACCACAAGGGCGGAGAGGGGTCCGCAAAGGACGGGGGTCGCGTACATGAGACCCCGCTCCTACAGATTCCCGTAGCAGGAGCGAGACTCAGCCCGTCCAGCCGAGTCCGGCGGCGATGCAGTTGATGGAGTGGAGCAGGGGGGCGAGGTCCGGCTGGTCGGCGGAGTCGGCTTTGGCGGAGCGGAAGCGGCGGATGAGGTTGACCTGCTGGCGGCTGACCTGATCAATAGTGGGCAGGCGGCGTTCGAGCTGTGGGCTGAGCAGCTCAAAGCGGGTCGCCAGCTTTTCGGCTCCGGAGAGGTGCTTGATCATCTCGACCGTGAGTTGGTACTCGCTTTCCACCAGCGCAAAGATTTCCTCGCGGGTTTGCTCGTCCGGCACAAGGCTGGCGAACTCGCGGGCGATGTCGAGATTCACCCGCGCCAGCGTCTTCTCGACCTCGTTGACGATCAGCCGGAAGAGCGGGGATTCCTCGAACATCCGCTTCAGAAGGGCTTCCCCGTCTTGGCCACGCACGCTGAGGAAGCTCGAAATCCCGGTGCCGACCCCGTACCAGCCCGGCACCATGTGGCGGTTCTGGCTCCAGGCGAACACCCACGGAATCGCCCGGAGGTCGTCCAGGGAAGACGCGCCAAAGCGTCGCGCCGGACGCGAGCCGATGTTGAGCAGCACCAGTTCCTCAACGGGGCTGGCTTCGTTGTAGTAGGTGATCAGTCCGGGGTGTTCGGCGAGCTTTCGGTAGGCGGCATGAGCGGTGCCGGACATGGCCTCCAGCGCCTCGTCAAATTCGGGATCGGCGGTGAATTCCTGAGTGCGCCCGGATTTGAGGGTGTGTTCAAACACGGTTGCCGCCAGCAGTTCCATCTGGTACTGCGCCGTGCCCCGGTTGGCGTATTTGGACGAAACGACTTCGCCCTGCTCGGTGAGGCGCATGCGGCCTCCCACCGATCCGGCGGGTTGGGCGCGGATGGCATGTTCGGTCGGCGCGCCTCCACGGCTGACCGAACCGCCGCGTCCGTGGAAGAACGAAACCGGGATGCCGCTTTTCTTGCCGACTTGCGTGAGTCGGACTTGGGCCTTGCTGGTCTCCCAGTTGGAGGTGAGAAAGCCCCCGTCCTTGTTGGAGTCCGAATAGCCGATCATCACCTCCTGCACGCCGCCAAGGTCGCGGATGGTGCGGCGGATCATGGGAACGGCCAGCAGTTCCTGCATGATGGCCGGAGCTGCCTGCAAGTCCTCGATGGTCTCAAAGAGCGGAACCACCATCAGTGTGCAGTTCTCCACCCCGCTGCTGTCCGCGAACAGCCCGGCGTACTTGGCCAGCAGGTAAACGCCGAGGAGATCCTCCACGGAGCGGGTCATGCTGAGGACGAACACCCCAAAGGCCTCGCGGTCAAAGACCTTGCGGTCGTCGCGTACCAACTCCAGCAGGCCCAGCATGGCAGAGGCTTCATCGGACAACTCTGCAAAGGTCGGCAAATCCTCAAGGGGTTGGGCCAGTTCATCGAGCAGCCACTTGCGCCACTCCTTGCTTTCCAAGGCCGGGACTTCTTGCTCCGGCTGGCCCGTGCGTTGCGGCCAAAGCACCTGCAAGGTGCGGGTGGTCACGGTCGTGTTCTGCCGCAAGTCCAGACTGGCGGTGCGGAACCGAAAGGTCTCCACTGCCCGCCGGAAGGGCGTGACCCATGACTTGGCCAAGGGTTCGCTGCCGACATCCCGCAGTCCGGCCTCCATGATGCGCAAGTCGCTGATCAGCAAATCCGCACTTGCGTAGCCTTGGGAGGGCAACGCCTCGGCTTGGTTGTCCATGCCCTCAAGGGTGCGGTCGAGCTTCCGGAGCATGCAGGCCGCGTACTGCCGGAACGCCTCGCCGGGGTTGCGTTGCTGGATGGCCTCGGCGGAGCCGCTGGCCAGAAGCTCGCGGTCCAGCGCGGCGTGAAAGGTTTCCGGGAGTTTCACGGCGTGGGCGGCAATGCTGAGCTTGGCCAGCATGGCCAGCAGGCGTTCGCGGTAGTGCAGCAGGCAGGCCCGGCTGTTGTCCCGCAGGGTTTGGTGCGTGACCGCGTTGGTGGCAAAGGGGTTGCCGTCGCGGTCTCCGCCGATCCAGGAGTCGAACTGGAAGAACGGGGGGAGGTCGAACGGATGGTCCGGGTAGTACTGTCCCAACGCCCATTCAAGGTCGTCCAGCAGTTGCGGGACACGCTCAAACAGCGTTTCGTTGAAAAAGTGCAGCCCCCACGCCACTTCCTGCGAAACCGTGGGTTTCTCCAAATGCAGCTCGCCCGTCAGCCACAAGAGGTCAATCTCGTTGCGCAGGGAGGTGGTCAGCCCTTCGCGCTCGCGTGGAGTCCAGCGGGGCGACTCCAGTTCCATCAGCAGCCGGTAGATGCGGCGGTGGATTTCCAGCGCCGTGACCCGCTTGGCCTCGGTGGGGTGGGCGGTGATGGTGGGACGGATGGCGGACGTGTCCAGCAACGCTTGCAGCGTTTCCGCGCTGACCCCACTGCTGGCCGCCTCGGAAATGACACGGGCGAAGGTGCCGGGCACCTGCTCCGGTCCCTGCTCCGTCTCGGTGGTCCGGCGGCGGCGCATGGCGGCGTTTTCCTCCGCGATGGAGACGAGCTGAAACCAGATGCCCTGCGCCTGAAGACAGCGTACCAGCAGTTCTGGGTCGTGGTCCGGCAGCGTGGCGGAAGCCTCAAAGTACGGCTCCACTCCGGGATCCCGCGCAAGGATCACATCGCGCAGCAGGCCGGCCAGCAGCGCAGCGATTTCCTCGGTGTACGGGTTCGCCCGGGGGCCTCCGGAGCGGGCAAGGGTGTTCGGCATGGCCGCAACCGGACTAGCGGTTGAGGATTTTGGCAACGGTGTTGCCAAACTCGGAGGGCCGCTCAACCACTGTGACCCCGCACTCCTTGAGGATTTCCACCTTCTCCGCCGCCGATTCTCCGGCAGAGGAAACGATTGCCCCGGCGTGACCCATGCGCCGCCCCTTGGGAGCCGTCAGCCCGGCAATGTACGCGACCACGGGCTTGAACATGTGATCGCGGGCGTAGTGGGCGGCTTCGGCTTCCTGCGGGCCTCCGATTTCCCCAATCATCACCACGAGCTTAGTGTCCTTGTCCTGCTCAAAGGCCATCAGGTGGTCCTTGAAGGAACTGCCGTTGATGGGATCGCCGCCAATGCCGACGCTGGTGCTGACACCAATGTCGAGCGCCTTCATCTGCGATGCGGCCTCGTAGCCCAAGGTTCCGGAGCGCCCGATGATGCCGACCGGCCCCTGCTTGTAGATGTGGCCGGGCATGATGCCCATCATCGCCTGGCCGGGGCTGATCACCCCTGCGCAGTTCGGTCCCATCAGTTGCATGCGGTTCTCGGCGCGGTAGCGCTGCATGTAGCGCTTGACGTGCATCATGTCCTGCGCCGGAATGCCATCGGTGATGCAGACGCACTGGCGGATTCCCGCGTCGGCGGCTTCCATGATGGCGTCGGCGGCAAACGGGGGCGGCACAAAGACGATGCTCGCCTCGGCCCCGGTCTCCCTGACGGCGGACTTCACCGTGTCGAACACGGGGAGGTTCAGATGCTCGGTGCCTCCCTTGCCGGGCGTGACCCCGCCGACCACGTTGGTGCCGTAGTCAATCATCTCCTGCGCGTGGAACGTGCCGATGCGTCCGGTGAAGCCCTGCACGATCACGGGGGTTTCTGCATGAACAACAATACTCATGTCAATTCTCCTTAGTGAGCGACCGCCGCCACCGACTTTTCGGCGGCTTCAGCGAGTGTGTCTGCGGTGATCAGCGAGGCGTCGCTGTTGGCGATGATCTTGCGGCCTTCTTCGACGTTGGTCCCAGAGAGTCGCACCACCACCGGAACCTGCACGTTGAGCTTCTTCATGGCCAGCACCACCCCTTCGGCCACCCAGTCGCAGCGGTTGATTCCGGCGAAGATGTTCACGAGGATCGCCTCCACGTTTTCGTCGGAAAGCACGAGGTTGAACGCCTTGGTGACTCGTTCCGGAGAAGCGCCGCCGCCGATGTCGAGGAAGTTGGCGGGTTCGCCGCCGGAGTGCTTGATCATGTCCATGGTCGCCATCGCCAGCCCTGCACCGTTGATGATGCAGCCGATGTTGCCGTCCAGTCCGACGTAGCTCAGGCCGCGGTCGGCGGCCCGCATCTCGCGGGGGTCTTCCTGCGACTTGTCGCGCAGCTCCGAGATCTGCTGCCTCCGGAAGAGGGCGTTGTCGTCAAAGCCCATCTTCGCGTCCAGCGCAAGCAGGCGACCGTCCTCGGTCACCACCAGCGGGTTGATCTCCACCATCGTTGCATCCAAGTCCCGGAAGGCGCGGTAGCAGGCGCTGATCACCGTGACGGCCTGGCTGACTTGGCTGGCTTCCAGCCCCAGCGCAAAGGCGATTTCGCGGGCTTGGAAGGCCTTGATCCCCGCCGCAGGCTCCACGTTGACCCGCACGATGGAGTCCGGGTTGTCCTTGGCGATCTCCTCGATCTCCATGCCCCCGGATGCGGAGGCCACGATCATGATGCGCTCCGAGGAGCGGTCCAGCACCAGCCCAAGGTAGATTTCCCGTGCAATCGAGGTGGCGGCTTCCACATAAAGCCGATAGACGACCTTGCCCCGTGGCCCCGTCTGGTGGGTGACGAGGCGCTTGCCCAGCAGTTCGTCGGCGGCGTCCCAGACCTCATGCTCGTTAGAGCAGACCTTGATGCCCCCGGCCTTGCCACGGGCGCCGGAGTGGATTTGGGCCTTCACCACCCACTTCTCCCCGCCGATCTCCTTGGCACGATACGCCGCTTGCTCCGGGCTGTACGCCAGCCCGCCTTGCGGGGTGGGCATCCCGTAGTCCGCCAGCAGCGCCTTCGCCTGATATTCGTGAATGTCCATTTGCTCTCCTTCTGTTGTTT
>CAZQXS010000124.1:0-3891 GCA_964597275.1 uncultured Pseudomonadota bacterium | reverse complement strand
TAAACAGCGACTCACCGTTTTGTCTGAATGGCGGCATCCTGATTGACGACGTTCTCCGCCATGCGGGCCGAGGCCGCGTCAATCATGCGCCCGTCCAGTTGCGCCGCGCCCTTTCCGGCAGCGGCGGCTTCCTCAAGGGCGGCGAGGATGCGCTTGGCGCGGTCCACTTCCGCTGCAGGGGGAGAAAACACCTCGTTCGCCAGCGCGATCTGCGAGGGGTGAATCGCCCACTTGCCCTCATAGCCGAGGGCGGCGGCGCGTCTGGCCCCAAGCAGGTAGCCGTCCGGATCGTTGAAGTCGCCGAACGGCCCGTCAATCGGGCGCAGGCCGTAAGCCCGGCAGGCGACCAGCATGCGCGACAGCGCGGCGTGCCACTGGTCTCCGGGGTAGTCCGGGTTGAGTCCGCCGATGTTCACGGTGCGGGCGCGGCAGCTTGCGGCGTAGTCCGCCACTCCGAAGTGCATCGCCTCCATGCGCTTGCTGGAGGTGGCAATCGCCTCCACGTTTGCCATGCCCAGCGTGGTTTCGATCAGCGCCTCGATGCCGATGCGGTTTTCCAGGCCCATCGCCTCCTCGATCTGCGTGACCATCGCGTCCACCATGTACACGTCTCCCGGAACCCCGACCTTGGGGATCAGGATGGTGTCGAGGTGCTTCCCGGCCTGCTCCACAATGTCCACCACGTCGCGGTACATGTAGTGCGTGTCAATGCCGTTGATGCGCACCGAGATGGTCTTGCCCAGCCCCCGCCAGTCAATCTCGTTGAGTGCCTCGATGATGTTCTTGCGGGCCTGCACCTTGTCTGCCGGGGCGACGGCGTCCTCCAGGTCCAGAAAAACGTAGTCCGCCGCGCTGCTGGCGGCTTTCTCAAACATGTTGGGGTTGGAACCGGGAACCGCCAGTTCGCTGCGGTGCAGGCGCTGCCGGGCGGGTTCATAGCGTGTGTGGCTCATCGTCTCTCTCTCGTCAAAGGGCGTCGGGGTTCAGGCTTTCCCAAAAAGCTGCAAAAGAATAATCGGTTGCCCCGAAAAAATAAAGCTTTATTTTGGAAATCCGGTTTGTTATTCTTTTGTTGGTCAATTCACAGAAACTCCGGCACTCTCCGGAACGGCGGGGGGGCGGAGGTTGATGGCAGGCCGCACCCCCCGTCCGTCACGACACCACCCAATCCATTCATTGAGGAGAGACAATGGCAGCCCCTTATCCCCCGCTTGAAATCCCGGAAACCCTTGCCGCCGGACCCGGGCCGGGCAACACCGACCCGCGTGTCCTGGAGCGGCTGTACCGCACCGGAGTCGCGGATCACATGCAAAAGGACGTGGTGCGGGGCATGCTGGAAGCGAAGGACATGCTGCGCACCGTCTTTGGCACCAAGAACGCCCACACCTTCGGGGTCGCCGGCACGGGCTTCAGCGGCCTCGACTGCATGCTGAGCATGATCCTGCCCGGAGACAAGGTGGTGGTGTTTGTCAACGGCACCTTCAGTGGGATTGATGGCCTCGCCATTCGCATGAAGGCGGCCACCGAGGAAGAACTCGCCGCCGACTCCCTGAATCCCCAGCCCGCAAACGTCACCATCGTCAACGTGCCGCACGGCGAATCCGTCACGGGGGAGATCGTGGACGCCGCCCTTGCGGAGCATCAGCCGATGTGGGCGTTCATGGCACATTGGGAAACCGGCAGTGGCCGCATCAACGACATCCGGGGCTTCAACGACGCCTGTGCCAAGCACGGGGCGCTGGGCATGGTGGATGCGGTTTCCAGCTTGGGAATCGAGGACTTCGACATTGACGACTTCCCCGCCGTGGTCGCGTGGGCATCCTGTCCGCAGAAGGGCATCCTCTGCCTGCCGTTGACCTATGCCCCCGTGAGCTTCCGGGACGAGGCGATCGAGGTGGTCAAGCAGCGCGGGTGCCGCACTTACGGGCACCATCCCATTCTGGAGGCGCGGCACTGGGGCATCATCAATGGGCAGGACACGCAGCCCACCTACCACCGCACCCACTCGTGCTACTCCGTCGCCGCGTTTCACGAAGCCCTGCGCATCCTGCTGGCGCACGGTCGCACCAAAAAAGCCGCCGATTACGCCTTCCACGAAGCCGCACTGCGCCAAGCCGTCGAAGCGATGGGCTGCACGGTGACTTCCAACATGACGAGCCTCGTCGTGTTCAACCTGACTGGAAACTTGACCGGGAAGGAGAAGGAACTGGTGGCGGCGTGCCGGGCGGACGAGTTTGGCATCTGGAACACCCTCTCGGACCCGGCGCAGATCCGCATCGGCATTCTCAACCAACTCACGCAGTCGGCGGTCACGGACATCGTGAGCCGCTTTGCGGATCAGATGTTGGGGATGGGCGCGGAGTTCAATAAAAGCGAGGTGATGAAGGGGCTGGCGGGTTACTACGCCGCCTGAGGCGAATTTCTGGGGGCCAAACCGTCCCCCTCCATCCTCCTTCGGGCTCCTCATCCCCCCAAGGCCACTCGCCTCGCAGGGCAGGTTTCAAACCTGCCCCCTACCCGCTGACCAATCCCCGTCAATCAGGGCCATCCGCGCCATCTGTGGCCAAACCTGCCCCCGGAACCGATCACTGGTCCGGCATTCCCAAGGATTGCAGCACCTTGACGTAATCGTTCACGAACACCTTTGATCGGACGGTTGAGAAATCCCTGAATTCTATGGACGCTTTGGTCATCCTGTTCTGCATCGTCTTCTGCTTGTCAAAGTACTCCTGCGCCAGTTCCTCATCTCCCTCCTTGTGATGGATGTAGGCGAGCAGCGCAAAAAATGCCGCATTCCCCCTGGAGTAGGAATGCTCCTTCGCTGACTGCTCCAAGGCATATATTTTCGCGGCTTCAATATCGCCATTTTGCAGCAGAGCGTAGGTGTAATACACTTTGATCCATGATGAGAAGTGAGGCGAAATTTCAAAAGCCTTCTCGTACATTTCAATGGAACCTTGATAGTCGCCGCATTGGCGCTGGGTCTCTGCCGTAGACACAACCTCGATGATCTCCCTTGACAGCCTGGACATTTTCTCCAGCCTGTCACAGGCAGCCTCAAAGTCGCCAAAAATTGCCTCCATCGTGGATGCCAGTTGAATGGACAGCACATGATCCGGATGTTTTTCCAAAGTCTGCGTTGCCAATTTGTGGGCCTTTTGGAAATCCTCCTGAGCATTCTGGGAAAGGCCCATCAGAACTTTTTGGTACAGCAGCCATCCCGTCGTGCTAACGGCAAACGGGTTCTCCGGCTCCAGCTTCAAGTTTGCATCACACCGCTTTTTCGCCTCATGGTACCCTGCTTGGGTCCAAGTGTGAAACGCGGCAACACACAACACTTCATTTTTCAAAGCTTCCGTGGTCTTCCATCTCTGTCCTGCCTTCGCACTCCCCGCAATGACTTCCTGCCCCAGATGGCCGAGCACGGAATCGCCCACCTTGTCCTGCACCTCGAAGATGTCCTCCTCCTTGAAGTCATAGACCTCGGACCAGATGACGCTGTTCCGGGTGAGGTCGGTCAGCTCCACGTTGACGCGCACCCGTTGCCCGGCGGCCTGAGTCGTGCCGTTCAGCACGTACCGGACCCCGTACTTGCTGGCGACCTCCTCGTTGGGAACCTTGTTCTTCAGGATGTGCTCCCCCGTGTTCTTCGCAAGCACCAGCAACCGGTCGAACTGCGAGAGCATCGTGATCAGGTGGGTCGTCATGCCCATCCCGATGTAGTCCTGCCCCGCGTTCCCGGACTGGTTGGCGAAGGGCATCACCAGGACCGTGGGGCGGTCGGAGATGGAGGCCGCTTTTTGAGACTGGTCCTGCACCGAACTCTTGTAGTAGGCGAAGCCCCCGATTCCGAGGATGAGGATTGCGGCGATCACCGCGAAGAGGGGCGCC
>CAZQXS010000123.1:4089-11008 GCA_964597275.1 uncultured Pseudomonadota bacterium | reverse complement strand
CTAGAAATACTTCTGGCAAATTCGGGGGAAGTCGCGTTTTTTGCACCAGTCGTAGAGCTTTCCGCTGCCGGAACTACAGGCTCCCAGTAGCAGGACGAAGAGCAGCAGGGCGACCCCGAGGCGTGTCCAAGTCATGCGATTTCCTTGAGCGCAGTTTCCAGCACAAGCTCGGCAAGCGCCTCATTCCCTGCCTCCGGGAACACTTGGGCCAACTGCGCTCCCAACGCACCGGAGTTCCAGCGGCTGCGGAAATCCGACCACCACTCGGTGTTCAAGCTGGCTTGTGAAGCAACTTCGACGGCCCTCAGGCGTTTGAGCGCGGCAGCGTTGGCTTCCTGATGGGTTCCCGGTAGCGGGACCAACACCGTGTCCTTGCGCAAAACCGCCAGTTCGCTGAGGGTGCCCATGCCCGCACGGCTGACCACGAGGTCCGCCCGCGCCAGTAAGTCTCCCATGCCGTCGGCAACCAACTCATGGGCCTGATACCCCGGCCCTGCGCCACAGGAGGGCTGCCCACGTCCGGTGAGGTGGACCATCTGAAATTCACGAAGCCATGTTTCGCATAATCCGGAAACCGCACGGTTCAAGCCCTGCGCCCCCTGCCCTCCGCCCGTGACGAGCAACACCGGTCGGTCGGGGCCCAGCCCAAAGTCCCGGTTGGCCCGCTCAGGATTCGCGTTCAGGATTTCCGGACGCACCACCGGGCCAATCTGTCGCCAGTTGGCCACCTTGAGCGCCTCCGCCGTTTCTGGAAAATGGCAGGCCAGCGCTTCACTGACCGGAGCCATCAGTCGGTTCGCCAATCCGGGACGCCAGTCCATTTGCAGGAGAACCTGCGGGATGCCCAACATGCGTGCGGCATAAGCCACGGGAACACTCACGAAACTGCCCGCCGAAACCACAACGTGCGGACGGAACTTCCGCAACTCCCGCCAACCCACCAGTCCGCCCAACACCACCTGAAAGGGGTCGGTGAAATTCCGCCAATCCCAGTAGCGGCGCAGTTTTCCGGAGGGAATGGCTCGGAACTCGATGCCCGCCTTTTCCACCAAATCGCGCTCCGGCCCCTGCCGAGTGCCAAGAAACAGGAACTCCGGCTTCAGTCCGGGCCGTTGGCGCAACGTGTGGGCGAGGGCAATCAGCGGGGTGGTCGGACCACCAGAGCCTCCGCCCGTGAGCAAAACCTGAAGTGCGGAAGCCATAGGCGTTCAGGAAGAAGGGCCGGAATGCGGAAGCCAGCAGAAGCGGCCCCGCGCAGGGTCAAGTGCGGCTGAGTGCCACGCTGGGGACTTTCGTGACCTCCCGATAAAAATCATAGGTGAGTCCATGCTTTTGCAAGACGGTGGCACTTTTGAGTGTGTCCCCGGACGCAAGCTGAGCCAACACGTCCAAGCCCCGCACGGTTCGCCCCACCAAGGGCAGGAGCCTGTCCAAATGCGGCTGCGCCTCGCGGGTCAGGAAAAATTCGCTACCGTTGTCCTCGCTCAATCCGGCCAGTCCGAGCATTCCGGGAGCGTCGAAGCTGAGTTTGCGCGGAAATTCGGGCGGGATGCGAAATCCGGCACCCCCTCCCTGCGGGTTCCTCCCAAAATTCAACCGCAAATCCTCCGACTCCCCGACAAACTTGAGTCCGTTGTAAAAGCCCTGCTCCACCAAGTGGAGGAGGCAGGCGGTGGTGTTGGGCAGTTCGTCTTCAAAGAGGGCGATTTCGAGGGAACCTTTGGAGGTTTCCAGCTGGATCAGCGGGAGTTGCAGCAGCATGTTTCAAAGTCTGGTTTGACTTGCCACCCCAGAGAGTGGCAGGATTCTTGTGTGCAAGTTGCACAAGCCATGGTGGACAGGAAAACTATAGCGACCCGGCACCAAAAGCGAAACACATTTTGGAGACGACATGGGGAATGTACTCTTGGTGGATGATGATCTTGATCGGCTGGCGCAGGTCCGGCAGTTGCTTGAGGGCAAGTTTGATGTCGAACCCGCCTTCAACGCCTGGGACGGGGTGGGCGCGGCCTTGATGTACAAGCCGACGCTTGTGCTCTTCAACCTCGCCGCCCCGATCATGACCGGCCCGGAGGCCCTGCGCTTGATCCGCTCGGAGGAAGCGTTGCAGGAACTCCCGATTCTTGGGTTCACGGCCCCCCGCGATCCGGAACTCGAAAAGGCCTCCTTGAAAAACGGCTGCACCCGAATCTTGGAGGATCCGCTTGATCCGGCGCTACCGCAACTCCTGCAATCCTGCCTGCCTGCTCCGGAAGCGGACTCCAAGGAGTGAGTCCGAAGCAGGATCGGTCAGCCAACCTGCCGCAGCGAGCCGCCTTGCGAAAATGGCAGGCGAAACTGCATCCAAGGGAACATGCGACGGACGGGCGGCTCCGGGGCCACGGGCAGGCTCGGCTCCGGGGTGCGCCCGCGCCACACGAAGGTGCCTTTGGCCGTGGTGTCCGACTGCCCGCTTTCGCGGTCCAGCACCTTGTACTCCAGCCGTGTGGCCCGGAAGTCCTCGCGGATGCGCTCGTAAATGAGGTACGGGTCGAACTCCGCGCACGAACTGATGTCGAGCTGCAACACCGCAGGTTTCGCTTCGTCCCAAATGTGAACCGCCAGATGCGTCGTTTCCGTCACCGAAACGCAGGTCAGCCCCTGATTTTCGGACCTCTCCGAGCAGCAGGCGCGAGGCCCCATCAGCAGGCCCATGCCGCAGTCCTGAACGAGCCGACGGGTCCAGTCCTCGATCTCGGCGGGGTGCTTGATTGGCGTGAGAATCTCTGCTCGCACGAGCAGGTGTTGGTGTTCCAACAGCATAACTTTTCCGTGATTTGAAAAGATTGGCAAATCAGAAGCCGATCTGCCGCTGTGGAACGCCGCGTTTGGGGCGCTCAGGAGTGGGACAGAGGACGGCTCCAGTGTTCCGCAGCAACAAACCCCAAGGCTTGCGCTGCGCCGATACGGCTAACGTCTGTACCCATACTCCTCGTTTGGGTGGGTTTCAGGAGAACCCGAATTCGCAGGGAATTCTTGTCCCATCCGGGCGGTTCACCTGTCATGGCCTGAAATTTCAGGCGGACTTACTTAACCCAGAATTTTGGCAGGTTTCCTCAAAAACTTCAAGTGTTCCTGTCTCAGGTCCATAGCTTTCGGAAAACCGAAAAGCGCGGTCAGCTCTGGGAGAAACGCCGGGTGGCGCGGATGAACTCGTGGATAATTCCCGGTTCCGAGGCCGCATGTCCGGCATCCGCCACGAGTCGGAATTCCGCCTCCGGCCACGCCCGGTGCAAGTCCCACGCGCTGCGCATCGGCGTGGTGATGTCGTAGCGGCCCTGGATGATCACCCCCGGAATTTCTCGGACGCGCCCGATGTTTTCCAGCAGTTGCCCGTCGCGGTCCAGGAAGCCTCCGTTTATGAAGTAGTGGCACTCGATGCGTGCGAAGGCGAGGGCGAATTCCGGGTTGCCGAAGTTGTTGACGCGCTGAGGATTGGGATAGAGCGAGAGCGTGCTGGCCTCCCAGGTGCTCCACGCCTGCGCGGCCCGCAACTGCTCCATGCGGTCGTCCGAGGTGAGCCGACGGTAGTACGCCGCCATCAAGTCGTCCCGCTCTTCCAGAGGGATCGGCTCAAGGAACGACTCCCAGGTGTCGGGATAGATGAAGCTCGCCCCTTCCTGATAAAACCACAGCAGTTCCTTGCGGCGCAACAAAAAGATGCCGCGCAAGACGAGTTCGCTGACGCGCTCCGGGTGGGTCTGTGCGTAGGCCAGTGAAAGCGTGCTGCCCCACGACCCGCCAAACACCATCCAGCGCTCGATCCTCAAAAACTCCCGTAGCCGCTCCATGTCCGCCACGAGGTGCCACGTCGTGTTGTCCTCCAGCGAGGCGTGCGGGGTGCTTTGCCCGCAACCGCGCTGGTCGAACTGCACAATGCAGTAAACCGACGGGTCGAAGTAGCGGCGGTACTCCGGCTGCGAGCCGCCGCCCGGCCCGCCATGCACCACCAGCACTGGCTTGCCATTGGGATTCCCGGAGACTTCGTAGTAGATCTGGTGCAGATCGGACACGTGCAGGTGCCCCGTCTGGTCGGGCTGGAGGTAGGGGTAGGGTTTCAGCAGTTCAGGAAGCATGGGCTTTTCTGTCATTCGGGGATCAGCCGCTGCGGGCCGTTCGGGATTTGAGAAATTCCACCAGTTCCGGCTTGGCCCAATTCCGGGGGCCAAGGGCGCGGCCAATGATCGCGCCGTCCGGATCAATCAGGTAGGTGATCGGCAGGTTCTTGACGCCGTAGAGTTGCACGACCTTCATGTCCGTGTCGGCGATGACGGGAAAACGGAACGGATGTTTTTCGAGGAACTTGCGGATTTTCTCATCCGTTTCGCCCATCGAGATCGCCAAGACCACGACCTTTCCATCAGAATCTGCCCAGAGTTCCTCCAAGTCCGGCATCTCCTTGAGGCATGGGGCGCACCACGTCGCCCAGAAGTTGAGGACCACCACCTTGCCCTGATAATCCGCGAGCGAGATTTCAGAGCCGTCCATGAGCGCTGCCGAAAAATCATGCGCCTCGATGAAGGTGAGGGGGGCTTCAATGTGGTGTTCCTTGAGCAAGGCGCGGTCCTCCTCGCTGAGGGGCACCGGATGCTGGTGGCCTTCGTGGGCGTGGCTCAGGCCTGTGAAGAAAACCAGTCCAAACAGAAAGATGGCAAATCGAATCATGCGAATACAATCAAAAAAAAACGGCGTGTCATTTCAGCATCAGATCACGCGCACAAAATCGTGCTGTTCCACGAAGCCATTTTCGGAAAGGTGCGCCGTGAGCTGCCGTTGTCCCACAGTATCGCCAACCGCGACACAAATCAACGATTGGCGATAGGGTTCCCAAAACTCCGGCGGGGGCAGTTCTGCAAATCCCCACGCGGGCGCGCCCTTGAGCCGGCGATCCGGCGGGCCGGGGCGGTTGTCGAGAAAGCCGTGTACCGGAACGCCTCGCGCCTGAAACTGCTCCGCGAGGGTGCGCCCCGACGGCCCAGCCCCGCAGACGAGCACACCGTCCCGTCCTTCAAGATAGCCGAATTCGAGCAGATAATGCACTTTGGCCTGAAACATCGCGGGGCGTTTGTAGATCGGATCCACATGCGAGAGGCGGTCGTGCGCGTGGTATTTTTCGACCAACACCTCCGGAACCTTGCCGAAGCGCAGCCCCGCGCTGGCCGTCCGGAGCAGCAGGTCGTAGTCCTCCGCCCACGGCTGCACCCGATAGCCGCCGAGCCGTTCAAAGGTGCGGCGCGGGCCGAAGAAGGTCGGGTGCATGATCGGTGATTCGACGAAAAGATCGTTGCGAATCTGCTCGTGGCTGACGAGCGCATTGTTCCAATCCTGATAGCGGCGGGTGCTGTCGGAAATGCTCCCATCGTCGGTGAAACCCGCGACTTGTGCACCGATCATCCCGCAGTCCGGATGTTGCTCACAAAACGCCACCTGTCGTTCCAACCGTGCCGGGCGCATGCGGTCGTCCGCGTCCATGCGGGCAATGAAGCGCCCTCGGCATTCGGCCAGCCCCGTGTTGAGTGCCGGGACGATCCCTTGCGGTCCCGTCGTGAACATCCGGATTCGCGCCTCGCGGCTGGCCCACGATTTCAGCAAGGCGGCGCTGTCGTCGGTGGAGCCGTCGTCCACCACCACGAGTTCCCACTCCGGCAGGGTTTGCGCAACGATGCTCTCCATGCAGTCCGGCAGGGTGCGGGCGTCATTCCGCACAGGCATGAGGATGGAAACCTGTGGTGCGCTCATTTCCCGAATCCGGCCCGGCGCAACGCTCTGAGGACGGCTTCCCGCGTGTTCTTGCGCTGGTTGAGCAGGATCGCAAAGGTCTGTCCGTTTGGAAGATACCCCGCCAGTCCGTAGATGCCCCGTAGCGTTCCGGTCTTCACCGGAAGTTCCTCCTTGAGCAAGGGCAGCACCTCCTGATGCGGGCGCAGTTCGTCCAGCAAGCGGATCACGGCAGAGGGCGTGAGGCGGTTCTTGCGGGAAATCCCGGAACCTTCCACTGCCATCACCTCCGTTTCGGGAATCCCCAATTCCTCGTGCAGGTGATGCCGCAACGCCGCCAGCCCATGCTCCAAAGTCGCGGGGTAGCCGAAACGGACGGTTCCCGAGGCAAGCAGCAGTTGGTTGGTGGTGAAGTTGTTCGAGTAGAGCAACATTCCAGGCAGAAGTTCCGCCAGCGTGCTCGGATTGTGAAAAGTGAACAGGCGACGGTCTCCTGCGCCAAGCCTGCGCTCGGAAATCCGCTCGGACGCAAACGCGAAGCCCTCGTGCTCCAGAAAGGTGCGGACGAGTCCGGCAAAGTACGGCAGCACGTGCTTGGGCTGTCGGGAGAGGTTGAGGCGGTGCTTGCCGGGTTTGAGCTTTTGGGCAAGCTGGGCGGCAAGCGGCACCAACGGAGTCTGCGGCTCTGCCGAGGTCACGGTGCCGTTTTTGGCAACGTGGACATAAACCGTGTTGAAGTTCGTGACCAGCGCCCCGTTGCGGGCATCGTAAGGGTTCAGCGAATTCTCGATTCCCGGAATCCGCAGTTTCGGATCAAAGGCCGAGGTGTCGAACACGATCCCCGTCAAGCTCCGGGGCAATTCCGGTCGTGCCGCAAGGGCTTGGGCGATGCCGGGCCATACCTCTGAAATCAACAGCGGATCCCCAAAGCCCCGGAGGCCCAGCCCACCCTCCTTGGTCCGCCAGAACTCGGTCTGGAACCGATGCTCCAGCCCCAGCGTGCGGATCGCCAGCGAGGTCGTCGCCAGCTTGAGCAACGAGGCCGGGGTCAGCAAATCGTTGCAGCCCTTGGGGTATTGGTACACCGGCTGGGTGCCTTCCGCCACCCACACGCATCCGTGCTGCACCAAACGCTGAAGCCGCTTTTCCAGCGGGCCAGCGG
>CAZQXS010000123.1:2258-3989 GCA_964597275.1 uncultured Pseudomonadota bacterium | reverse complement strand
CTGCCAGCCACTCCCGGCAGGCTTCGGGGAGCGGCTCTGGCAGTTCCTTGAGCCACACAAACACCAAGTCCCGCAGAAAGCTTTCCGTGCGCTGTCGAATTTGTGCAGGGTGGAGCAAGGCGCGGTCCCGGAGTCCGGAGCCGCCATTGGCGTGGTAGTTCGTGAGCCACACCCGCAGGCGGGCGGTGTCCGCGATTGGAGACCTGTCGGGCCGCGTCAACCGCAGGGCTTCCCCTTCCAAAGTCACCCGGATTCCTCCCGGAGCCAACCAGCCGCTGTAGCGGATGCGGCGTCCCAACAAGCGGCGACGGTGGATTTCCAGCAGTTGTGCCGCTTGCCTCCCGAACAGTTCGGCCTCCACCAGCGTGTTGTCGTAGGGCATCCAGCCGAAGAGGTGCTTGCGGGTGACGGGCCGTCCGAGATCGTCCTGCGGGAGTCGCGCCCGAAACCAGCTTGCGGGAAGCAACGTGATCGCCTCGGCTCTAAAAGCATGGCCCACCGCCTTGTGCTGAAGCGCGGAACCACACGCATTGAGCTGCTTTCGGGTAGGAAACGCATGCAGTGCAACTTGGGTTGGTTCGGCCAAGTAGTGTTCCACTTCCACGAGCTGCGGATCCAGCTCAGATAGCAGAGCCTCATCCGGTTCAGGGACGGCCTTGCGAAATTCAAAATGCGTGTCTCGCAACTGCCAGCGTCCCGCCATGCCCTCCAGCGTGAAGCGGGCAACGCTCACGCCTGCCGCCTTTGAGCCGGGAGACAGCAGCGGGGTGCGGAAACGGGTGAGCCGCGAGGTGGGCTTGCGAGGGCGGAGTTTGTGGGCGTGCCCGGACACGATCAGGTCGTAGCCCTCCACATGATCGGCGACAAGTCCGGCGGCGTTGGGCGGCGGGAGTTTTCGCAGTTGGGCGATGTCGTGGTCGTGCCGCAAGTCGTCTCCGCTGTGAAACAGCCCAATGAGCAGGTCCACCTTTTCGCGTTCCCGGAGAATTGTTGCCCACTGTCGTGCCGCGTCCACGAGATCGCCGAACTCCAATCCTGCAATGCGTTCCGGGTCAATCCAGAGCGGCACTCCCGGCGTGGTGAGTCCGACGATCCCCACACGCACCCCCTGCCGCTCCAGCACGAGGTACGGCGGCAGCAGCGGACGGTGGCTTTTCCGGAGCCGGACATTGCCGGACAACCACCGAAATTCGGATTGCGCGACCGCTTGCTGAAGCACCGAGACCGGCGGCTCGAAATCGTGATTGCCCAGCACCACCGCATGGTAGCCCAACCGATTCATGGCGTGGATCACGGGCAGGGACTTCCCGGAATCCGGGCGAACATGACTGAAGTAGAAACTGGCAGGATCGCCCTGAATCGTGTCGCCTGCATCCACCAGCACCAAGCCCGGATGCTCGCTCCGCAGTTCCCTCAGCACGGACCCAAGGTGCGCCAGTCCTGAAGGCTTGCGCTCCGGCAGCAGCCGGGTGCTGCTGATTCGTCCATGCAGGTCCGAGGTGAAGGCAAACACGAGGGTGGCGTTGCGCCCTTCCGCCGGGGTCGTCGGAACCCGGTCCTGAATGCGGAATCCCGCCGAGACTCCGGGCGGATGCCACGGCTCCCACGGCGAGGCGGGAGCAGGAGTTTCCCACCCCCACGCCACCACCAAAGTGAGCAGCCCCACCACCGCCTGCACACCCAGAACCCAACCGTGGGTTGACATCTTCCCGTCCTTTGCTATCGTGCCTT
>CAZQXS010000123.1:0-2158 GCA_964597275.1 uncultured Pseudomonadota bacterium | reverse complement strand
GAAGCAAGCACAAGCCACCGGACACCGCCGCTACTCGGCCACGGTCACGGAAACCAACGAACGCGCCGCCAGCCGGGGAATGCTCTACGGGCTGGGGTTCAAGAAGCGCGATTTCCAGAAGTCGCAGGTGGGGGTGGTCTCCACCTGGGGCAACGTGACCCCGTGCAACATGCACCTTCAGGAGTTGGCGGCCCACACGGCCCGTGGGGTGCGCAAGTCCAAGGGCATGCCGATGGAGTTCAACACGATCACCATCTCGGACGGCATCTCGATGGGCACGGAGGGCATGAAGTACTCGCTGGTCTCCCGCGAGGTGATCGCGGATTCGATTGAAACCGTGGTGGGCTGTCAGGCCTACGACGGCGTCGTGGCCATCGGCGGGTGCGACAAGAACATGCCGGGCTGCATGATGGCGCTCGGACGGCTCAACCGCCCCGCCGTGTTCGTCTATGGCGGCACCATCCTGCCGGGCGACCACAAGGGCAATCCGGCGGACATCGTGACCATCTTCGAGGCGGTCGGAAAACGCGCCAGCGGCGGTATTTCACAAAAGGAACTGGAGCAGATCGAAGCCTGTTCGATCCCCGGCCCCGGCTCGTGCGGGGGCATGTACACCGCGAACACGATGGCCTCCGCGATTGAGGCGATGGGCATGAGCCTGCCCAACAGTTCCGGGATGGCCGCGACCTCCAAGGACAAGGCCAAGGACTGCGTGGCCGCCGGAGAAGCCGTGATGCGGCTCGTCCACGACAACCTTTGCCCCCGCGACATCATGACCAAGGAAGCCTTCGAGAACGCGATCACGGTGGTGATGGCACTCGGCGGCTCCACGAACGCGGTGCTGCACCTGATGGCAATGGCGCACGATGCCGCCGTGCCGCTCACGCTGGACGACTTCCACCGCATCGGCCAGCAGGTTCCGCTGATTGCCGACCTCAAGCCGAGCGGCAAGTACCTGATGATTGATTTCGTCAAGATCGGCGGACTGCCCCCCCTGATGAAAACCCTGCTCAACGCCGGACTGCTGCACGGCGACTGCCTCACCGTCACGGGCAAGACGCTCAAGCAGAACCTCCGGAGCGTGAAAGCCTACCCCCGCGACCAGAAGATCGTGATGCCGCTCAAGAAACCGATCAAGGAAAAGGGGCACCTCGTCATCCTGCGCGGCAACCTCGCCCCCGAAGGCGCGGTGGCGAAAATCTCCGGAAAGGAGGGCGAATACTTCAAAGGCTCGGCCCGCGTCTTCGAGTCCGAGGAAGAGGCGCTCAAGCGCATCCTCGACGGCACGGTCGTCAAGGGCGATGTCATCGTCATCCGCTACGAGGGACCGAAAGGGGGTCCCGGAATGCGCGAGATGCTCTCGCCCACCTCCGCGATCATGGGACGCGGCCTCGGACAGGAGGTGGCGCTCATCACCGACGGGCGCTTCTCCGGAGGCAGTCACGGCTTCGTGATCGGACACGTCACCCCGGAAGCCTACGAAGGCGGCTTGCTCGCCATCGTGCAGGACGGCGACCCCATCGTGATTGACGCCGAGAACAACCTGCTCGAACTTGAGCTTCCCAAAACCGAAATCGCCCAGCGCAAAAAAGCGTGGAAGCGCCCGGAGCCAAACTACACCCGTGGGGTGCTGTCCAAGTACGCCCGCACCGTCAGCCCCGCCTCCGTCGGAGCCGTCACGGATTTGGGGGATTGACTCTCAGGAGCAAGGGGCAGGTTGGGCAAAGGCTACCAGGCCGTGCCCAACAAACAGCCCTCGCCAGATTTCAGGACAGTGGCCATGTTGTAAATGATGCCCTCCCGCCTGTCATTCCGGGCGGAGCAGAGCGCAGACCCGGAATCCAGAGCAAACGGCCGTGTGTGCTGGATTCCCGCCTGCGCGGGAATGACGGTGGAAGCGAGGGGGATTATTGGACTGAAGCGACGATCAACTTCCGTTGGCCTCCGTGAATATTGCACCCCTTGACAAATCCCGGAAGCCCTCCCGCTTCCTGCTCCTACCCGTGGCCGATCCCTGAAACCAAGGCCATCCGCACAATCCGCGGCCAAGCAACCGCACTCCGGAAACCAGCATCCCACCCAATCCACCACCCCGTAGGGGCCGGTTTCAAACCTGCCCCTACCCGACACTACCCCGACAGCCCCGACCGATCCCCGC
>CAZQXS010000122.1:0-11131 GCA_964597275.1 uncultured Pseudomonadota bacterium | reverse complement strand
ATACGGAAGCGGCGTTCAGTGCCGCCCCGGTGTCTTTTCTCAGGTTCTGTTCTGCAAACGGGAGGGAGGCCTCGTACAGACCGCACTCCGTGCAAGTGGGACTTTCTGGGTAGAAAAACGTGCGTTGGGTTCGCGCACGGACTTGCCGTATGAGGGCAGGCATGGCATCATAACGTCAAGGAACGACGCCAAGCCCTGAACCCGCATGCTTTCTGTGCAAACCCGCCCACAACCTGTGATCGAGACTCCGCAGGATTCGGAGTCCGCCCGCAAGGCACTACTGGAACAGGTGGAGCAGTGGCTCCGGAGCGGGCAGGCACCGGATGCTGGAAAGCTGGTGCGTCTGGCCGTTTCGTTTCAGGACGAGGACGCACTGCGCTGGCTCGCCGCACAGGACCAACCCCGCAAGCTCTACTGGTCGGACCGCACCCAGCGTCGTCAGGTGGCCGGACTCGGCGAGGCGTGGGTGCTGGAAGCCGCGCATCCCGACGGCGGTGCGGCAATGCTTCAGGAGTTGCGCACGCTACTGGACTCCACCCATCCAGCGGTACGTTGCTTTGGCGGAATGCGCTTTGACGCCAACGCCCCCACCGCTCCGGAGTGGCAAAGCTGGCCCGCGGCCCGCTTCGTGGTTCCGCAAATTACTGTGGAAACGGAGGGCGGCGAGGCGACCTTGGCGGCGAACGTGTTGCGGGGAAGCGTTGCGGACGAGCAATCCGCCCTGCTCGCCATTCGCCAGCAACTCCTTGCCCTGCGCTTTGAGGACCGCGAACCCCTTGCCGCCATTCCCGGAGTGGCGCGGCGCGTGGACCATCCGAGCCAAAACGACTGGTTGGCGCAGGTGGCTTCCGGATTGGACGCCATCCGTGCAGGCTCGCTTCAGAAAATCGTCCTCGCCCGCTCGGCGGAGTTCACGCTTGAGCAACCCGTTGATCCCATCCACCTGCTCCTGCACCTCCGCAAGCAGGCTCCGCAGGCGTTTCACTTCTGTTTCCAGCTAGAGGCCAATCACGCCTTTATTGGCATCACCCCGGAACGGCTCTACCGCCGCGAGCAGCGGCGCATCGAAAGCGAAGCCCTCGCCGGAACCCGGATGCGGGGGCTGACGCTAGAGGAAGATGCCCGGCTCACACGGGAGTTGCAGGAAAGCCACAAGGAACAACGCGAACACGAGATGGTGCTGGAGCATCTGGAGGCGATGCTGCCAGAATTTTGCCAGCACAGCGAACGGCTTTCGCATCTGGAGCCGCTGGCCCTGCGGCACATCCAGCACCTGCGCAGCCGCATCCACGGCACCCTGCGCCCGGAAGTTTCCGATGCCGAACTGCTGCCCGCCTTCCACCCGACCCCCGCGATTTCCGGGACGCCCAATGCCGCCGCACTCGCCCGCATCCGCCAACTGGAAGCCTTCGACCGAGGTTGGTACGCCGGACCCGTGGGCTGGATGAGCCGCGATGCCGCCGAGTTCGCCGTGGGCCTCCGCGCGGGCTTGCTGACCGAGCGCACCCTGCGTGTGTACACCGGAGCCGGAATTGTGGAAGGGTCCGTTCCCGAAGAGGAATGGGACGAGGTGGAGTCGAAAATGAAAACCTGGCTCTCGCTGCTCAAACAGGCGTGACCCCGCCCAGCGCAATTTGGAACCCCCGCTGGGGGGAGTGGCTGGTCGAAGAACTGGTCCGCAACGACTGCACCACTTTCTGCATTTCTCCCGGATCACGCTCCACGCCCTTGACCCTTGCGATCGCCCGGCATCCCCAAGCACAATCGCACCTTGGCATTGACGAGCGGGGCGCGGCCTATTTCGCGCTCGGACACGCCCGTGCCACTGGACACCCCGCCGTGTTCATCTGCACCTCTGGAACGGCAGTGGCCAATGCGCTCCCGGCGGTGATCGAGGCCTCGGTTGAACACCTGCCCCTGCTGGTGCTGTCCGCCGACCGCCCCCCGGAACTTCAGGACACCGGAGCCAACCAGACGATTGACCAGACCAGACTGTTCGGATCGCACGTCCGTTGGTTTTTCGATCCGGGCTGTCCGGGACCGGAGTTTCCGCCAGAAGCCCTACTCTCGATGGTGGATCAGGCGGTTCACCGCGCTCGCCATCCCGTTCCCGGACCCGTGCATCTCAACCTGCCTTTCCGCGAACCATTTTTTCCGGCAGAAAAAGCCTCGGATTCCTCATCGGTCGAACCCACAGCACCGGACGCATGGCAAGCCACCTCCCAACCGTGGGTGCGCCACGGCTTGCCGCACCGCGCTCCGGACGATACCGCCATCGCCGAGTTGCTCCAAGACGGCCCCAAACGCGAGGCGGCTGACAGTTCATCAGACAATTTCGTTCGTCCTGAGCCTGTCAAAGGAAACGAAATCGGGCTTCGACAAGCTCAGCCCGAACGGAAAAGCCGAACATTGCCTGATCTCAAACGCGGCATCCTCAGCGTGGGGCGGATTCCCCGCAAAGCCCGGCAGCCTGTTCAGGAGTTGGCTCAACGCTTGGGCTGGCCGCTTTTTGCAGACATCACCTCCGGGCTGCGGCTGGGTTCCTGCGAAAACCGCATCACGCACTTCGACCAACTGCTGCTCGACGGCCTGCCCTCCGCAACGTGGCAGCCCGACGTGATTTGGCACCTCGGCTTTCCGCCGACCTCCAAACGCTGGCTGAATTTTTGGGAGCAAACCCCAGCCGAGCAGATGGTGTGGATTGCCGACCACCCGGAGCGTCACGACTCCGCACACCGCTTCCGGCTGCGGGTTGAGGCGGATTTGAGCCTGTTTTGCAAAACGATGACAGCGACACTGCCCGATTCCCACCCGGATTCCGGCTGGCTAGAACAATGGCAACACGCCGACGCACAGGTGGCGCAACTGCTGGACCCCCACTTTGGAAGCCCAACCACCGATCCCATTCCCAGCGAACTGCACGTGGCCCACTGGCTGAGCCAGCAGGTGGCCCCGGATCACGCGCTTTTTTTGGGCAACAGCCTACCCGTGCGGCTGGTGGATTTCTACGGAAGTGGTGAGGGGCCGGGGATTCCGGTCGTGGCGAACCGTGGAGCCAGCGGGATTGACGGCCTGATCTCGTCCGCCCTCGGTTACGCGCAGGGCACTCGGCGGCCCGTCACACTGCTGATCGGCGACCTCTCGCTGCTACACGACCTCAACAGCCTTGCCGGACTCGGCCAAGCCAACTATCCTGTGATCGTCATCGTCCTCAACAACCACGGTGGCGGCATTTTCTCGTTTCTGCCCGTTGCCCAGCAGGGGGAGGTTTTTGAGCGTTTCTTCGGAACGCCGCATGATCTGGAGTTTCGACACGCCGCCACGCTCTTCGGACTGGACTACGAAGCCCCGGATTCTTTACAATCGTTAGGCTGTGCCTATCAAGCCGCTGTGGCCCGTAACCGCTCGGCCCTCATCGAGGTCGTGACCGACCGCAAGGCTAACGTCCGGGAACAGCAGCACTGGCAGGAACAACTCCGTCATCACCTCGCTCACGAATAAACCATGCTCGAAAACTATTGGACCTCCGCCGGAGACTACACCGACATCCTCTACGAAAAATCCGCCGAGGGGATCGCCAAGATCACCATCAACCGCCCGGAGGTGCGCAACGCCTTTCGGCCCCTGACCGTGCGGGAGATGATCCACTCACTCGACGAGGCCCGCGAAGACACCAACACGGGCGCGATCATCCTCACAGGAGCAGGCGAAAAGGCGTTCTGCTCCGGAGGGGACCAGCGCATCCGGGGCGATTCGGGCTACAAGGACAGCGACACCGGGCACCTGCGGCTCAACGTCCTCGACTTCCAGCGGCAGATTCGCAGTTGTCCCAAGCCCGTGGTGGCAATGGTGGCGGGCTACGCCATCGGCGGCGGGCACGTTTTGCACGTCCTCTGCGACCTCACCATTGCCGCCGACAATGCAGTGTTCGGACAGACCGGACCCAAGGTTGGCTCCTTTGACGGCGGCTATGGTTCCAGCTACCTCGCCCGCATCGTGGGCCAGAAGAAGGCGCGGGAGATCTGGTTCCTCTGCCGCCAGTACAACGCCCAGCAGGCATTGGAGATGGGGCTGGTCAACACCGTGGTGCCCTTGGCCCAACTGGAGGAGGAAACCGTGCAGTGGTGCCGAGAAATGCTCCAGCACTCGCCCATCGCCCTGCGCTGCCTCAAGGCCGCCATGAACGCCGACTGCGACGGACAGGCTGGGCTTCAGGAACTCGCAGGCTCCGCAACCATGCTCTTCTACATGACCGAGGAAGGGCAGGAAGGCCGCAACGCCTATCTCGAAAAACGGCCCCCCGACTTCTCCAAGTTCACTCGCAATCCCTGAACAAACAAGCAGGGGAGTGCCCAATGCGGGGTCTTTGGTCATTTGCGTGGATTCTTCTGCTTCCGGTCGGATACGTTCTCATGTTGGCGCTGTTCCAACACAAACTCATCTATCATCCGCGTCCCTACGACTCTCACGAGTACACCCACCTCGTGGGATCGGAGTTTCAGGCAATTCCCTTCCGCACCTCGCAAGGCGAGCAAGTCGCCTTCTACCGCTCTCCGCTCCCGGAGGGCACTCCCCCGGAGTTTCTGTGGGTGTTCTTCAGCGGCAATGCCTCACTGGCCCTCAACTGGACGTGGCTACTCCAGCAAGCAGAGGCACCGGGGGTGGGCTTCCTGCTGATTGACTATCCAGGTTACGGACGTTGCGAGGGCACCGCCTCCCCAGAAACCATTCTGGAATCCGCCGAGCAAGCCTTGCTGGAAACGCGGAAACTGCTTGGAGTTTCAGGGGAAGCCGACACTCCGCCCTTGGGCGTGTTCGGTCATTCGTTGGGGGCGGCGGCAGGCTTGCAGTTTGCGGTGCGGCATCCAGTGCAGAAAGTCGTGCTGGTCTCTCCCTTCACCAGCATGGAAGACATGGCCGCACAGGTGGTCGGACGCTGGGCCACGCCGTTTCTGCGTCACAACTTTGACAACCGCGAACGGATGAGAGAATTGCTTCAGCACGATCCCACGCCTGCAATCGTGATCTTCCACGGAGCGGAAGACGAAACCGTTCCGGTCAGCATGGGGCGTGAACTGGCCGCTCTCGGCTCAGACAAAGTCCACTACACCGAACTCCCCCACAGCACCCACAACTCGATCATCGAGGAAATCCGTCCCTCGCTCCTAGCCCTGCTCCGTTTATGATTCCGGAAACCTTCAAAATCTGGTGGCTGGCCTTGCGTCCCAAAACACTCGGTGCGGCGATTGCTCCTGTGCTGGTGGGCACCGGCATGGCGTTTGCCGATGACAAGGGCCACGTCCTCGCCGCGCTTGCCGCCTTGCTGGGGGCGTTGCTCATCCAAGTCGGAACCAATTTTGCGAACGATTATTTCGATTTCGTGAAGGGTGCGGACACCGAAGAGCGGCTCGGACCCATCCGGGCCACTCAGGCAGGGTTGGTGACTCCGGAAGCGATGCGCCGGGCCTACGAATTGACCTTCGGCCTTGCGTTCCTGCTGGGAATTTACCTCGTCACTCGCGGCGGCTGGCCGATTGTGATCATTGGCCTCTGCTCGATTGCAGCGGGCATCGCCTATACGGGCGGCCCCTACCCGCTGGCCTATCACGGGTTGGGCGATGTGTTCGTGCTGGTGTTCTTCGGCCCGGTGGCGGTGGGGGGCACCTACTACGTTCAGGCGCAGGACATCCACAGCACCGTGCTGCTGGCGGGTTTGGGACCGGGGTTGATTGCCACGGCCCTGCTCGCCGTCAACAACCTGCGGGATGCCGACACCGACGAACAATCCAACAAGCGCACACTCGCCGTGCGTTTCGGCAAGGACTTCGCCCGTCACGAATACATCCTCGCCGTGGGCATGGCGCTACTGCTCCCCGTGTTGCTCGTGCTGGAATCCGGAAGTCACTGGGGGGCGTTGCTGGCCCTGCTCTCACTTGGCGTGGGGCGACTGCCGATTCAGCAGATCCTGCGCGGCACCGAGGGCATTGAGCTCAACCAAACCCTTGCGCTCACCGGAAAATTCCTGCTGCTCTACAGCCTCCTCCTTGCCCTTGGCTGGCTGCTCGGCTGATGGTTTCCAAACTCCGCTGGCGCGTTTTCCGCTACCGTCTTCCGCTCACCGAACCCCTCCGGATGCTGAGACACACTCTGCACGAGCGCACGGGGCTGCTGTTGCAGCTTGAAGACCGTTCTGGAAGGCAGGCGGAGGGCGAAATCGCACCGCTTCCGGGAGTGCATTCCGAAACACTGGAGGACTGCTTGCGGCAACTCCATGCCGGGTTCGCTGAATTCAAGTGGCCGCACCTCTCGCCGTCCGTGCGCTTTGGGCTGGAAATGGCGCAGTGGAACCTGCGCGAGCAACAGGGTCAAACCACGCCTGCGGGGCCGCTAACAGCCCTTGCTCCGCTTCCCGTCAATGGGCTGTTGGTCGGATCAGGTTCGGACTTGGTGGCCGAGTGTGAACGTCTCCAGAGTGCGGGGATTCAGGCGGTCAAGCTCAAGGTGGGGCGTGAGTCGGTCGCCACCGACGTGGAGCGAGTCCAGACGGTGCGGGAAACGCTGGGACCGGAAGTGGAACTGCGGCTGGATGCCAACCGGGCGTGGACGCTGGAGCAGGCCCATGCCTTCGCGGAGCAAATTCGAGATGCCGAAATCGCCTACTGCGAAGAGCCGTTGCAACGCCCAGAAGACCTGCCCAAGCTCCACGAACACACGGGTCTGCCGCTCGCGCTCGACGAATCGCTCTGGACGAACCCGGACCCCACCACCCTGCCGTTGCAGGGCGTGCGTGCCGTGATCCTCAAGCCGGGTGTGCTGGGCGGCTGGCGGGCAAGCTCGCGCTGGGTGCGCTGGACCAAAAAGCAGCGCCTCCGCGTGGTGTTCACCAGTTGCTTCGAGTCCGGGCTGGGGCTGGCGTGGCTGGCACGGATGGCCACCACTCTGTCCCGCACTCCGGCTCCGTGCGGACTGGACACGGGTAAGTGGCTGGCGCAGGATTTGATGGACCCCTCGCCGGAAATTTCAGGGGGTTTCCTGCGCTTTCCGGAGACTTCGCGATTGCGCGAGGAGGTTTTGGAGCTGATCGAAGAAGGAGACGGGTGAGCCTGCCGATCACCCCGGAGGTCTGGCAACGGGCCAAGGAACGCTGGGGAGATGCGCCCCTGCTGATCACTCCGCAACAAACATGGAGTTTTCGACAGTTTCTTGAAGCCCACGCCATTCCAGCCGAGTTACGCTCTCATCCTCCGGGAACCTGCATTGGTTTTTGCGAGGCGCATCCAGAGCGGCTTTTGCCCAAACTCTTCGCTTGTTGGGTGCAGGGGTGGACTACCGTTCCCGTCAATCCCACCCTGCCTGAATCCCAAAAGCGGTCGCTTTTCAAACAGGCCGGTTGCCCAATCGTTTGGGAAGGGGAATCCGCGAAAAATCCTCAGCCCTCCGACTCCTGCCCCGCCTTGGATTTGGACGCTCCTGCGCTCGTTGTCTTCACTTCGGGAAGCACCGGAATGCCCAAGGCGGTGGCCCTTTCGCTGGGAAATTTCTTGTGGAGCGCGGAAGGTGCCAACCAAGTAATGTCGCTGGTGCCCGGAGACCGCTGGCTGCTGTCGCTACCGTTGCATCACGTCGGGGGCTTGGCGATTGTGTTCCGCACGTTGCTGGCCGGAGCAACGCTGGTGGTTCCCGCAGATCGGCACGACCTCGCCCGCACAATTGCCACACAGGGCATCACACACCTCTCGCTGGTGCCCACGCAACTGCACCGCTTGCTACAAACCCCGGCAGGGCGTTCGGCACTGCAACGGCTCAAGCTCATCCTGCTGGGCGGCGCAGGCATTCCGGAGCCGCTGCTTCAGCAGGCGGGCGAGTTGGGGCTTCCCGTCTTCGCCAGCTACGGCTGCACGGAAATGGCCTCGCAGGTGGCCACCGGACCCTTGCGAAAACGCGAAAACCGCTGGCAAACCGCCGCCGCCGTGCTACCCCATCGGGAACTGCGCATTGACGATTCCGGTGCGATTCACGTCCGGGGTAAAACCCGTTTCCTCGGCTACCTCACGGATTCTGGAATCCAACCGCCCTTTGATGCCAAAGGCTGGTTTGCCACCGGAGACTTGGGCCGCTGGGACGGCGAGCGGCTGGAGGTGTTGGGCCGCAAGGATGCGATGTTCATCACTGGCGGCGAGAACGTGCATCCGGAGCGCATCGAGCGCGAACTGCTGGCTTTTCCCGGCACAGAACAGGCACTGGTGGTTCCGGTGGAGGATGCCGAATTTGGGGCGCGTCCGGTGGCGTTTGTGCGTATGGCCGCAGGGGTGGGCTTTCCCAAAGAGTTGCATTTTCGGACCTTCCTGCACACCCGGCTGGCCGGGTTTGAGCGGCCCGACTTGATTTTGCCGTGGCCGGAAGACTCGTCTTCTGGCTTGAAGCCCCGCCGTCCCGAATTCAGCAAACTCGCCCAGCCGCACTTTGATCGCTGGGTGCAGCAGCGTCCGTTCCACCACTGGCTCAAGCAGCACCCTCCGGGCTGGAAACGCATTCTGCGTTGCGGAGACCAGCAGGTGTTCGAGGTGATCGATCACGGAGGCTCGGAGCCAAGAGCCGTGTTCGTGCTGGCCAACCTGCGGCAAACCGTGATGGCCTGGCTGCTGGATTCCGGCAACCTGCAACGCCTGCTCAACGGCACTGCCGGAATTCCGGTTTCGTGGCATCCCGTCCCGCAAGCCGCAAGCCGCACCGCGCGAGAACGCATCGAGATTGTGCGCCTGCTGGACGACGACCCCCATCCCGTTGAGTTGGAAGCATGGGACACGCGCAACCCAAAGCAGTTGACGCTTTCCGTCATCACCACCTCCGGGCCTTCCCAAGCCACAGAAGTTCCAGTGGAATTCCGGGAATTGCATGTCTCCCCCGCAACAGGCTCACACAACGCCCTCATCGCCCTTCCGGCAGAATCACCCCCGACCACCGAAAACCGACCACCGACAACTAACAATCAGCCCCCAGAACAAGTTTTCCAGTTCGGTGTGAGCCTCCCGGAATTCTCGCGGGATTACCTGATCCGCACCCTCTTCCGGGGCGAAAATTCCCGCCAGCGTTTCCTCGGCTGGAAGGTGCAACGCCTGCGGGAACACGACGGCACCGAGCGGGATCAACCGTTTTGGGAGATAGCGATTCAAGAGGAGCAGGCGTTGGAAGCCATCATCCGACAACAGTTCCCCATTGATGCTGACGACTGGGAGCGGTCCAACACTCCTGAACGCGAACGCAAACGACGACGGGAATTCCGAGCAAGACTCGATGCACAACTGGGTCACTGAAACCAGTATAGTAATTCCAATTAAGAATTGAACACGTCTCTGTCTCATCCAAGCTCGAAGCATCGTAGGAGCAGGCCATGCCCGCGAATCGCGTCCAAGGGACGCTCCTACAACGGAGTGTCTCGTTCTTATTCGAAATTACTATAGAAATTGCGTAGGTGGTCCTTGTGTAAATGATGACCTCATCCTTTCGTCATTCCGGGCGCAGCAGAGCGCAGACCCGGAATCCAGAGCATACGGCCGTGGGAGGGTTCCCGCCTGCGCGGGAATGACAATAGAAACGAGGGAGATCATTTGATTGGGCGCCAATACTGAAATTGCAATAAATCCTGCCATGAGAATTCCCGTCGTGCTGCTGCTGATTCCAGCCTCCAGCTACCGCACACACGATTTCCTTGAAGCCGCACATGCGCTCGGTCTGGAGGTGCATGTGGGCACGGACCAGCCGCAAGTGCTGGCGGAGGTGGTTCCGGAGCAGACGCTGGTTCTCGATTTTGGCGACACGGAAAGCGCAGGGGCCGCCATTGCCGAACTGCACACCCGCCATCCGTTCAGTGTGGTGCTGGGCGTGGATGACGAATCCGTGGAGTTGGCCGCTCAAGCCAGCCAGTGCTTGGGACTGCCGCACAACTCACCTGAATCGGTGGCGCTGACCCGCGACAAGTTCCGAATGCGCCAATGCCTTGCAAGCGCGGGCCTTGCGAGTCCCAACTTTCAACGCTTTCCGGTGGCTTCTGATCCCGAAACCCTGCTGGATTCCATTCGCTATCCCTGTGTACTGAAACCACTTTTTCTGGCAGGCAGTCAGGGCGTGATGCGGGCAGACTCTCCGGACGGGTTCTGTGCGGCGTTCCGGACTTTGCAGGAATTGCTCGCTGCTCCTGAGCTGCAAAAGCGCGGGGGAGAGCGGGCCGGATGGGTGTTGGTCGAGGACTACCTGCCCGGACGTGAGGTTTCGCTGGAAGGCGTGCTGACCCACGGACGGTTGCAAACGCTGGCACTCTTCGACAAGCCCGATCCGCTGGAGGGGCCAATCTTTGCGGAAACGCTCTATGTCTCGCCCTCACGCCTGCCACAAGCCTTGCAGCAGCGTATCCAAGCCGTCGTGGAACAAACCGCGCAGGCACTCGGATTGACCACAGGCCCGGTTCACGCTGAGGCCCGTGTTCACCAAGGAAACGTCTGGATGCTGGAATGCGCCGCCCGCACGATTGGCGGACTCTGTGCCCGGATGCTGGCCTTCAGCGGGGGAATGTCACTGGAAGAACTGATTTTGCGTCACGCGCTGGGACGGAACATCCAGACCGCCCAAACCACCGCAAACGCCTGCGGGGCGCTGATGCTGCCGATTCCGAAATCCGGAACCTTGCAGGGCATCGAAGGCTGGGAGGCAGTTCGAGAAATTTCCGGAGTGCTGGAGGCGGTGCCGTCCCTGCCCAACGGTACGGAAGTTCGTCCCCTGCCGCACGATGCAAGGTATCTGGGGTTTGTGCTGGTGCGGGGGACCACTCCCGAAGCGGTGGAGGCGACCCTGCGGGAAGCCTGGGCACAACTGAGGATCGAGATCGCTTAAACCACGTCCGAACCCCCGGCTCCAGCAATGATGATCTTACCTTCGTCCTCCAAGGTCTTGACGACCTTGATGATCTTCTGCTGCGCAGCCTCCACATCCGTCACCCGCACCGGGCCAAGGTTCTCCAGATCGTCCCGCACCATGTCCCCCTGCTTGGAGGACATCGAGGAGAAGATGAGTTCCTTCACCGCGTCGCTGGCGGTCTTGAGCGCGAGCGTGAGGTCCGGGATGTCCACGTCCTTGA
>CAZQXS010000121.1:0-11650 GCA_964597275.1 uncultured Pseudomonadota bacterium | reverse complement strand
AATCCCCGAAAATGCTCTAGGAAACGAGTCTGGAAAGCACGTCGAAGTAATCGGGAAAGGTTTTGCGGACGCAGCCCGGATCGTTGATTGTCACGGGCACCGTTCCACACGCGGCGAGCGAGAAGGCCATCGCCATGCGGTGGTCGTCGTAGGTGTCAATGGCGGCCGCTTGCAGGGTTTCCGGAGGCGTGACCACAAGGTAGTCGCGGCCTTCCTCCACCTCTGAGCCGAGTTTGCGGAGTTCGGTGCAGACCGCCTCCAGCCGTTCGGTTTCCTTCACACGCCAGTTGTAGATGTTGCGGATGGCGGTGGGGCCTTCGGCAAACAGCCCGGCCACGGCCAGCGTCATCGCCGCGTCCGGCATGCGGTTCATGTCCACATCCACCCCGCGCAACTTGCGGCCCGTCACGGTCACGGCGTTGGGTTGCCAATGGACCTTTGCGCCCATCTGCTCCAGCACTTCGGCAAACCGCGCATCGCCTTGCAGGCTGTCGGTTCCGCAACCCTCGACCGTGACGGTTCCGCCTGTGATCGCTGCGCCGCCCAGAAAGTAGGACGCGGAGGACGCATCGCCTTCGACGTGCGCGACTCCGGGGCTGCGGTAGGTTTGCCCCGTGTGGATGTGAAAGCGCTGGAAGTCGTCGTTGCGCACCAAAACGCCAAAGCGTTCCATCAGCCGCAGCGTCATCTCGACGTAGGGCTGGGAAACGAGGGTGTCGGTGATGTTGAGGATCACATCGGCGTGGGCGTAGGGCGCAGCCATCAGCAGGGCCGAGAGGTACTGGCTACTGATCGCGCCGCTGATGTGCGCGGTGCCGCCTGCCAGCCCGTCGGCTTCGATTTCCACGGGCGGGCACCCCGTGCCGAGTGTGCAGCGCAAGCTTGCGCCCAACTGCGCTAAGCCGTCCACCAAGTCCTGAATCGGACGCTCGCGCATCCGGGGAACGCCGTCCAGCACAAAGTGACCCTGCCCCAGCGTCAAGGCTGCCGTCAGCGGGCGCATTGCGGTTCCGGCGTTGCCGAGCATCAGTTCGGCTCCGGGGGAGCGGATTGGCCCGGCCTGCCCCGTCACCGCCACACGGTTTTCTGCACGGTCTTCCGTGTACTCGATGCCAAGCTGATCGAAGGCACCAAACATCGCCCGGATGTCGTCGCTGTCGAGCAGGTTACGGATTTCGGTGGTGCCCTCGGCCAAGGCGGCGAGCAGCAAAATGCGGTTGGAGAGGCTTTTGGAGCCGGGCAACGAGACGGTGCCGGAAATCCGGCGGATTGGCTGGAGGGTGAGCGTTTCGGGGTGGCTCATGCCTGTCCCCGGATTTTGCGCTCGATGTAAAACTCGGCGGCTTTGTACGAACTGCGCACCAAGGGTCCGGCGGCAACGTAATCGAAGCCCAGCACCTCGCCTGCCTGCCGCAGTTGCTCGAATTCTTCTGGAGGCAGGAAACGCTCCACCTTGAGGTGCTTGCGGGTGGGCTGGAGGTACTGTCCGAGCGTGAGGAAGTCCACGCCGACATCGCGCATGTCCTGCATTGCTCGCAGAATTTCGTCCCGCGTTTCGCCCAGCCCCAGCATCAGTGAGGATTTGGTGTGGCGTTCCGGCGCGTTGGACTTGAGATAGCCCAGCACGTCCAGCGACTGGCGGTAGTCGGCACGAGGGTCACGGACCTTTTCGGTGAGCCGCTCCACGGTCTCGACGTTGTGCGCCAGCACGTCTGCTCCAGAATCCACCACCTGCTGCACCAGCGCGGTTTCGCCCTGAAAGTCCGGCATGAGGATTTCGATGAGCAGGTCCGGGTTCGCCCGTTGGGTGGCGCGGATGCAGCGGGCGATGTGCCCGGCGCCCTGATCCTCCAAATCGTCGCGGTCCACCGTGGTCAGCACGACATAGCTGAGGTTCAGTTTCCGGATGGTTTCGGCGAGGTTGCGCGGCTCCTCCATGTCCAGCGCCCCCGGACGCTTGGCGGTGGTGACGGCGCAGAAGCGGCAGCCTCGCGTGCAGGTGTCGCCCATCACCATGAAGGTCGCCGTGCCGCTGTTCCAGCACTCGCCGATGTTCGGGCAGTGCGCTTCCTCGCAGACCGTTGCCAGCCGCTGTTCGTGCGACTGCTCCTTGATCCAGTTGAAGCGCGCCCCTCCGGGAAAGCGCACCTTGAGCCAGGGCGGCTTGGCGAGACGGACAGGAGTTTCCAGCGTTTCGGGCATGGAGCGTGACAGGTGGTTGGACTCAGAGGTTCAGTGTCCCCATCAGGAGCGGGAGTCTCAATCCGATTTTTGTTGCAGCCGCTCGGCCTCTTCTGCGATCATCTGCTGAAGCTCCCCGATATTCTCCTGCACCCTCCGTTGCCCCAACGCCGCGCCTTCCGCAGTGAGTTCGGGCAGCAGTCGTATGGTTTTCTTGCCCAAAGGCGTTTCGTAAAAGGCTTTCAGCTCAAGGATTTCTTCCGTGGTGAACCGATCCATGTACAGTTTGGCCATCTCCGGCTTCATGCCTTCCCACCCCATGTGCTTCTTCATGAAATCGAGCATGACCTGCCGGAATGGGGCGATTTGAGGCTCTTGCCGGATTTGCACGTCCACCATTTGGACAATGGTTTGCTCAAAAGTGACGGCAAGGTTCATGGACTCAAACAATTCATAAGTGGCGTCAAGCCTTGTTTTTTCCTGAGCGCTTGCGTTGAGGGGCAGCAGCAGAGCGAGTGCGAAGGAAAGCAGCAGGGTTTTCGATTGTTTCACGGAGTCTCCTTTCAGGGGCTAAGATTATGATCAGGGAATCGGCCCCTTGCTCCGGAAATTCGGGCAGGTGGCCGCATCGTGGGTTATTGGGCACGGGTGACGTAGCGGAGCAGTTCCACGACTTGCTCCGGAGTTTGTGCCCACGCCATTGCCGCGCCGTCCACCTCCTTGAGGGGATGGATGAGGTCTTCCGAGTGGAGGGTGATGTAGGGCTTGCCGAGAGCCGCGCAACACCCGGCGTCAAACGCCGCGTTCCATTGCTTGTACTTCTCCCCAAAGCGCACCACCGCCACATCGCAGTTCTCAATCAGGGTTTTGGTGCGGATCGCGTTCACCTTGGAGGATTTGTGATCGCGCCAGAAGTTTTCGGCCTCCGCGCCCAGCACGTCTCCCGCCGCGTCACTCGCGTCGTGGTCGGTGACGGCGGACGTGAACGAGACGGGCAGGCTTTGGGCGGCGGCTCCGTCCATGATCTGCTGACGCCAGTCGGTGTGGATTTCTCCGGATAAGTACACGGTCCAGTTCATTGGCTCCTTGTTTGTTGAGGTTGGAAACGCTCACTTGTGAACGTGGTAAAAGTGGCTGGTGACGCTTTTGATCTTCAGTTGTTCCACGGACGAATACCCCGCTTCGAGGAACAACGCCTTGATCCGGCTTGGCCCCATGCAGGTGCCCAGACCCGGTCCTCCGGAGGCCAGCGATTGGGTCATGCAGTGCAAGACGCTCATGCCGTAGTACATGCCCCCAATCGGGTTGATGTTCTCTTCCAAATGGTCCGAGGCTTTGGGTTCGACAATGAAGAGCGACCCGGTTTCGCTGAGCAGCGATCTCAGCAAGGCCAAGGTTCCCAAGGGATCGGCGAGGTCGTGGATGCAGTCGCAAATCGTGATCAGGTCAAACTGCTGTCCGGCAAGCTGGTTCAGGTCTCCGTGCAGAAACTGCACACGCTCCTCCAAGCCCTGTTCCTTCGCCAACTGCCGGGCTTGGGCGACCGATGCCTCGTCCAAGTCAATCCCATGAAAGCAGGATTGGGGAAACGCCTTTCCCAGCGTCACCGCGACACAACCGGTTCCACAGCCGAAATCCAGCATCTGACAGCCGGACTCCAGAGCCTCGTGCAGCGTTGGAACCGATTTCATCCAGTAGCTGGCGAAGCGTTGCACATACGTCCCCTCGTTCATCAGGGCAATCGCCTCGACTCCCTCCTCTCCAAACTCCTGGAAGCGAACGCCTCCTCCGTGGACAAACGCCTCCGCAACCTTGGGCGCGACTCCGGTCATCATGGGAACCGAGTAGAGCAAGCCTCCCATGAAGTGATCCGTGCCTTCCGAGGCCAGCAGGTAGGCGTGTTCATCTGGAAGCTCATAAGTCTGAGCCTCTGCGTCATAGTCCAAGTACCCTGTGCAAACCATTCCCTTGAGCCACTCCTCAACGTACCGGCTCTGCAATTCGGACCCAGCGATCACCTGTGCCAGCGAAAGCGGTCCCTTGCCCTGAAGCTGCCGGAACAGCCCCGTCTTGACACCGATGTACGCCAGTGTGGAACCCATGCTGCTGGAAACATCCTGAAAAATCTTTCCGGCAAAGCTCTTGATTTTTTCTTCATCCATCGGTCATCCCGGTTTTGAGTGCTGCCAAGGAACCTGCAATGAGGCAGTGCTTCTTGCTTCGAATAGACGAATTGTAGAGTCTGGCCTCAAAAGTCTCAACCGGATTGGGCAGGGAGAGCGTCACGAAGGCCGGACTTTCTGCAAAGCGAGCCGTAGCAGCGAGTGGGCGTGGGGATCGCGGAGAACAAGAACGGCGGCGAAGTAGAAAAGCGCGGCTCCCAGCAAAAGGCCCAGAAACACGGCCCAATTGGTGGCATTTGCAGGCCCGGAGTTCCAGTCCCACTGCAAGCTGACATAGGCCGTAAGCAACCCCATCGCCAAGGCGGCGGCAAGTTGGCGCAGGAAATCGAGCCACGGCAGGGCACCTTGCAGCCGAGAGTGTCGCCGCAAACCGAAGGCGAGCAGCACCGCTTGCACCCACGTTCCTGCGGAAAGTCCGAGCGCCAGCCCCGTGACCTCCAGCGTTTGGCTCCAGTGCCACCCCAACCCTGCCGTGAGGGCAAGGCCGAAGGCGGCGATGCGCACCGGGGTTTTCGTGTCCTGAAGTGCGTAGCAGGCGGAGGTTTGCAACCGCACCAGCGCGACGGCGGGCAGTCCGAGGGCAAACGCCTGCAACGCCTGCGTGGTGCTGCGGACATCCTCCAGCGTGTAGGCGCCGTGTCGGTAGAGCATGGAAATGATCGGCTCGGCGGCGGCGGCCAAGCCGAGTGCGGCGGGCCAGATGATCAATCCGGTGGTGGCCGCGCTGAAGCGCAACGTCTTGCGGGCCTGCTCCCAATCCGCCTGTGCGGTGTGCTTGCTGAGTTCCGGCAAGCTCGCGTTGGCGATGGCAAACGCGAAAACTCCCAGCGTCAGTTCCGTGAGTCGGCTGGCGTTGTAGTAGTGCGTGACCTGTCCGGACGGCAGGAAACTGGCGAGGTTGCGCAGGACGATGAGGTTGATCTGGTAAACCGCCACGCCAAACAGCGAAGGGCCGAGCAAGCGCAGCAGCCGTTGGAGGTCCGGAGCCTTGCCGAAGCTTTGGGGGGCGAGCGGTTGTCTGGCCCCGCGAAGCGCGGGCAGTTGCAACAGCACTTGCGCGAAGCCTCCAGCAAGCACTCCGTAGGCCAGCGCAAAGATGGGCTGCTCCAGCATGGGAGCCACCGCAAGGGCAGAGGCGACGATCGCCACGTTGAGCAGGATCGGCGCGGCGGCGGGCGCGGCGAAGCGTTGCTCCGCATTCAAGACTCCCATTGCCCACGCGACCACAGAGACGAGCATCAGGTACGGAAACATCCAGCGCGTCAACTCAACCGTCAGTCCAAACTGCTCCGGATCGTCCGCGAAGCCCGCCGCGAAAAGATAGACGAGTTGTGGCGCGAAGACCATGCCGAGCGCGGTGATCGCCAGCGTGACCACCAGCACGAGTCCGAGGGTTTGCGAGGCAAAAATTCGGGCGGCAGGCCGTCCGCGTTTCTCCCGGATTTCCGTGTAAAGCGGCAAGAAGGCGAGGGTGAGCGACCCCTCGGCGGTCAGTCGGCGGAACACATTGGGAATGGTGAACGCCTGAATGAAGGCATCCGTCAGACCGCCTGCCCCGAAGAAGTGCGCAATGACCAGATCGCGGGCTGCGCCAAGAAGGCGAGAGAGGAATGTGAAAAAAGTGACGGTGCCCGAATTGCGCAGGATGCGCTGCGATTCGGTTCCGGGGGCGTCGGCCATGACTCAGGCGTCCGCGACGGCGATGGCCTCGTGCCCTGTGCCGCCGTCGTGTAGTTCAAGGTGGATGTCGGCATCCTGCACGTCCGAAATCTGCTCAACACGCAGCCGGGCCTGTCGGGCGATTTGCTGGGCCTCGCGGATTTGCAGGTCTGGGTCGAGCAGCAGGTTCACCTGCACCGTGAGTTTCTGGTTGAGGAAGTGGCAGTAGATGTGCGTGACCCCCTTGATTTCCGGGAGTTCCGCCAGACGTTCGCGAATGTCCTGCTCGATCTCCGGCTGAGGTCGCATGAGTTGCGCTTCCTCGTCTTCCACGTCCTCCTCCGCATCCACATGCACCAGCACCTCGTTGACCTCCGGGATTTCGTTGAGGATTCCCCAGCGCACGCGCTCCGCGACTTGGTGGGCGGCAGAAACGGTCATCAGCCGATCCACCTCGATGTGCAGGTCCACCAGCAGGTTCGGCCCCATCGGACGCGCCCGGACCTCGTGAAAATGCTCCACGCCCTCGACCTGCGAGACCTGTGCCCGGATGCGCTCCAGCATGGCCTCGTCAACGGTTTCGTCCGTGAGTTCCCGCAGACTGTCATGCCCCAACTCCACCGCCATCCGCAGGATCAGTCCGGCGACGAGGAACCCGGCGATGGGATCCATCAGCGGAAATCCAAACTGCGCGGCAACGATGCCCGCAAACGCGGCGACCGAAGAGAGCGCGTCGGAGCGATGATGCCACGCATTGGCCATCAGCACGCGGCTGCGCTGACGCTTGCCGACCGACCGCGTGATCCAGAACAGCCCTTCCTTCACGAAGATCGAAGCACCTGCCGCCCAGAGCGCAAGGGGAGCCGGAACCACCGGAGCGTCAATGTGCGAGAAGGCGTGAATCGCCACGCCAATCCCGGTTGCTCCCAGCAATACGGCCACAAACAGCGCCCCGACGGTTTCAAAGCGGCCATGCCCGTAGGGGTGGTTTTCGTCGCGGGGCATCCGGGAAACCCAAACCGCCCACAGCGTGACCCCGTCGGAGAGCAAATCGGAGAACGAGTGCCCCGCATCGGCAATCAGCGCCGCCGAATTGGTGAGCAGCCCCACGAAGCCCTTGCCCACCGCGAGCAGCAGGTTGCAGACCAGCCCCAGCCATGTGACGCCAAGCGCCTCTTTCACGGGCGCGTGATGGTGGTGGTCGTGGGCCATCAATCAGCCGTGGCGGCGCTCAAACTCGATCATGAACTGCGCGAGCGCCTCCACGCCTTCGTAGGGCATGGGGTTGTAGATCGAGGAGCGGATGCCGCCCACCTCCGGGTGTCCCTTGACGGCGTAGAGTCCTGCGGCGTCGGCGTCGGAGAGGAAGCGTTGCAGCAACTCGTCGCTGGGCAGGTGGAAGGTGACGTTCATCTGCGAGCGTGATTCCGGATGCGCCACGGGCAAGTAGAACCCGGAGTGGTCCAGCACCTCGTAGAGCCGGGCGGACTTGCGGGTGTTGCGCCGTTCCATTTCCGCCACCCCGCCTTCGCTCTTGACCCACTCCAGCACGAGCTTCATCACATAGACCGCAAAGGTGTTGATGGTGTTGGGCATTGTGCGGTTGTCGCGGAAAATTGTGTAGTCCAGCAGCTTGGGAGTTTCCGGGAGCGCGTGTTCAAAGAGGTCGTTGCGCACCACCACCACGGCGGCTCCAGAGGGACCGAGGTTTTTCTGGAATCCGGCGAACAACACACCAAAGCGCGAAAAATCAATGCGGCGCGAAAGGATGTCCGAGGTCGCATCCGCCGCCAGCGGCACGGCTCCAGTGTCGGGCATTTCCTGCCATTGGGTGCCGTAGAGCGTGTTGTTGGTGGTGAGGTGGACGTAGCTCGCGTCCGGGTCTACCTGTGCGGCATCCCATTCGGGCATCCGCGTGTAGTCCGAATCCTTGCCGTCGAGCAGCACGGACGTGTTGCCGTACTTGCGGGCCTCGGCCTCGGCGAGCCGCCCCCACTTTCCGGTGATGACGTACTGCGCCCGGCGGGCGGGCTGGGTCGCCATCAGGTTGAGCGGCACCGCCGAAAACTGCATCTGCGCTCCGCCGTGCATGAAGAGGATCGTGTGCGAATCCGGCAGTTGCATGAGTTCCCGGAAGAGCGCCTGTGCTTCGTCAAGCAGTCCGAAGAACACGGGACCGCGATGCGAGAGTTCCACGATGGAGACTCCGGTGCCCTGAAAGTTCAGCCATTCGCGCTGCACCTGCTCCAGCACGGGAGCGGGGAGCATGGCGGGTCCGGGTCCGAAGTTGTAGAGTGGTTGAGTCATGAGTGAGTGTGTTGCTGGTTTGAATTTACCACAGAGACACAGAGGGCACAGAGGATGATTTTCTCATTTTTTTTCTCTGTGTTCTCTGAGACTCTGTGGTGAGTTGATCTTGTCAGCCCCTTAAAGCCGTTCCGCCATCCAGCCCTCAAGGAGCCGGCGGGCGATGGAATCCTTGCGCGGCAGCCGGAAGGTTTCGTCCTCCGGAGAGTTCTTCAAAAATTCCCGCGACACCCAGCGGGCCGATTCCAGTTCCTCCAAATGCACGTCCAGTTCCGTCGTGCGGGCTTGGGCGTGGAATCCGAGCATGATGGAGGCCGGAAAGGGCCACGGCTGCGAGGAGTGGTATTCGGGGGTCTCGATTTCGATGCCCACCTCCTCCATGACTTCGCGGGCCACGGCGTCCTCCAGGCTTTCTCCGGGTTCGACAAAGCCTGCGAGGATCGAGTGCATGCCGGGAGGCCAGTGCTTCTGTCGCCCCAGCACCACCTGATCATTGTTGTGGATGAGCATGATTACGGCGGGATCGGTGCGCGGAAAGTGTGAGATTCCGCAGTCGGGATGGGTGCAGGCCCGCTGGTGTCCGGCTTCGGTGGGGCGGGTGGCGGAGCCGCACTTGCTGCAAAACTGCGCATGACGGTGCCAGTGGTGCAGCCCACGGGCGTAGGCGCAAAGGGTGGCCTGGGCTTCTGGAAGCAGGGGGCCGACTGCACGGAGGTCTTCAAAACGCCCCTGGTCCGGCCACGGGGGTTCCTCCAGGTGCGAGAGGTCGAGCGTGAAATAATGCTGATTCTGCCATTCGCCGAGATAGCACCAGGTGTCTGCCGGATTGCCGAATTCGGACACGTCGGAGGCGTTTGCGGGAATCCAAACCGCCTCCAGATTTTCCTCGCCGCGCACCAGTGTGCGGTTGCGCCAGACCGGAACCAGCCGTGTTTCTGAAGCCTTGCGGAGTTCTGCAAGCCATGCCGCATCGCCGCGCTGCGTGGCCTTGCGGTCCAGCCCTCTGGATGCGTAAATGTTGGCGGGTTGCGGCATGTCAGCGTTGGGGGCGGGCCTTCAGGGTGACGGTGATGTCGCGGGTCCGCTCGTCCCGGATGACGCGCAGCACCACGGTGGTGTCGGGCTTGCGGGTCTCGATTTGTTCGGCAAGGGCTTCCAGCGAAGTGACGGGAACCCGATCCACATGGGTGATGATGTCGCCGCCCCACGGCACCTGATAACGCCCCACCACGACGGTCTGCGAAGCGCCCCGGAGTCCGGCGTGATCGGCAGGGGCACCCCGCACGATTTGTGCGATCAGCAGTCCATTCGGCACCTTCACGCCAATGCGTTGCAGGTAGGCGGTGGGAATCGGCTCCACGCCCAGCCACGGGCGGCGGACGTAGCCGAACTCCAGCAAATCCGGAAGCACCCGCTTGGCCGTGTTGATCGGAACGGCGAAGCCAATGCCGACGTTGCCCGCCGTGCCGATGATCGCGGTGTTGATGCCGATGACCTTGCCCTCGGTGTCCAGCAGCGGCCCTCCGGAGTTTCCGGGGTTGATGGCCGCGTCGGTCTGGATGATGCCGCTGATCTTGCGCCCGTTGGTCGCCTGAATCGTGCGTCCCAAGGCACTGATGATTCCGGTGGTGAGCGTCTGCCGCAGCCCAAACGGATTGCCGAGCGCGAGGACTTTTTGCCCGACGACCAAATCCTCGGAATCGGAAAACCGCAGGATGCCGTAGCGGTCCTTTGGCGCATCAATCCGTAGCACCGCAAGGTCGTTGTTGGGATCGGCCCCGACCAGCTTGGCCGGCCACTGGCTGTTGTCGGAGAGCGTGACGAGCAACTCCTGCCCCTTCTCGATGACGTGGAAATTGGTCACGACGGTCCCGCGCTTGTCAATCAGGAATCCGGTGCCGGTGCCCTGCCCGGAGGGCATGGGGCGGAAGAAGAAGTCGTAGTTGATGGCGATGCTGGTGATGTTCACCACCGCCTTGCTGGCCTCTTGGTAGATGCGGATGTTCTCCTGCTCGTCCGGGGAGTAGCGGGGCGCGGCGTGGAGGGTGGCGCTGAACAGCAGTCCAAGCAGGAGGAAACGAAAAACAGTCAACGGTCGTGCTTGCATGGATTGATTTGTACCAAAGGCGATGATTGAATTGTTGGTAGTGGCCCTGTTATAAAGATGGCTTCCCTGTTATAAAGATGGCTTGTCTCGTGTCATTCCCGCCTGCGCGGGAATGACAACAAAGCTTGTTCCCGGCTTGAACGGGGAATGAAGCCCATCATTGACAAGAAAACCATTACCGAGTTGTTCTAGGCAAGGCAGGGGCATTTTCTGCCAACCTGCCCTGAAACCAGTGATTGACCAAACTTCCATGAAACTTGGCCTGACAATGGGCGACCCCAACGGGATCGGCCCGGAAGTGCTCCTGCGCGCCTTGGCGCAACTCCAACCCTTTGACGGCTGGGAACCCCTGATCTTCGGCGATCTGGAAGTGCTGGAATCCGTGGCCGTCCGGCTGGAAAGCCCCCTGCGCTTTCAGGCCGTTGCGGAACCCGGCTCGTCCGTGGCTGCCGACCAGATTCCGGTGCGCGACCTTGCGGTTTCCGAAAACCGCTGCTGGGAACTGGGGTGCTGTGTGCCGTGGGGCGGCGAATCGGCCTTTCGCTTTGTCCACGCTGCCATTCTTGCCGCCAACCAAGGTGAGATCGCCGCCATCGTCACGGGACCGCTCGCGAAGGAAGCCCTGCAAGCCGCCGGGCACGATTTTCCGGGACACACCGAACTGCTCGCCCACTACACCAACACGCCGCGCTCCGTGATGATGCTGGCCGTGGATCAACTCCGTGCCGTGATGGCGACCCTCCATGTTTCGCTGCGGGAGGCCATTGCGTCCTTGACCCCGGACCTGCTGGTGGACACCATGCGCATCACCGATCAAGCCCTGCGCCGCATGGGCATTTCCGAACCGCGGCTCGGCATTCCGGGGCTGAACCCCCATGCAGGCGAAAACGGACTCTTCGGCTCCGAGGAGCAAGACATCATCTTACCAGCGATTGCACAAGCTCGCCAGCAGGGGATGCGGTGCAGCGATCCGATTTCTCCGGATGCCATCTTCCTCCAGCACCAGCAGGGCCGCTTTGACGCGGTGATCGCGCTCTACCACGACCAGGCACTTATCCCGCTCAAGCTGATCGGTTTCGACCGCGCCGTCAACGTCACCCTCGGCCTGCCCATCATCCGCACCTCGGTGGACCACGGCACCGCCTTCGACCTCGCCCCGCAATTCAACGCCCACCCCGGCTCCATGCTGGCCGCGATTGCGATGGCGCGGCAG
>CAZQXS010000120.1:0-11771 GCA_964597275.1 uncultured Pseudomonadota bacterium | reverse complement strand
CCCCCTCTTCGGCTCAGCCGTGGAAGTAGTACGGCATCGTCTCCAGCGGAGGCCGGAGTTCCTCCGTCTCGCCCAGCACCAGGGTGGTCATAAACACCCTGAGCAACAGCGGCAGGCTCTCCGGAAGTTGCACCAGATAGCTGCTGGAAAAGAAGGATTCTGGAGCAATCGCCCCCAGCTTCTGGTTCGGCTCTTCCGTCAGCACGAACTTGCGCGACATCAACCCGCACTGCAACCGATAATGGTGGTCACGATGGTCAATGCACAAGGCGGGTCGCAACACGCCCTGCTCTTCCGCGCCAAAGACCTCGGTGTCATTCGTTTCCAGATGAATCTTGCCGGAACCGTCAAGGTCTGCGTGCTGATGGTAGCGCTCCGATCCAACGTCCACTTCGACTTCAAAGCGGTCGTTCATCCGCTGATCGTCCATGTGGATCAGCGCCACTCGGCCCGTGTCTCCCAGCAGCTCGTACTCCTTGTGTTCATCATCAAGGGGCTGAAGCAGCATGGCGGGCATGTGCGCCATTGGATCACTGGTCGTTGCCGACCGATCAAAATCGTAGTACGTCTCCATAAAGGTTTTCCTGAAAGGAAATTAGGGTTTCAAGAGTTCAGTCGCTGGGGCAGCCGTCCGCGCTCCACGTCCGGGCCTCCGCAGTGGCGGGACCACTCCGTGACTTCGTCCAGCGGATGCCAGTCAAACCAGAGATACCACATCGTCCTTCTCTAATGCCGGAAGCAGTAGTCCTCCAAATGTCGGAGTGACAGTTCCTGCTCCTGAAGTTTGCACGCCAGCACATCGCCGGAGGAGATGATCCCCAGCAACTGCCCCTGCAAGCACACGGGCAGATGCCGGATGCGGTTCTGGCTCATCAGCTCCGCCGCCTCGCGGATGCTCATCTCCGGGGTGGCTGACGCAAAGGGCGAGGTCATCACCTCGCTCACCTTGGTCGTCTCCGGATCCCGTCCGGGCGCAACGATGCGGTGCATCACGTCGCGCTCCGTGAACACCCCAACCGGATGCTCGTGTTCCACGACAATCACGGAACCAACCTTCTGTTGGCACATCGTGCGCACCGCCGTGGCCACCAAGCACTCCGGGGCCACCGTCACCACCACCCCCCCGCCCTGTTTGCGGTTGAGCAGATCCACCAGCGTGCCCTGTCCGGGAGCCAACGGGGTTTGGGTTTTCTGAAACTCGGTTTGTGCGGTTACAGCTTGCGGCATAAGACCTCCTGCAAAATCTAGGTTTCGAGCAAATTGCGCCAAAGCAGCACTTGCCTCAGCGCCCGAAGCGGTCCGGGTGCGGCGGTGCCCGTCCTAAGCGGAAGGGACGTTTTTGATGGGAGTCACAAGAAAATACAGGGAGAGTCCCCGACTCAGCGCGGGGCGCGAAAGCTACGGGCGAGAAGCAACTCCGGGCGGAGCGCTTTCGCAAATCTGAAGTCCAGACGTGACGATTCGGCGGGGAGTTTCCGAGTCCGTTCCGTCTGAAGGCGATGCGGTTCAACATCCCTCCTCCGGTGCGAGTCACAGAAGACTTGAGGCAACGGCTGCACCATCCCTCAAGCCGGATCGTGGCCTACTGCTACCCTCCTTGATTCTAAGTCTCTGCGCAAACCGGTGGCAATGTCAACACTTTTTTTGAAAAAAATTCAAAAAACCTCAAAAAGACTGGAATTTGAGCCTCAGAGTCCCAGAAAACCCTCAGTCCCCCTCTCAACCTCAAATCACTCCGCCCACAGGTTGGCGAGCGAGAAGGAGGTGGCATCGAGAGGTTCCGGAGAGACCAAAAGATCCGAACAGGTCACGGAGTTCGAGTGGAGATGAGCATCAACCGGCATGCTCTGGCCGGAGTCACGCCTTGATGTTGATGCGGTTGCCCTGCTGCTCCACCTGCTGGGTCTCTTCCTGAAGGCCGACGAGGCCCCCCAACTGGCCGATCATCTCCATCGCCCCGAAGAGCAGGCGCTCCTCGCCCTGACCCTCCATCATCTTGGAAAAGGAGCGGTGGACGGATTCGGTGGATTCCATCAGACGGGCGAACTGGGGCTGCTTGAGGAGGGCGAACGCCTTGAGTTGGTCGTCCTCGTCGCGCATGAGGTCGGCGACTTCTTCGCCCAATTCCTCAATGCTGTCGAGGTCGAGACGCTTGTATTCCGGGAGTTCCTCGATCTGTTTGCGGGCGTCCTTGTTGAGTTCGCGGATGCGTGTGTGGAGGGTGTCGCCAAACTGCTCGGCAGCGTCTGATTCCAGCAACTGCTTGCGGGCGACGTTTTCGTAGCTGGAGACGATCATGCCGTAGGAGCGGCGGACCGTCATCGTCTCGCCGTGCGATTCCGGGGAGCGGATGTTGTTCGCCTTTGCGTCACGCGGCACTTTCTGCTTGCCGATCTGGGGCGACATTTCCGCGATACGCTTGCCCTCGCGCTGCACCGACTCCGAGATTTCCTGTTCGGTCTTTTGCGGTTCTGGGGCGGGTTTCGCGTCCTTGGCAGACGCCGACTTGCCTGCTTCTGCCGCAGTCTGCTCGGCATCCGGCTTGGACTCTGCCGCTTTTGCGGCGTTGGGCGTGGCAGGCGCGGCGGCCTTTTGGGAGGAAACTTGCATTTTTTCTCGTCAGGAGTTCCAAAAACTGCTGTGCGGGCGACATTCAAGAACCCCGCCAGTGCGGACTTCCTCCTGCAACCCCACTGCGTTTCCGGACAAAGAACTTGAGTCCTCATGAGTTTTTCAGTATCCTGTTGGGATGATTTGCATCCCTCAATTTTGCTCCAATTCCGGCAGCGCCAACCGCGTTCGGACCGCCTGCTGAAGCCGGAATTCACGGACCACCACGCCCATGCCTGACACCACTCCTGCCCCGCGACGACTGGCCGAATGCCCGATTGCCGTTGTCGGCATGGCGGCCTTGTTCCCCGGCGCCCCAGATCTGGAGCAGTACTGGCAGAACATCCTCAATAAGGTGGACAGCATCATCGAGGTTCCAGAATCGCGCTGGGACATCGCGGATTACTACGACGAGGACTCCAGCGCCCCCGACAAGACCTACAGCAAACGCGGCGGCTTCCTTCCGGAAGTGGACTTCGATCCGATGGAGTTCGGCATCCCGCCGAACCTGCTGGAGCAAACCGACTCCTCGCAACTGCTGGGGCTGCTGGTCGCCCGCACCGCCTTGGAGGATGCAGGCTACGCCGAAGCCGCCGACATGCTCCGTGAGCGCACGGGCGTGATCTTGGGCGTGACCGCTGGCATGAAACTGCTGGGGTCGCTCAACTCGCGCTTGCAGTATCCGATTTGGGAGAAGGTGCTGCGCAAGTCCGGGCTTTCGGAAGACGAGACCGACACGGTGGTGGAACGGCTCAAGGCCGCGTATGTGAAGTGGGAGGAGGCTTCGTTTCCGGGACTGCTGGGCAACGTGATCGCCGGACGCATCGCCAACCGCCTCGACCTCGGCGGCACCAACTGCACCGTGGACGCGGCCTGCGGAAGCTCGCTCGCCGCGATGAAAATGGCGGTCAACGATCTCGTGGACGGACGCGCCGACATGATGATCACGGGCGGAGTGGACACGGACAACTCCCCGTTCATGTACATGTGCTTCAGCAAGACCCCTGCCTTCACCAAGAACGACCGCGTGCGACCCTTCGATGCCGAATCCAAGGGCATCATGATCGGCGAGGGGCTGGGCATGGTGGTTCTCAAGCGGCTAGCAGACGCAGAGCGCGACGGCGATCAAATCTACGCCGTTGTTAAGGGCATCGGTTCCTCCAGCGACGGGCGTTTCAAAAGCATCTACGCCCCCCGTGCGTCCGGACAGGCACGCTGCCTGCGCCGTGCTTACGACGATGCCGGAGTCGAGCCGAACAGCATTGGCCTCATCGAAGCCCACGGCACGGGGACCGCCGCCGGGGATGTCACAGAATTCGAGGGCTTGCGCGAAGTTTACACCGCCGCCGGAGTTCCCGGACAATCGGTGGCGCTCGGTAGCGTCAAGTCGCAGATCGGCCACACCAAGGCCACCGCTGGAGCCGCCGGACTCATCAAGATGGCGCTCGCGCTGCACCACAAGGTGCTGCCGCCGCTCATCAATCTGGAGCAGCCCAACCCCAAGCTCGATGTTGCCGCCTCGCCCTTCTACCTCAACAGCGAAACCCGTCCGTGGATTGCCAACGGTGTTCCGCGCCGGGCGGGCGTGAGTTCCTTCGGCTTTGGCGGAACGAATTTTCATTTTGTGCTGGAGGAGTACCAAGCCGCGCAAACGGAGGCGTTCCGGGTGCAGCCCACGCCCAAGCTGGTGTTGATTTCCGCAGAATCTCCGGATGCGCTGAAAGCACGGTGTCAAGAATTGGCCGAACGCCTTGGTGGAGAGGACGGTGAAACGACGTTCCGGGAACTGGCAAAATCCTCTGCCGAGCAACCGCTCACGCAAGCACACGCCCGGCTCGGCTTTGTCGCCGAAGATGCCGCCGCCGCCGCAGACGCTTTGCAAACCGCACTGGCCACCTTCGAGAAAAAAGCGGAGGACGAGGCGTGGACGCTGAAGGGCATCGCCTTCCGCAAGCAGGGCATGGACCCCAAGGGCAAGGTGGTCGCGCTCTTCTCCGGACAGGGTTCGCAGTACCTCAACATGGGCCGCGACCTCTTCCTGAACTTCCCGCCGATGCTGGAGCCCTACGGCCAGATCAACACGCGGTTTCAGGATTCCGGCCAAACCCCGATTGCACAGTTGGTCTTCCCTCCGCCTGCGTTTGACGACGAGACCAAGCAGGCGCAGGAGGCCGCCCTGCAACTCACCCAGCATGCCCAGCCGTCCATCGGCGGATTCAGTGCCGGACTCTTCAAGCTCCTGAAAGCCGCCGGGTTCCAGCCGGACTTCGCCGCTGGGCACAGCTTTGGCGAACTGACCGCGCTTTGGGCCGGAGGCGTGATTTCCGAGGATGACTACTACACCCTCGCCTACGCCCGTGGACAGGCGATGAAAGCCCCGGACGATCCGGACTTTGACGCGGGCACGATGATGGCCGTGATGGGCAAGCTCGACACGCTGGAAGCCGACCTCAAGGAGTTCCCGGACGTGGTGATGGCGAACCTCAACTCGCCCAAGCAGGTCGTGGTGGCCGGACCCAAGGCCACGGTTCAGGACGCTCACGCCGCGCTCAAGGCGAAAAAGTACAACGCCGTACTGCTGCCCGTTTCCGCCGCGTTCCACACCCCGCTCGTGGGACACGCCCAAAAGCCGTTTGCCAAGGCCATCCGCGCCGCAAAATTCCAGAAGCCGGAAGTCCCGGTGTTTTCCAACGCGACTGCCGAAGCCTACCCCGACGATCCCAAAGCGATTCAGCAGCGGCTGGAGGAACACATCCTCAAATCGGTGCGCTTCCGCGAGGAAATTGAAAATCTCCACGAGGCCGGCGGGCGGATTTTTGTGGAATTCGGCCCGAAGAACGTCCTCACCAAGCTGACCGAGGCGGTTTTGTCCGGCAAGGATTTCACCGCCGTTGCGCTCAACGACAGTCCGAAAAAGGACAGCGACCCGCAATTCCGGCAAGCTGTTGCGCAACTCTGCGTGCTTGGCCTGCCTTTGCAGGGTTACGATCCTTACGAATGGGAGCGACCCAAGCCAGAACGCAAGCGCTCGCCGCTGACCTTGCGCATGAGCGGCGCGAACTATGTCAGCGAGGCCACCCGCAAGGGCTTTGACGACGCAATGAACAATGGCTTCCAGATCAAGTCCGGCGGCTCCGGTTCCGGCAACGCCCCGGCCACACCGAGTGCGGTTCCGGGAAGTTCCACGCCGCCGCCCACTTCCTTGGCCGCCGCACCAACACCGCCCAAGCCCGCGACCGTTGCCGCCCCCCGCCCTGCGGCCCCAAGTGTTTCAACCAGTCCAGTTTCCATGACGCAAGCCACCACACCGACCACGCCCCCCTCCGTTGCACCTTCCGGAGCGGATGCCGCCGGGATTTATCAGTATCAGCAGTCCGCCCTTCAGGTGCATCAGCAGTACCTGCAGCAGCAGGGCGAGTATTCCCGCACGGTGTTGCAACTGCTCCAGCAACAACTGCAACTCGTCTCGCAAGGACAAGCGATCCCGGAACCCGTCACGCAAAGCATGCAGTGGTTCCACACGCACCAAGGCGAAACCCTGAAAGTGCATGAGCAGTACTTGCGTCAGCAGGCGGAGCAGATGCGGGCCATTGCGGGAACTGCACCGATTGCTGCCGTTGCGGCTCCGGCTCCAATGGCCGCGCCTGCGCCCCAACCCATGCCAATGGCGCCGATGCCCGTGGTCGCCCCGCCTGTGATGCCGCAACCGACGATTCCGGCACCGCAAGCCGCCACGCCGCCTGCTCCGGTCGCTCCTCCGGTTGCTGCCCCCGTTGCGACTCCAGCTGTTGCGCCTGCCGCGCCATCCGCCCCTTCCGGTTCCGCGCAAGACGTGGAATCCGTGCTGTTGGGCGTGGTGGCCGAAAAAACCGGATACCCCCGCGAAATGCTCGAACCCGGAATGGACCTCGAAGCCGACCTCGGCGTGGATTCCATCAAGCGCGTCGAAATCCTTGGCACCCTTCAGGATCAGATGCCGGAACTCCCCACCATCCGGGGTGAGGAATTGGGCGAACTGCGCACCCTCGCGCAGATCACCGACTACCTCAAGAACCAGCTTCCGGAAACAGGCGCGGGTGCGCCGCCCCGCGCTACCGAAGCATCGGTGGCGGTTCCGGTGACAAACAACTCCGACAGCAACGGCTCTGCGCAAGATGTGGAATCCGTGCTGTTGGGCGTGGTGGCCGAAAAAACCGGATACCCCCGCGAAATGCTTGAAGCCGGAATGGACCTCGAAGCCGATCTTGGTGTGGACTCCATCAAGCGCGTCGAAATCCTCGGTACCCTCCAGGATCAGATGCCGGAACTTCCGACCATCCGGGGCGAGGAACTCGGAGAACTGCGCACCCTCGCACAAATCACCGACTACCTCAAAAATCAGCTTCCGTCCACTGACGCGGCTGCACCACCCCGCGCCACCGACACTCCGGCCACGACTCCGGTAGCAAGCGGCTCCGGCGACAGCGATCCTGCCGAAGCCTTACGAAAGGTGATCAGCGAAAAAACAGGCTATCCTGTTGAAATGCTTGAACTTGGCATGGAACTGGAGGCGGACCTTGGCGTGGACTCCATCAAGCGCGTCGAGATCATGTGGGCGATTCAGGAGAAATTCCCGGACCTGCCTCCGATTAACAACGCCGAAGTTGCCGAGTTGCGCACCCTCCAGCAGATCACGGACCACCTTCAGGCCAATCTCTCGAAAGCTCCGATCACCGCAAGCGACGCTCCGACCAACGGCTCCGGAGCAGGCAGTTCCAACGGACACACGGTGTTCCAGCCCGATGCGGAAACGCTGAGCAGCAACCTGCTGGCGATCATTGCCGAAAAGACCGGATACCCAGCCGACATGCTGGAGCTTGGCATGGACTTGGAGGCCGATCTTGGCGTGGACTCCATCAAGCGCGTCGAGATCATGTGGGCGGTGCAGGAGAAATTCCCGGTGCTTCCGCAACTCAGCAACAGTGAGTTGGGCGAACTGCGCACCCTCCAGCAGATCATTGATCGGCTGGCCGCCGAACTGCCCGGATTGCCGACGGCGGCAATGGCTGAATCCACCACAACGGCGGAAAAAAAAAACCTTTAGCCCCTGAGCCGGCTTACCAAGTCACGGTCCGTCGGCCCCGCCTGCTCACCCTGCCCGCGCCGGATCGCCTTGAATCGGCGCTGCCGGACACCCCCACCTGCCTGCTCACCGACGACGGTACCGCGCTGACTTCCGCAGTTGCCACGCAACTTCAGGAAACAGGTTGGACCGTGGTGCTGTGGCAAATTCCCGGCCTAACGGTTGCACCACGCCCGGAGTTCCCGGACAGTCTCCAAATCCTTGCACCAGAATCGCTGGAAGAATCCGCAATCTCTTCCGCGCTCTCACAAATTGACCCTCTCGGTGGCTTCCTGCACTTGCACCCAGGTGACTCCGAAACGGCACCGTTGAACCTCGACTCCAGGGCAAACGCCTTGGTGCGGCATGTCTTTTTGCTCGCCAAGCATCTCCAGCCGAAGCTGGCCACGCTCACCGAATCCGGGCGGCGGCATTTCGTCTGTGCGGTTCACCAGGACGGATGCTTGGGCGCCACCGGAGTGGGCATCAACGCGGTGGCCGGAGGGCTGTCGGGACTGACCAAAACCCTGCAAATCGAATGGCCGACGGCCTTCTGCCGCACCGTGGACCTCGCGCCGGAATTGCCCGCAGATGAGGCCGCCCAACGGCTGATTGCGGAACTCGCCGACCCGGATGGCCAAACGCAGGAAATCGGCTGGAGCGCCCAAGGGCGGGTTGCGTTTCTCCCTATGGAATACAGGATCGGCGACCCCGATTCCGTTCGTCCTGAGCTTGTCGAAGGAAACGGGATCGGACCTCGACAGGCTCAGCCCGAACGGGAAAAAGAAAACAAGGAGCCTGTGAATTTCCCGGAAAACCCCGTCTGGCTGGTGAGCGGCGGAGCGCGGGGCGTGACGGCGGACTGCGTGCTGGAACTCGCCAAGCGGCATCCCGGCACCTTCCTGCTGGCCGGACGCTCCCCCTTGGAGGACGAGCCAGAATGGGCTTCTGGAATTTTGGAGGAAGCCGCATTGCGACAAGCCGCGATGCAAGCCTTGCAGGCGTCTGGTGAAAAACCGACTCCCGTGAAAGTGCGGCAGCTCGTGGGGCGTGTTGACGCGAACCGTGCCATCCGGATGACGCTGCAACAGCTTCAGGATTCCGGCAGCACCGGGATTTACGTCAGCGCCGATGCCACCGATGCGGCCAAATTGCGCGACGCAATTGCCCCGCACGTTCAGCAGCACGGAGCGGTCACGGGCGTGATCCACGGTGCGGGCGTGTTGGCGGACAAGCTGATCGAAAAGAAAACGGCGGAGGATTTCGATGCCGTCGTCGGCACCAAGGCCCACGGACTCCAAGCCTTGCTGGACACAGTGGATCCGCAACAAATTTCGCACCTGCTGTTGTTCTCGTCTGCCGCCGGATTCTACGGCAACGGCGGGCAGTCGGATTACGCCATCGGCAACGAAATTCTCAATCGCGCCGCCCTCGCATTTCAGCAAGAACACCCCGACTGCTGTGTGGTGTCCTACAACTGGGGACCGTGGGAGGGCGGCATGGTCACGCCCGAACTCAAGCGCATGTTCGAGGAGCGCGGAGTCGAGGTGATCCCGGTTTCGGACGGGGCACGGATTTTTGCCGATGCGGCGGAAAGTCGCGAGCATGGCCCACACGGACTTCGCGGACATGGTCCGCTCCTACTCGTCGGCAATTCGCTGGCCGCACAGCACGAGCCGCCCCCGGAAATCAAACGGACGCGCCGGATTGCACGGACGCTGACCCCCGCGCAAAATCCTGCACTTGCGGATCACACGATTGGCGAACATGCGGTGGTTCCGGCGGTCTGTGCCTTGGCGTGGATGGCGGAGGCCGCCGAGCAGTTGGCTCCGGGCTACCAACTGGCGGCGTGTGAGGATTTTCAGGTGCTGAAGGGCATCGTCTTTGACGATTCGCTGGCCGCAGGCCATCACCTCGAACTGGAAGAGATTGAGCGGGAATCCGGAGTGCGCACGGTGGTGGACGCGAAAATCACCAGTCCCGGCGGCAAGCTCCCGCGCCCGCACTACCGCACCCGCCTGCATCTGGCCAAAATTTTAGCCGACGCTCCCGCGAGCAACCCAGCCACCGCCAACCGCCAACCGACAACCGACAACCCTTATCACAACGGTACGCTCTTCCACGGGCCGAAGTTTCAGGGAATCGTGCAGGTCGCCGAACTGACCGAGCAACGCCTGCTCGCCGAATGCCGGATGCCCGCGTGGTCCGATGCCGAATGCGGACAGTTCCGCACGCTCCCGTTCAATCCCTACACGCTTGACCCTGCGTTTCAGGCGATGCTGGTGTGGGCGCGGGAGATTCACAACGCCGGAAGTCTGCCGCTCAAGCTGGCGCGGCTTGAGCATTTCCGGGCGGTTCCCTTTGACACGCCCTACACGATTGACCTGCGCGTGCAGAGCCATTCGCCCACCGCGCTGGTCGCTGACCTTGACCTTGTGCTGAGCGATGGACAAGTCGCCGCCCGGATGCTGGGCGCGGAAGTCACGCTCAGCGAAAACCTCAACGCCCTTTTCCTGAAATCCGCAGCATGAGCGAAACTTGTGATTTTCTGGTGATCGGCGCAGGCATGGCCGGGGCGTCGGTCGCCTACCACCTTGCCGAACACGGACGGGTATTCGTGTTGGAACAGGAACCCCAGCCGGGCTACCACAGCACCGGGCGCTCCGCCGCACTCTACTCCGAAACCTACGGCAACGAGGCCATCCGCGCCCTCACGTCCGGTTCCGGCCCCTTCTACCGCAATCCGCCCGACGGCTTTGCCGAACACCCGCTGATCCAGCCGCGTGGGGTCTATTGGATCGCCCGCGAGGACCAGTTGGACACGTTGCAAGCGGCCTACGACGAAGCCCGACCGCTCTGCCCGGATTTGCGAAAACTCACTCCCAAGAAGGCCATCGAGCGGGTTCCGGTGTTGCGACCGGACTATGTGGCCGGAGTCGTTGAAGAGCCGAGTGCGCAAGACCTTGACGTGGATGGGATTCACCAAGGTTTCCTGCGCGGATTGCGACAGCGCGGCGGCTCCGTGATCACCGAAGCCGAGGTGCAGTCTGGTGCTTTTCAGGACGGAACCTGGCAAATTGAATCCGAGTCTGGACGCTATTCGGCTCCGGTGGTGGTCAATGCGTCGGGCGCGTGGGGCGATGTGGTCGCCCAACGCTGCGGAATCGCACCCGTCGGCCTCGTGCCCAAGCGCCGGACTGCCATGCTCTTTGAGCCTCCGGAGGGCATGAGTCCGCGCCACTGGCCGCTTTTTGCGGACGTGGACGAGCAGTTCTACGTCAAGCCGGAGGTGGAGCATCTGATGGGTTCTCCTGCCGATGAAACCCCGTCGGAACCCTGCGATGCGCGTCCGGAGGATTGGGATCTCGCCCTTGCCGCCGAGCGCATTGGCAAGGCAACCACGCTGAACATCGAACGCATCTCCCGCAAGTGGGCAGGGCTGCGCAGCTTCGTTGCGGACAAAACCCCTGTGGTGGGCTACGCCCCCGGACACGAAGGTTTTTTCTGGCTCGTCGGCCAAGGCGGCTACGGCATCCAGACCGCGCCGGGACTCTCCCGAACCGCCGCCGCACTCGCGCTGGGCCAGCCCGTCCCGGACGACCTTGCGGCCTTCGGCGTTCGTGCCGATGCGCTGTCACCGGAACGATTTCGCTGATTCTTGAGGTTCTTGCGCTTTTGCGTGTCATGCCCGAAACTTCGCCGCGTCCCAAGCCCGTCCCAGACTCCTTGAGGGGCTGTCTCTGGTCCTACGACCTCGATGCGCTGGAGGTGGAGCGCGATGCCCGGCGGATCATCACGAATGTCCTCATCTACGGAGACATCTCGGCATTGCGATGGCTGTTTGCCACCTACTCCCGTGAAACCATTCAAGCGATGGTCGTGCATCCGTTTCGCGGGGAGTGGGACGCCAAGTCTCTGTGTTTCTGGGTCGGATACTTTCAGGTCGAGCAAGATCAAAAAGCATTGAAAACTCTGGAAATTCAAGTCTGATGTATTTTTCAACGGTTCTTGATGAGAAGTGCCCCCAATGAAACGCAAACTCATCCTCGCCCTCCTCGCC
>CAZQXS010000119.1:0-11792 GCA_964597275.1 uncultured Pseudomonadota bacterium | reverse complement strand
TCGGTTCGCCCTTGCTCCCTCGTGAGGGCTGGCTTATGATGGTGTCTTTTTGCGCACTCCATCCAAAACACACCATGCCCGCTCTCATTCGCGCCGTTGGTCTTGAAGACAAACCTGACTGGCAAAACCTCTATCGCCAGTACGGCGAGTTCTACAAAGTCGGCATGACCGACGAAACCCTGGCCACCGTGTGGGGCTGGCTGCACGACCCAACCCATGTGGTGGAAGGACTTGTTGCCGAGCAGGACGGCAAGGTGGTCGGCTTGGGGCACTACCGGAACATGCCCAGTCCGTTGCGCGGCATCGAGGTCGGCTTTCTGGACGACCTCTTTGTGGATCCCTCGGCACGGGGGGTGCGCGTGGGGGAACTGCTGATCGCCCGGCTGGTGGAAATTGCCAAGGAGCGCGGCTGGCCGAAAATCCGCTGGATCACGGCGGATGACAACTACCGCGCCCGCACCCTCTACGACCGCGTGGCCGTCAAGTCGGGATGGAACACTTACGAAATCACGGTTTGAGATGAAAGCATGGACCCTTGGGGAGTTCGGCCCCCACCGCAAGGTTTTGCAGTGGCAGAAACTCCCGGAACCCGAACCCGGCACCGGGCAGGTGCGCGTGCGCGTGGGAGCGACGGGAATCAATTTTCCCGACTTGCTCTGCATCGAGGGCAAGTATCAGGAGAAGCCGCCCCTGCCCTTTGTTCCCGGCATGGAGGCGATGGGCGTGGTGGAGTCGGTCGGGCCGGATTGCCGCCTGTTGAACGTGGGCGACCGCATCATCGGCTCGGCCAAGGTGGGCGCCTTTGCCGAAGCGATGCTGTTTGACGAGTTCAGCAGCTACCGCATTCCGGACGCAATGACGGATGAGGATGCCGGGGGCTTTCTCGTCACGCACCAGACTTCGTACTTCGCGCTCGTGCATCGCGCCCAGCTTCAGCCGGAAGAAGTGCTGCTCGTGCATGGCGGAGCCGGAGGCGTGGGCACCACGGCCATTCAGCTAGGCAAGATCCTCGGCGCCACTGTGATCGCCACCGCCGGGTCGGAGGAAAAGCTGGAAATCTGCCGACAGTGCGGAGCGGACCATGTGATCAACTACGAAACCACGGATTTTGTGGAGGCGGTCAAGGAGATCACCAACGGACGCGGAGCCGACGTGATCTATGATCCCGTGGGCGGGGAAATCCTGGAGCGCAGCACCAAGTGCATCGCGTGGGAAGGGCGGCTGCTCGTGATCGGCTTTGCCGGAGGGCAGATTCCCAAGGTCGCCGCCAACCGCATCTTGCTCAAGAACATCTCCGTGATCGGCCTCTTCTGGGGGAATTACTTCAAGCACAACCCCGGATTGGTGCGCGAAACGCAGAATCGGCTCAACGCCCTCTACGAACGCGGACGGCTGAAGCCCGTCATCTATCAGGTCCGGCCCCTTTCCGAGCTTCTGGACGCGCTGGACGTGGTGGCCCAGCGTCAGGTGTACGGCAAGCTCGTCCTCAAGCCCTAAGCCCCGGAGGCTTCGCTCACCGGGCCGTCAAGCGGAGTGCGGTTGCGCCCTCGCGGGTGGTAGCGGTGGTAGGCATCGTGGTAGTCGGGGCGGTTGATGTGCGCGTACTGGAGGGTGGCGTCAAGGCTGACGTAGCCGAACAGGTCGCGGATGTCGCTGAGGTCCATGCCGTTCTGGAGCAGGTGTGCGGCAAAGGAATGGCGCAGGATGCGCGGGTTGAGCGGACTGGTGATGCCCGCACGCTGGGCGTATTTTCGCACCAACGCCCAAAAGCCCACACGCCCCATGCGCGTGCCGTTGCGTCCGGGAAACAGGCAGGGGTCGTGCGGGTTGGTCAGCCGTTGTGCCCTGCCGTTTTCAAGGTAATCGCGCAGGGCGGCAACCGCCACAGGGGTCATCGGCACCATGCGCTCCCGCCGCGCCCGCACCTTCAGGAAGGCGAGGTCGAGAAACAGATCCTCCACGTCCAACCCCAGCAGTTCGTTGACCTTGAGTCCGCTGGAGTAGAGCAGTTCCAACATCGCCCGATCCCGCAACCCAAGGTAATGCTCCGGTGAGGGGGCTTCCAGAAACGCGACCACCTCTTCGGGAGTGAGCAGTTGCGGCGATTCCGACAGAATCTCTGGAAAGCGCATGCGGTGGACAGGATTGGCCGAGATCAATCCCTGCTGGTCCACATAATCGAGAAACAGCTTGAGCGAGGACAGGTGCCGGGCGACCGTGCGGGGCTTGAGCGAGGCTTGCAGGTGCGCCACATAGTCGTTGAGGTCGTCCAGGCCCAGCGTCCGGAGTCGCACCACCACATCGCCGTCCCACACGCCCAGCCACGTCAGGAACTTCTTGAGGTCGAGCCGATGGCTGTGGAGGCTGTTTTCGGAATAGCGGTTGGACTGGAGGGTTCGCAGGAACTCCGCAACAAGCAGCGGAGGCGCGGAGGTGGATGGGTCGGGCATGAGCGAGGCGGGTGGGTCCGCGGTGCCGTGTCAAAAAGGGCTTTTGTACCTTAGCCCAAAAAATGGGGTGAGGTGTGAAGGGATTAGGCGTCCTTCCGTACTCTGGAAGGCAGGCACACCCCCTTCAGGGACTGACCCCTTGCTGACTCGTTAGGTAGCAAAAGTTTGAATCACGCACACCGCAGGCCGTTCGCGGTGACTGGTCTTCACGCGCCTCCAACGCTGGGGGCCACCTCGGATCGGGCTTGCAGGGCCACCTCCAGCCGCTGGGTCATGGACGAAAGGCCGCGCTCCAACTCCTCCAAGTGTACCTGACGTTTCTGGAGGGTCAAGATTTCATCGGCAAAGTTCAGTGCCAGCAGCAGTGCAAGCTGCGAGGGACTGGTGAGGTCCGACTGCTGCCGAATCTCGTCCAGCTGCTCCTCCAGATACCGCTCCACCTCGCGGATGTGCTCCTCCCCGTAAGGGCTGGCGACGGCGAATCGGTTGCCGTTGATGTTGATTTGGTACTGCTTCAGTTCTGGTTCGTCCACAAAATGCTCCTCATCGCTCCATGATTGCCTCGCCCTGCCGGTCAAAAAGACCGACGGATTCTCCTTCTTCTCCCTCAAGCTTGCCGATTGAGGTGACGATCCGGAGATGTTAAGCTCTATCAGTTTTTTCCGGCAGAGGCAACGGATTTCTGAAAATCCGCCTCTGCTCACCCATTTCTGAACCCACGGTTTTTCTGATGAACACCACCACCCGCCCCCCGCTTTCTGAGGACGACAAGCAGGAGTTTGGCCAACTGCTGCTGCTGGATCGGCTGATGCAGTACGAAAACGCACTTGCCGACGACCGCGAGGTTGAGGCCACTGTCGCCGAGCTTGAGGCTCAGGAGAAAACCCTGAAGGGCAAGTTCTTCCGCTCCGATGAGGAGGATTTCGAGCTGGAGCAGGTCCAGCAGGATCTCGATGAAGCCCAGCAGGCCCGCAAGGAAACCGCGCAGGAACTCAAGGACGCCGAGCCGAACCACCTCAGCATCGCTCTGCTGGAGCAGGACGAGTCCGGGCTGGAACCCCTCCTCAAGCACATGGAGCAGCGTGGGGTGGTTTGTGTGGACGACGACAACTGCTTCACCCCCACCGAGCAGGGCCACCGCGTGTACGAGCAGTTGGTCGAGCAGTTGGATGCCTACGTGACGCACTTTGACGTGTACGCCTACGTTGATCTGGCGGAGGGCGTGTTTGCCGATCCAGACACGGATTTTCTGGAGGACAACCGCTGGTCGGATTTGCGGGTGGCGGTGGCGGAACACAAGGGCGTTGACCCTCAGCGGGTGGTCTTTTTGGCGATGCTGAGCGCGGAAGCGTTTTTCGAGAACCCGGAATGGCGCTTTGACCTTGCGGTGGGAAGCCTGTTCGACGAGCTTGAGGCCACCGTGCAGGATCAGATTGCCGTCGAGGAACTGGGGTACGAGGACGACGAGGGCGAGATTTCCGGAGAGGAGGTGATCGCCGATGTCATCGAGCAGGGTAGCGCCTTGGCGAAGGAGCGGTTCCAAGCGCGTCAGGAAGCCGAGGAGCAGGCCGCCATGCCGGACGAGCAGGTGATCACCACCACCTACTACTGGTGAGCCGTATGCCCCGCGACCCACGATCCGCGCAAAAACCCGGAATCCAGACGCCGTGGATCAACTGGTATCCCGGCCACATGCTCAAGGCGAAGAAGGAGTTCGCCGCACAGCTCAAGCGCGTGGACGTGGTGCTGGAGCTGCGCGACGCCCGCATTCCACACACCTCCGTCAACCACGACTTTGAGCAAATGCTAGGGCAGAAGCGGCGGCTCGTGCTGTTCAACAAAACCCGGCTCGCCGACCCGGACGCGACCAAGGCGTGGGAGGCGCGGTTGCGCAGCGAGGAACACCCGCACCTCTTCGTTGATGTCCTCACCAACCACAACCTCAAGCGCATCCTGCCGCTGGCCCGCAAGCTGATGGAGGAGCGCTGGGGCAACCTGCGCAAACGCGGCATCAATCCGCCCGTGCTCAAGCTGCTGATCGCAGGCATCCCCAACGTGGGCAAGTCCACCCTCATCAATCGGCTCGTGCATCGCAAGGCGGCGGAAACCGGGCCTCGCCCTGGGGTCACGAAGCGTCAGGAGTGGGTGCGGCTGGAGCGCGATGCACAATTGCTGGACACCCCCGGAATCCTCTGGCCGAAGATCGAGACGATGGAAGCAGGCTTCCGGCTCGCGGTCACGGGAGCGATCAAGGACGAGGTGGTGGGTCTGGATCGGCTCTGTGATTTTCTGCTCCGCACCCTTCAGGCTCAGCGCCCGGAGGCGTTGCAGGCGTGCTATCGGCTGGAAGCCTCCGGGGAGAACGCCGACCCGCAGGAACTCTTGGCACAAATCGCCCAGCGGCGCGGCTGCCTCAAGCCCGGCGGGGTGGTGGACGAAATCCGCGCCGCCACCGTCCTCCTGCGAGATTTTCGGGAGGGACGGCTGGGGCAACTCACCTTTGACGATCCAGACAGTTCTTGAAGAGCGACTCTTTCTCTCCAACACGCGCCCCCTCCGTTCGCCATGAGCCTGTCGAAGGGGGAACCCGCCGCACTTCGACAAGTTCAGCACGAGCGGGTTCTTGAGTCAATCTTCTTGGATTCGGACTCCATCCGGCTGGAGCATCTCGCGGATGAACGGCGCAGGAAGCGAGTCGGGAGCCGCGCCGGAGCGCAAGCGGATTTGCCCGCTGCCCTCCTGATACGATTCACACGCCAAGCCGCCCGTCCAGTACGCGCTCACTCCGACGCTCATCTCCACACACGAGCCGCCCGACACCCGAAAAAAGCCGCCCACCTGTCCTGCCCCGATGCTGCCGGATTGCCGCTGGAGTTTCAGGCTGCCCCCCACGCTGACAAACACCACCGGAGCCGCACTGAGGTGCTGCGGGGCACTGCTGGGCAGGCGCAAGGTCAAGTCTCCCGACACGTCCAGCCAGAGCCACGGCACCCCAACCTGTTGAAAATCCATATCCCATGTCAAATCCCCTGCTGCCTGAATCGTCAGGGCTTGCCCGGACAGCGCGTGAACTTGTGAAGTCCCGTCCGCAAAAGCCACAGAAAACTGTGTTCCCTGCCATGTGATCCGACTGCCGTGAGGAAAGGTGTGGTCCGGACTGACCCCGGAAGGCGTGGTTTTCAGCCAGTGCCAACTGCGGTTTGCCGTGACGGTGGCAAGGTCGCCGGACTCCAGTTCCAGCCATGCGGGAACGTGCGGCTCCATCGGCTCAAACAGCACCCACGGAATCGCAGAGAGGTCCAGCGGCTTGAGGCGGAGCAGGGCTTCCACGGCAAAGGCTCCAATTTCCGGAGGGGGGCGCAACGTTAGGAGCAGGTCGCTCCCGTCCAGCGTGGTTGTGCCCGACCAGCCCGGAAGCATTGGGGCAAGCGCGTCCGTGACGGCTTGCTCGGACTGCAACTCGGTGGCGGTGCGGGATTGCAGGTCGGCGACCCCAAGCTGCACGGCCGTTTGAATGTCGTGGAAGAGGCGCTGGTTGTCCAGAAAGGCTTGGGACTGGAAGCGCGAGCGGATGGACTGCTGGAACCAAAGCAAGGCTCCGGTGCTGACCACCAGCACCAGCACCACGCTGAGGATGAGCGCGAATCCGGGTTTGGGCTTCAAAACAAAAGCCGCAAGCGGGGGTGCCCCCGCGCCGGGTGGACGCGGGGACGAGGGCATTCCTGAGCGGAGTCAGGAAATCCGCATCACTTGCTGGGATACGGGGAGACGATGCCCTTGACGTGGTAGTCCATTGACTCGATGCCTCCGCGCTTCATGCCCGGACCCACGGTGGAGCCGTCCTGCTTGGTGAAGCCTGCCGAGAAGGGGAAGTTGGCGTCCATCTCGTCGTTGATCCACTTCATCTTGACGGTCTCGACGTGGTTGACGACCGTGCCGGGCACGTTCGGTCCCCACGGGGAAAGGCCCACGCAGTTTTCCTGCAAGCCCCAGAACGGAGTCTGGACCTCATAGCTGCCCGCCGCGACCTTGTCGAGGATGTGCTTGTAGAGGACGTTCCAGTTGAACATCGGCCCTGTGGCATAGCGATCCGGACCAAAGGAGTTCATCGGCGCATCGTTGCCCATGCCCCAGAGCGGCTTCGCAGCCGTGGAGTTCTTCTGGGCGAGCGTGATCACATTCGGAGAATCGGTCGTGGTGAAGAACACGTCCGCGCCCCACTCATAGACGGTTTTCGCCGCCTCCATGTCCTTGGGCGGGTCGAACCAGGAGTTGATCCAGATGATGTTCACCTCGACGTTCGGATTCACCGACTGCGCTCCCATCGTCATCGCGTTGATGTTGGAGATGATTTCCGGGATCGGATGCGAGCCGACGACGCCGATCTTGTTGGTCTTGGTCAGCATCCCTGCCGCGATGCCTGCCAAATAGCGGGCCTGATAGAGGCGGCAGTTGTAGTTGTCCATGTTCTTGGCGGTCTGGAAGCCCGTGGCGTGCATGAACAGCGTGTCCGGGTGCTTTTTCGCAACCTTGGCCATCGGGTCCATGTACCCGAAGGAGGTGCCGAACACCACGTCGTGCTTGCGGGCGAGCTTGCGGAACACCCGCTCGGAGTCGGCTTCCGCGACCATTTCCACGAAGGTGGAGGCGTAGCCGTGCTTTTCGAGGGACTTGAAGCCCTGGTAGTGCCGCATGGACCAGCCGCCGTCATTCTTGGGACCGACGAGGACAAACCCCAGCGAGGGCTTGCCTGCGAGGGCCTGCGATGCGGCGAGCAGGCCGAGCGTGAGGAGGATGGATAGGATCTTCTTCATGAGGATCTCCTGATGGTTTTGGCCTCAAAGGGAGGCACGGGTTCAGTAGGACTGGCTCAAGCGCCAGAGCAGGTACTCGCCCGATCCAATGGGCGGATACCTTGCGGGATTGCCCGGAGCCTGGCACGATTCCAAACACCGGATTTCTGCATGATAGTTCGGATGGCAGAAGAATGCCAGCGAGTATCGCGATTGATTCTGTTTTTGGTCTTGGGGAAGCACCACGCGATGCGGCGTGGAACAGAACACATCGTTGGTCCAGCGGGCCAAAAGATCGCCGCCGTTGACCAGCACCGTGTCCGGGATGCTCGGTGCCGCAACCCACTCCCCGTTGCGGTTCTGCACCTCCAGCCCGCCCTTGTCGTCCTGCAAGAGCAGGGTGTGCGTGCCGTAGTCCGTGTGCGCCCCCGCCCGCAGTTGTCCGGGCTTGACGGCTTCGGGATTCCGCAAGGGCGGGTAGTGCAGCACGCGCATGATGTTCGACTCCCCAATCTCGTGCCGCTCCCGCAAAAACCCGGAGGGCAGTTCCAAGCCGACCTCAAAGGCTTCCAGCACGCGCTCGGACATGCGCACGCACTCGGCATAAAACGCCTGCATCGCCTCTTGAAACGAGGGCAGGGCTGCGGGCCACGGATTCGGATGCTCCGGGTTGCCCTCGCGTCCCATGTTGTACGCCTCCTTGAGATCGCCCGGCGCGGTGGGGTCCACGTTCTCGCGCTCCACGGCGGTGTAGCCCCGGTTGCTGGCCTCGCTCGTCCAGCCGCACTGCTCCTTCTCGGTCGGCGGAAGTTCAAAAAACCGCTTTGCTTCCGCAAACACCCGATCCCGCGACTCCAATCCAGTCAGCAGGTTTTTGGCGTACATGAAGCCGATGGTCGTGTAGGCGTCGTGGGCTTCCTGAGCGACGGTGGCGGGGTCTTGCGAAAAATCAATGACGGGGATGGTTGCTGTGGGCATTCTCAAACTTTCGGGTCTGGCACTATTTTGGCTTTTGCTTGTGGATGTGGGTTGCAAACGATAGAGTTCCGCCACACGCTTTGCAACGCAAGCGCAAACCTCACCGCAACTGCTGATGCTTCAATTCAGATTCGTTTTCCTGCTGCCGATCCTGCTCGTCCTGTCCGGAGCAGGTTCCCAGGCTCTCGCGCTCAACTGCTCCGAGAAAACCGTCCGGGCGGCGGTCGAGGCCGGTTGGGAGCCGCAGATGATCGCCTCGATCTGCCCCAAGTACAAAGCCACCTTAGAGGCTATTGAAGCCAAAGCCAAGCTCGCACCGCCACCCCAAGAGGCTCCGGGTTCCGAGTTGGAGGAACCCTTGAGCCTGGAACCCCAAGCTCCCGCCCCCGCGCGATCCGCCCTGCCCGCGGCCTCGCCCCAGCCCCGCCGCCCCCAAGAGATTTCCGGCTGCACCGACTACGACCGCGTCGAGATGGTGCTGGTCGGCATCAAGCGCGAGGTCATTCTGGAAATGTGCGGAGACCCCCGGCCCTCGCGCCAGAGAGCGCCCGTCGTTCCGGTGCCTCAAGCCACCCCGGCCCCGCAAGCCCTTCCTGCCGAACCGGAGCTGGACCCCACCCCGGAGCCGCAACCGCTGGAACCTGAACCCGAGCCGGAACCTCAGCCCGAATCCGAACCTGCTCCAGAGCAGGAGCCTGAGCCTGCGGAAGCCGAATCGGCGGCGGCCCCCTCGGAAGTCACCCACCGGATTGGCCTCGGCTTCGGACTGCACACGGGAACGCATTCCTATTCGGGCACCTCGACGGCCCTTTCCGGGTCGCAGCTTTTTCTGCCCTACTACCTCTACCACCTTGACGAGCACCTCCTGATTGGTGGCCAGTTGCGCCGTCTGCAAATCGAGGGCAGCGGCGGCGGACGCTACGCCTACTACGAGCTACTGGCCCCCACCGCCTCCGCAGGCTACCTCTGGCGCTGGAATGATTTCCAGATTGGCGGACAGGGCTTCTTCGGGCTGGGCACCGTCAAGTTTCGCTACAGCCAAAACAACACTGACTGGACTCCACTCAACGGCAACGGCTGGCTGTACGGCGTGGAGGGGCTTGCGCTGTACGACCTTTGGGACTCGCTGCACGTCGGCGCAACCTTCGATCTCGCCTTTGGCGGCACCGAAATCCGCTACTCCGATGGCTCCACCGCCCTCATCACCCCCGGATTGGGTGGAGCCTTGCTGGTGGGTTATGGGTTTTAGAGCCTTTTCTGCGCTTACCCAAAAAACCTTGCATTGCCTATGAAACTGTAGTACAAGTACCTGAAAAATCTCCTCTTGCTGACCCTCGGACCCCTTTATGCCCCGGAGATTCGCCCTTTTTTGTGTTGCTGTCTTGTTTGGCCTCGCCGCCTGTGGTGATGGCGTGGGCAAAGTGGGCGGTCAACTTCCCGGAACTTCAGAGGCGGCTGGCCTTGGCGGCCTCGCCTCCGGTTTGCTGGGGCATCTCCGCACCGAGCTTTCGGGCCTCTCCTTCCTCCGTTCCTCATCTCGCAATCATCCTCGTAGCACTGACCGGGCAAAGTCGAGTGCGCCCGGCACGCCAACCCCCGCCTCCGTCCGAGTTGCCAACCCAGCGAGCCTGACCAGCGACCAAATCGAAACCTTGGTTTCGGCGGCGTCACAAGCGCTGGTCAACGCCGGAATCGGCGATTCTGCCGATCTCATCCAAGTCCTCCCCCAATTGCTGGAGGGCGCAGGCAGTGGCCTTGGCACCCTTGCCACGCTTTCCGCCTCCGAGCGCCTGGCCGTCCTCAAGACCTTGGGCAGCACCGGAAGCAACTCGCTGTCTGGACGGCGCGACTACCTCGACAACGCTTCTGCGGTCTCCGGGCAAACGGCGATGGAGACGCTGATGGGCAAAGTTTCCCAACGGCTCACCGGAACGCTCGGCAACACCGGAATCGGCCTGAACGAGTTGGACAACGCTTCCGGCACGCTGCTTTCCGGCATGGCCTCCGGATTTTCCGCAGGGGGCGTGTCCTCCGAGGAAACGGGCGGGGCGCTCACACAGTCCGTCGCGGGCGGCACCGCCGGATTGGGCGAAATCGTGCTTTCCGGGCACGACAGCACCAGCGTCACAAACGCGCTCGGCGCGATCACCAGCGAAGTCACCGCCAGCTTGGGCACCCTGCCCGGACACGACTCCAGCTTGGTCTCGGCCCGGCTCAAACTGCTCGCACAGGGAGCCGCACAGGGCATCGGCACCTTGCGGACAAGCCCTTCGCGCTCCGCCAGCCGCATCATCCTCAGCGACAACGACACCCTCACGCTCACCAGCACCGTCGCCCAAAAAGCGGTGGCCGCGCTGGGTCGCATTGACAACGTGAGTTCGGACAACCTCTCCAGCTTCGTTTCCGCCGTCACCGAGGGCGTGGTCGAAAACCTTGGCAAGACAGGCACCACGGGCACCGACGCGCTCAGTTCGCTCACCAACGCCGTCATCGAAAGCGCGGTGGACGGGCTGGACGAAATCACGCTGACGGGCTATGACGCGGACGACTTGGAAGACATGGTCGGAGGCATCACTTCCGGGGCAACCAAGGGGCTGGGTGGCCTGAGTTCCTCCGGAGTGAACGCCGCCGCCATGCCGACGATGCTCAAGGCCGTCACCAAAGCTGCCTCCAAGGGCTTGAACCGTCTGGATGCTTCCATGCTCGACAACGCCTCCAAACTGCCCGGACTGCTCAACCGCATCACCTCCTCCTCAGTGGACGCTCTGCAGAACGTCAGCCTCTCCGGATTCGACCCAAGCGATGCCACCACCTTGAAAAATCTCGTGCAGGAGGTGATTTCCGGAGCCACGGAATCGCTGGACAACCTCACCCTCGCCCGGCAGGATTCCGCCTTTGACCTCCAGACCTCCCTCACCCAAATCGCCACCGGAGCCGTGGGCGGGGCCAAGGGCATCACGCAGGACACCGCCACGCTCAGCGACCTTCAGGACAACGCCACCCAAACCCTGCAAGCCAAGGCCGGACAGCTTCAGCAGTTCGACAACAGCACCGTCAATGTCCAAAACCTCGACATGACGGAACCAGCCATTGACAACGTCACGCCAGTGGACAACACAACCAACTTCTTCATCCGGGGCGTGGACGCATGGAGCGAGGAACCCGTCACCGTGCGCTTCAGCGAGCGCATGGACCGCCTTTCCGTGAACCGCAGAAACCTGCTGGTTCGCAGTCCTCAAGGCATCGTTCCCGGAACCTTGTCCGTGACCCTCACCGCCGACAACCAAACCGTCGTGAGTTTCCGGCCCTCCGCGCCGTTGCGCTACCGCACTCGCTACGTCCTCCAGATTCGCAAGCACCTGCGAGACACCTCCGGGAACCGGTTGGCGCAGGACGAAATCCGCAGTTTTGAAACGGAATATCCCCTCGACTTCTCCACCACCGCCCACGTTCCCTCCATCCTCGAATACCTCACGGCGAGCCGCATCCACTCCAGCGACAACTGCACCCAACGGTGCTACGTCGCCGAAGCCCGCATCGTGGACACCGACCCGTGGGGGGAACTCCAGCG
>CAZQXS010000118.1:0-11847 GCA_964597275.1 uncultured Pseudomonadota bacterium | reverse complement strand
CCCTCCGTCCGTCACGCAAATCTCCGGAAAGCCTTGGGCATCGCCAGGGGCTGCTCCAGATTCACGAGGACTTCTGCCGGAATTTCCACCAAGGCTGCCCCAACTGCGAGCTTCCGGGGTTGGTTGGCACTCGTTGATTTGCTGGGAAAGGAATCGTAGTAGTTCGAGGGTTGTGATCATCCGTTCGCCCTGAGCTTGTCGAAGGGCAACCTTTGTTCATGCTTCGACAGGCTCAGCACGAACGGAGATGGTCAGCTTCTGGTCAGCATCCTCAAAACAGTCCGCTGATGGTGAACTCGAAGCGGTCGGGGGATTCGTAGCTGCGCTTGTCGAGCTTGGTGCCGTACTCGAAGCGCAGCACGCCCACGGGCGTGATCACGCGCACACCGAAGCCCGCGCTGCGGCGCAGGTCGAAGAAGCCCGGCTCGGTTTCTCCAAGCAGGGCGTACTGGATGCCTTCTGCGTTGACGTTCCCTGCGTCCAGAAACGCGACCCCGCGCACAAAGCTGCGCTCGTCCTGACTGAGCGGGAAGATCAGCTCCAGATTGAAGATGCGTTCGGAGATGCCGCCGCCTACAAGCTGGGCTTTTTCGGAGTCGGTGAGGCTGGTGGTGCGCTTGTCGCGGGTGGTGGTGGAGTTGTCCGAGTTGGTAATGGTTTCGAGATTGTGCCGATAGACCCCGCCGCCGTAGGGTCCGGCGATGCGGAAGTAGTTGTGGCCGCGCACGGTGTTGATGCCGCCGATGCGGTAGCGTTCTTCGCTGGGGATGGCTTCGCTGCCCTGCTTGGCCAGCAGGCCGAGTTGCGCCTTGGCCATCAGGATGAGCGTGCGCGTGGGGTTGAGCGACCAGAACTGCTGGTAGCTGTAGCGGTACTCCTGGAAATGCACGTTGCCGCCGAAGGGCCGTCCGGTCTGACTGACGCTCAGGCTGCTCTTGACCCCCTCGGAGGGAAAGACCGGATGGTTGACCGAGTTCCAACTGATCCCGGTGGTGACGGTGCGTTTGAAGACATTGGTGGCGTTGTCGGATTCGTAGAAGCGGTTGAGCGCACTGGCGGAAATCGAAGCCCGCAGGTCGCGGTAATAGACCGGAACGCTGAAGCCGAGGCTGTAGTTGTTTTCAAGGATGTTCCCACGCTTCAGCTCGGTGGCGTCCGTTGAACTGCTGCGGGAGAAGGAGACCGTGGAGGACACCTGCGACTCGAACAGCCGGGGGTCAATGAGCGTGATGCTGAACTGGTTGGTGGTGGACTTTTCGGCAAACTGCGCACTCAGCCGCAGGGTGCGTCCGGTGCCGAGGATGTTGCCCTTGGAGAGCGAAAGCCCGCCGCTGAACCCGGAGAGGTCGCTGAAGCCCATCTGTGCCTGAAAGGTGCCCGTCTGCGTTTCCTTGAGGCGGGCGAGGATGTCAACGATGTTGTCCGCGTCGGCGCGTCGGGAGCGGTCCAGCGTGAGTCCCTGCTCGAAGAAGCCGAGCCGCTGCACGTTTTCCTGACTGAGCCGCAGCTTCTTGCCGTTGAACAACTCGCCCTCCAGCACGTCGAATTCACGCCGGATCACGTGGTCCTTCGTTTCGGCGTTCCCGGCGATCTCCACCCGCCCGATGTACGCCTTCTCGCCCTTGATGATCTGGTAGGTGACATCCACGGTCTTGGTATCCTCGTGAACCGTCTGGCGCGGGATCACGCGGGCAAAGGCGTAGCCCTGCTCCTGATAGGCCTCGTTGAGGATCGAGCGGTCCTGGTTCTGGAGGAAGGGGTTGAACACCTCGCCCTCTTCGAGTTGCAGCTTGTCCAGCAAGTCCTGCTTGTCGCCCAGCAGGTCTCCGGAGAGGTCCACCTTGCCTGTGAAGTACTGCTCCCCCTCCGTGATGTGGAGCCGCAAATCCACGCGGGTGTATTCGGAGTTGTGGACGAAGGTGACTTGGGGCTTGTCGAGGAAGACCTTGATGTAGCCGCTTTTGAGGTAGCGCTGGGTGATGAGCGCAAGGTCTTGGTTGACCATCTCCTCCTGAAAGATCCCGGAGTTGTTCATCCACTGGAAGCAGTCAATCTCGGCGCTGAGGATGAGGCGCTTGATGTCAAGCTCGGAGAGGAAGCGGGTTCCGGTCACGCGGATGTCCGTGAGGTACACGCTGGGACGCTCCGTGACTTCAAAGAACAGGCGGTACTGCTCCGGGGATTGCTTCTCGATGCGGCTGCGGATGATGACTCGCGGAAAGCCCTCCTTGCGGTACTCGTTGCGGATGAGTTCGATGTTTTCCTCCACCTTGACCGGATCGTAGAAATCCAGTGCCTTGATCGTCAGCTTCTCGATGGTCTGGTCCTTCGAGACTTGCACGATGCCCGTCACCTTGACCTCGGCAAGCCGGGGGCGCTCCTGTACGACAAAGCGCAGGCGGTAGCCGTCCTCCACGGGTTCGACCTCGGCGCGGGCGTCCACGAACAGCCCCATCTCGTAAATCGTGTGGAGGTCTTTGCGGATGCTGCGGCGGTCCAACTGGTCGCCGACCTGACTTTCGATTTGGTAGAGGATTTGCGCGACTTCGAGGTCGGAAGTGCCGGAAACCTCGATGTCCTGAATCAGGTAGGACTGCGCCACCGCCAGACTCGGTAGCCAGACCAGCAGGAGAGCGAACCTCAAGACCCTCCGGAGCATTTGGCAGAAAACGAAAATCCAAGAACCGACCGCCGACCACCGACTGCCGACTGCCGATAACGGACAACGGACCACTGACAACGGATAACCGATCACTGTGCTTGATGAGGACGGAGGGTTCCGGCTTCCAGCCGCAACTGGCGGGCCATGCGCTGGGCAAGCGCGGGGTTGTGGGTGATCATCACTAGGGTGCCGTTGCGCTCTTGGTTGAGTTCCAGCAGCAGGTCCACGACCTGGACCCCGGTTTCGACATCGAGGTTCCCGGTCGGCTCGTCCGCCAGCAGGATTTTCGGATCGGCGACCAGCGCTCGTGCTACGGCCACCCGTTGCTGCTCCCCGCCGGAAAGCTGGTTGGGCTTGTGCCCCGTGCGCTCGCCCAGCCCCACACGGTCGAGCAGGCGCCGGGCCGCATCCTGCGCGTCCGCCGACGAACGCCCCCGGATGAGCAGGGGCATCGCCACGTTCTCCAGCGCGGTGAAGTCCTGAAGCAGTTGGTGGAACTGGAAGATGAAGCCGATGTGGCGGTTCCGAAACTGGGCACGGGCGTTGCGCGAGAGCGAATGGAGCGGCTCGCCCTGAATCAGCAGGCGCCCGGAATCCGGCGGCTCCAGCGCACCCAGCAGGTGCAGGAGCGTGCTTTTGCCCGCGCCGGACGCTCCGACGATGGCGACGGAATCCCCGGACTCGGCCTGAAAGTCGAGACCCTTGAGGATTTCGAGGTGACGGCCCTCGCCGTCAAGGTAGCTCTTGTGAAGTCCGGAAACGTCAATCTGCATCCGCAGGGTGTGGAAAAATCCGCAAACATTTCAGAATACGGAATCGCGGCTACAGTCTCAAACGCTTTCGTGCTTCGGTGCCTGTACTCGCTCGTCGGTTGCTGGTGGTTGGTGGTTGGTTTGGCCCGCAGATTGTGCAGATTCTCAGGATTTCTTGATCCGCGTGATCCGTGGCGTGGGTTGGTTTGTAGGAGGTGGCTGGTGGTCGGTGGCTGGTGGTCGTGGGCATGGCCCGTTCCTACAATCCTGTTTTCGGTTTTCCGCCACGGAGTGACTCGGAGGCTCACGGATGGTTTTGATTGGTGGGAATCGGTGAACGGGTACGGGCAGGTTTGAAACCTGCCCGTACTTGGTCGTTAGCCTCTGGAGCTTTGGAACTTTGCCCCTCTTCACATCCTTGGTTTTTTCCTTCCAATGCGGCGGGAGGTGTGTTAGGTTTCCAGAAAGGTGGTTTCGAGCAAATCAAGGAAGGAGCAAGCGATGAGGTTTTCAAGAACCGGAATCCTGATGGTGGGGCTGGGCATGTTGTGGGTCTCGGCGGTTCAGGCCCAGCAGGTGGACTGGGAGCGGATGGACCAGCGCTTTGACCAGTTGGAGAAGCAGATGGACCAGCGCTTTGATCAACTGGAGAAGCGGATGGTGCGCATGGAGACCACGCTCCAGATGTTTATGGAGTCCACGAATCAGCGCTTTGAGCAGGTGGACCAGCGCTTTGCGGAACTGCGCGAGGACATGAACCAGCGCTTTGCACAAGTGGACCAGCGCTTTGAGCAGGTGATGCAGACGTTGCAGATGATCGCCGCCATCTTCACGGCGTTCTTCTTGGCGATGCTGGGCTACGCTTGGTGGGACCGCCGCACCATCGTCCGCAAGGCCAAGGAGGAGACGCTGGAGGCTCTGGAGAAAACCGAGGAGAGCCGAAAGAATGTGCTGGTGGAGCAGGTGGTCGCCGAGGTGATTCGCCGCCTGGAAGCCCGCAGAGAGCCTCCGTCTCAGTCAGTGCCCCTTCCAGCGACGAGCTAACGGAAAGCTGCAAGAGCCGGGCACCCACTCAGCCGTAAAGGGCGTCAATCTGCTCCCGGAACTGCTCCTCGACCACGGTGCGCTTGAGCTTGAGCGTGGGGGTGAGCAGTCCGTTGTCAATGCTCCACTCCTCGGCGAGCAGCGCAAAGTTTTCGGGTTGCTCGAAGTCGGCGTAGTCGGCGCCATAGCGCGTGAGTTCCTGCTGAATGCGCTCCCGGACACGCGGCTCCTGAAGCAACGCCTCGCCGCTTCCACTGATGCTTTCGGAAACCGCAAAGTCCTCCATCGCCGTCATCTCCACGACAATCAGCGCGACCGTGTGGGGGCGGTTGAGTCCGGTGACGAGGATTTGGTTGATGAAGGGGCTGAGTTTGAGCGACTCCTCCAGCGGCGCGGGGGCGACGTACTTGCCGTTCTCCAGCTTGAATTGCTCCTTGACGCGCCCAGTGATGTAGAGGTAGCCGTCCTCGTCGAGGTGCCCTAAGTCGCCGGTGCGCAGGCCGCCGTTCTCGGTGATGGTGGCTGCGGTCAGTTCCGGCAGGTTGTGGTAGCCCTGCATGATGACCTCCCCGTAGGCGACCACCTCGCCGTCCTCCGCCTTGGAGCCTTCCACCGATTGGTCAATCTCGATGCGCACGCCCGGAATCGGCTTGCCCACCGAGCCGAACTTGCGGTGCCCCTTGTAGTTGACGGTGAGGGCGGCGGTGTTCTCACTGAGCCCATAGCCCTCGTACACGTCAATGCCGAGGTCGTTGACGAACTCCGCGACTTGCGGACTGAGCGCACTTGCGCCGCTGACCGCCATGCGCAGGTTGCCGCCGAAGCGCTGCTGCACCTTTTTGAAGACGATCTTGCGGGCGAGGCCGAGCAGGAAGCGGTCCAGACCACCGAGCGGCTGCCCTTCGCGCTCCAGCTTGGCGCGGCGCAGTCCGCCGTAGAACAGGCTTTGGATGAAGCCGGGCTTCTCCTTCATCTGCCCCTGCAAGCGCTCGTAGATGCGGTTGTACACGCGGGGCACCGCGAGGAAGACGGTGGGCTTGACCAGTGCCAGTTCGTCCACAAGCGTGTTGACGTCCTCCACAAGCGCGGCGCAACCGCCGTTCTGGATCAGTCCGTGGACCTCGCCGACCTGCCCGAAGATGTGCGCCCACGGCAAAAAGCAGAGCGTGCGCATTTCCGCAGGCTCCCAACACTTGCGCAACAGCGGAAGGGCGGCGGCGATTTGCACGAGCATGTTCTTGTGGCTCAGCACCACGCCCTTGGGATGCCCCGTGGTCCCGGAGGTGTAGATCATGCCCATCGGTGTTTCCAATTCCGGAGAACCGGGCGCCACGGGTTGCTGCTCGCCCACCACGCAGAGTCGATCAAAGGTCTGTTCCGCGCCGCTTCCCTCCAGCAACACGACGTGCTGCATGGACATGATTTGCTCCGGAAAGGTCCGGGTCTGCTCGTAAATCTCGGAGTTCGCCGTCAGCAACACCCGCGCCCCGCAGTTGCGCGTGATGAACTCCCACTCCCGTAGCAATTGGGTTTCGTACATCGGAACGTATTGCGCCCCCAGTCCATAGGTTGCATAGGCTCCCACCGCCCATTGCAAGGTGTTGCGGCTGATGACGGCGACCTTGTCGCCCGGCCTCACGCCCAGCGAGACCAGCCCGCCCCGGAACTGGTCCACCAGTTGCCCGAATTCGCGGTAGCTCGTCCAGGCGTAATCGCCGCCCCGCTTGGTTCCGTAAAGTGGGAGATCCGCGTGCTTCTGCACCGAATCCTCCAGCATCTCCACCAAGTTCTTGTACTGAATCTGCACGTCTCCCATTGTCCCCCCGTTGGTTGGTCCGTGTTTTCAACGCTTGCCCATTGTAAGCCCATCTGCGGGCATTGCAACGTTCCTCTTCAGATTTTTTGGTCTTGCGGAAAATTCGCGCTACTCTGCTTGGGAGGCGTGAGGGGCTTGTAAAAAATCCGAAAACAGTTGTAAACGGAACGGGAATGACCACAGGAAACGAGCGGATACGGGTGCTGTTGGCCAAGGTGGGGCTGGACGGACACGACCGGGGGGTCAAGGTGGTGGCGCGCTGCCTGCGCGACGCCGGCATGGAGGTGGTGTACACGGGCCTGCACCGCACCCCGGAGGAGGTGGTGACGGCAGCAGTGCAGGAGGACGTGGACGTGCTGGGGGTCAGCCTGCTCTCTGGCACGCACATGAGTGCCTTCCCGAACCTCATCAAGTTGCTGGAGGCCGAAGGCGCGGACGACATCATCGTGGTCGGCGGCGGCGTGATTCCAGACGAGGACGCTGCCGTGCTGAAAACGCAGGGGGTCGCCGCGATCCTCTCGCAGGACACGCCTCCGGCGCAGATCGTGGACACCCTCCAGCAACTGGTCGCCGAACGCGGCCCCCGTTAAGGCTTTTTCCACAGAAAACCATGGAACAGTGGTCCTTTCCCGCCAACTACGATCCCCGGTACTTCCCGGGGCCGGACAGCCGCTACTGGTTTCCCACGCGAGAAACCCTGCCTGCTGGAGAGCGCGAGCGGGTTCTGGTCCAGCGGCTGCGGGAGGTGATGGCCTACGCCTACGCGAACGCACCGTTTTATCGCAACAAGTGGGACGAGGCCGGAGTGCATCCGGACCACATCCGCTCGCTGGAGGATTTCGAGCGGGTTCCGGTCGTGACCAAGGCGGAACTGCGCGAGTCGCAGGAACGCGCTGCGCCCTTTGGCGACTACCTCTGCATCCCGGACTCGGAGGTGCATCACATCCACGGCACTTCCGGCACGACGGGCCGACCGACGGCTTTTGCGATTGGGCGCGACGACTGGCAGGTGATCGCCAACAACCACGCCCGCTTCCTCTGGGGCATGGGCCTGCGTCCGGGCGACACCCTCTTCATCGCCTCGATCTTCAGCCTCTACATGGGGTCGTGGGGCACGCTGCTGGGGTCCGAGCGGCTGGGGGCGAAGAGCTTTCCCTTTGGCGCAGGAGCGCCGGGAATGACCGCACGGGCCGCGCTCTGGCTGAATTTGACCAAGCCGACCGCCTTCTACGGAACCCCGTCTTACGCGCTCCACTTGGCGGAAACCGCACTTTCCGAGGGGCTGAACCCCCGCGATTTCCGGCTCAAGGTGATGTTCTTCTCCGGCGAGCCGGGCGCGTCCATTCCCGGCATCCGGCGGCGCATCGAGGAGTATTACGGCGCGAAAGTGATTGATTCCGGCTCGATGGCGGAAATGACTCCGTGGATGAGCGTCTGCGGCTCGGCAGAAACGCAGGGGCTGCTGCTTTGGCAGGATGTGGTCTATCACGAAATCTGCGATCCCAACTCGTTTTGCCGAGTGCCCTACGGCCAGCGTGGAACTCCGGTTTACACGCATCTGGAGCGCACCTCGCAACCGATGATTCGGCTCGCGTCGGGCGACCTCACGCATTGGGTGCTGGAGGACAATCCCTGCGGACGCACCTACCCCCGGCTGCCGGACGGCATCTACGGACGCATTGACGACATGTTCCAGATTCGCGGGGAGAACATCTACCCTTCCGAGATTGACGCGGTGCTCAACACGGTTCCGGATTACGGGGGCGAGCATCGCATCGTCATCACGCGGGAGGGCGCGATGGACGAATTGCTGGTGCGCGTGGAAGTTGCCACGGAACTCCATGCTCGTGGGGAGGCGGCGCTGGCTGGATTCCGCAACAACGCCAGCGCGGAACTGCAAAAGGTGCTGGGCGTGCGCACCAAGGTCGAGATCGCCGAAGCCGGAAGCATCCCTCGCACCGACTTCAAGGCCCGCCGCGTGGTGGACGACCGCGACCTCTTCCGCACCCTCAGTGCGCAGTTGGAACCGTGATGGTTTCGGGAGGAGTTCCCAACCGCAGTCCCATTCCGTCGTTGGAGTTGGTGCCCGGAGTGCAGGCGGGCAAGGTGCGGGCGATGGCAAGGCTGATCACCCGCATCGAGTCCGGCGACCCAGAACGTCGGGCGGCACTGACCGAACTCTACCGTCAGGGCGGCAGGGCGCAGGTGGTTGGGCTGACCGGGGTTCCCGGAAGTGGAAAGTCCACCCTCGTGCGAGAGTACGCCAAGGCGGAGCGGGCACGCGGACGCAAAATCGCAGTGCTGGCGATTGACCCCTCCAGCCCGTTTTCGGGCGGGGCGATTCTGGGAGACCGCATCCGCATGACGGAACTGACCAGCGATCCGGGCATCTTCATCCGCAGCATGGCCTCGCGGGGCGCGTTGGGTGGCTTGGCGCGGGCGGCACTGGAGGCGGTGGACGTGCTGGACGCAGGCGGTTTCGATACCATTTTGCTGGAAACGGTCGGGGTCGGGCAGGACGAGGTGGACGTGGCGCAGGTCGCGCACACGACGATTGTGGTTTCCGCTCCGGGCTTGGGCGATGACATTCAGGCGATCAAGGCGGGAGTCCTCGAAATCGCGGACCTGCATGTGGTCAGCAAGTGCGACAAGCCCGAAGCCAACCGCACCCTCGCCGAACTGAGGCACATGCTGCACTTGGGGCTGAGCGCTGGGGAGCGGACGGCGTGGAAAATTCCGGTGCTGGGCACAAGCGCGGAGTCCGGGGAAGGGGTCGAAACGTTGCTCGATGCCGTGGAGCGGCACTGGCGGCACCTGCACGATTCTGGAGAAATCCACCAACGCCGCCGCTCGATTGCCGAACGCCGCATCCTCAAATTGGCCGAGGAACTGGTGCGGGACCGCTTTGTGGAACATCGCCGAAAAGCCGGGCCGGAACTCGCGGGGTTGGAACAGGTGATTGCCCGTGGGCGTGACCCGCACACCGCTGCCGTGGAATTGCTGAACGCTTTCAAGGAGGAGTGACCCATGAATGATTTTCCGAAAAACGACTCCCCAGCGCGGCCCGCCCGCCTGCTGGACGAATCCTCCCGGAACACGCTCGCGTCGCAAGTCGCCGAGTGGGAAAGCGGCGAGGTCGCGTCGTTTGTTGCGCGGCAACCAGAAAGCCGGGACGACTACCACACCGAATCCGGGCTTCCGCTCCAGCGCACCTACTCCGCGCTTGATGCCGCCGACACCCCGCTGGAGGACATCGGCCTGCCCGGACAGTACCCCTACACGCGGGGGCCGTACCCCACTATGTACCGGGGGCGCAACTGGACCATGCGCCAGATCGCCGGCTTCGGCACCGGAACCGACACCAACCAGCGCTTCAAGTATCTGATTTCACAGGGACAGACCGGACTCAGCACCGATTTCGACATGCCCACGCTGATGGGCTACGATTCGGACCACCCCAGAAGCCGGGACGAGGTGGGGCGCGAGGGCGTGGCGGTGGACACGCTCGATGACATGGAGGCGCTGTTCGAGGGCATTGATCTGGAGCAAATTTCAGTTTCCATGACGATCAACCCCTCGGCGTGGATTCTCTTCGCCATGTACATCGCGCTGGCGCAGAAGCGCGGGTACGACCTCAACAAGCTCTCCGGAACCATCCAGAACGACATCCTCAAGGAGTACATCGCGCAGAAGGAGTGGATTTACCCAATCCGTCCCTCGGTGCGCATCGTTCGGGACACGATTGCCTACAGCGCCCAGCACCTGCGCCGCTACAACCCCGTCAACATTTCGGGCTACCACATCTCCGAAGCCGGGGCCAACGCCGTGCAGGAGGTCGCCTTCACGATGGCGAACACGATCACCTACGTTGAGGAAGTGGTGAAGTCCGGGATGTCGGTGGATGATTTCGCGCCGCGCCTCTCGCACTACTTTGTCGCGCAGGCGGATTTCTTTGAGGAAATCGCCAAATTTCGTGCCGCCCGCCGCGTGTACGCCAAACTCATGAAGGAGCGTTTTGGCGCGACCAAGCCGGAGGCCATGCGGCTGCGCTTTCACGCCCAGACGGCGGCGGCAACGCTCACACGCCCGCAGTACAAGGTCAACCTCATCCGCACCGCGATTCAGGGACTCGCCGCCGTGCTGGGGGGCTGCCAGAGCCTGCACACCAATGGCATGGACGAGGCTTTTGCGATTCCCACGGAGGAGGCGATGAAACTCGCCCTGCGCACCCAGCAGGTGCTTGCCGACGAAACCAACGTCACTGCCACGGTGGACCCGCTGGGCGGCTCCTATCTCGTGGAGAACCTCACCACCCGGATGGAGCAGAAAATCTTCGCGGTGCTGGAGAAGGTGGACCAGATGGGCGGGACGGTCAAGGCCATCGAGGACGGCTGGTTCCAGCAGGAGATTGCCGACACCGCCTACGACTACGCACTCCGCAAGGCCAGCGGCGAGTGTCCGGTGATCGGCGTCAACAAGTACGTCGAGGACGAAGACACCACGGACATCGAAACCCATCCCTACGATCCGGAAACCGAGCGCCGCCAGCTTGCCGGATTGGAGAAAGTGCGGCGCGAGCGCGACAATGCGCAGGTCGAGCACCTGCTGCAAAAACTCAAGGAAGCGGCTGCCGACGAGCGGCAGAACCTCATGCCGGTCACCATTGAGCTGGCCCACGCCCGCGCCTCGATGGGCGAGATTGTGGAAACCCTCAGAGACCTCTGGGGCAGCTACCGGGAAACCCCGGTCATTTGAAAAACTTGGGCTAACGCAAGTAACAGGATTCCCGTTCGTGCTGAGCCTGTCGAAGCATGAGCAGGGTTCGCTCCTTCGACAGGCTCAGGGCGAACGGAGCGTTCAGGTTCGCAATTTCTTCAATCCTTCATGGAAAACCCAACATGCCCGTTTACAGCATTGGCGAGCACACCCCGCAACTGCACGAGTCCGTCTATCTCGCCCCCGGCGCCTGCGTGATCGGCAAGGTGACGATTGGAGCCGGAAGCTCGGTGTGGTTCAACTGCGTGGTGCGCGGCGACGTGGACACGATCACGATTGGCGAGGACACCAACATCCAGGACTTGAGCGTCTGCCACATTGACGCGGGCAAGCCCCTCGTGATGGGAGATCGCGTCACCGTGGGCCACCAGTGCGTGATTCACGGCTGCATCATCGAAGACGACTGCCTGATCGGCATGGGGGCGGTGGTGATGAGCGGTGCCCGCATCGGACGGGGCAGCATCGTCGGGGCCGGAGCCGTGGTCTTGGAAGGGGCCGACATCCCGCCGTTCTCGCTGGTGGTCGGCTCCCCGGCCAAGGTCCGGAAGACCTACGACGAAAGCGTCTTCAAGACGATCAACCGCGCCTCCACCGCCTACGCCGAACGTGCCCAGCGCTACTCGATGATTTTGCAGGAACGCTCCGGCTCCGGCTGGCGCTGAAGCTCCGGACGGCGGCAGTTTTTCCACCACAGGTGTTTCGCCGCTCGCCGCTCTGCCTTGCAATCCGGGGGCGGTTGACGCTATGCTTGCGGACACCACTGGTCCACCCAATCCAAAGGAACCGCCATGCCCACC
>CAZQXS010000117.1:0-11883 GCA_964597275.1 uncultured Pseudomonadota bacterium | reverse complement strand
CAGGCGTTTCTCAGCAAGTACCAAAACGAACCCCGTGCCAAAAATCAGGTTGCCGCCATTCGCAATCGACTGCGTGTGCTTGAGCGTCCATCCGGCCGAGGCATCAGCCAAAACCAGTACAACGCTATCGTCAAGGCCAGCGAGGACACGGTGAGTTGCGGATTCCTGAGCTTTGGTTGCGAAGATCCGTTGAAGCTGCCCCCCTATGATCCAGAATTCAGTCTCAAGCACTATCGGAGAGTGAAGGTTTATGCGAACCGTCCTCCCCCTTCATGGATTGCTTCGGAAATCTCCCTCAGACAGGGGGATCAGGTGCTGGTACTTGCCTCCGGGCAGATTGCAACTTGCCCAACTCATTGTAACCCACGCTCTATCAACAAAAGTCCGAGTGATAAGCTTGTTTTGCGCATTGGGGAAAACCGAAAATTTTTTAAGTTTTACGGCCGGGGTGCCGGGGAGGGTGTTTGGAATGATTTCCGGGCGCAGAGAAACGGGGAGTTGCAGTTCATCGTAAGGGATTGGAGGACTTATCCTCCCCCGGCCAATTGGTACGACGACAATACCGGCAGTTTCCTGCTCGATGTCTTTGTTTACGATCGCGAGAACAAAGAGGGCTTCAAGCGACTGCTGCGGGCGATGATCCGGCAGAATCCGGAAGACGAGGTGTTTGCGGCTCAGGCACGGGGGGTTTTGAAGTGAGATGCTGAGCGCGGAGCAGAACAGGCTGATCACGCAGACGGGAGCGGACACGCCCGGAGGACAGGTGCTGCGCCGCTACTGGCAACCCGTGGCACTGGCCGAGGAGCTTGAAGGCGAGCGTCCGGTGAAGGCCGTGCGGGTGCTGGGCGAGAACTTGGTCGCGTTTCGTGACGAATCCGGTCGCTGGGGTCTGATCGGGCGGCACTGTCCGCATCGTGGGGCGGACCTGTGCTACGGACGGCTGGAAGACGGAGGCTTGCGCTGTCCGTTTCACGGCTGGCTGCTGGACGTTCACGGCAGGTGCCTGGAGCAACCCGCCGAACCCTCCGGGAGCCGCTTTCACGAAAAAATCCGCCACACCGCCTATCCCTGCGAGGAGCGCAACGGCATCCTCTTCGCCTATCTGGGGAGCGGCACTCCGCCGCCACTGCCGGACCTTGACTGCTTCCGTGCCCCCGCCGAGTACACCTTCGCCTTCAAGGGCTTCTTGGAGTGCAACTGGCTGCAAGCTCTGGAAGTCGGCATTGATCCGGCACATGCTTCGTTCCTGCATCGGTTTTTTGTGGATGAAGATGCCGCCGAGGGCTACGGCCAGCAGTTTCGGGACGACACCGATGGGGCCAACCTTCCCGTCACGCGACTGCTACGGGAATTTCCCAACCCCCGGATTGATGTCGAAAACACGGATTACGGACTGCGCCTCATCGCCCGCCGGGAGCTCAACGCCGAACAGACGCACATCCGGGTGACGAACCTGCTCTTTCCGCAGGCCATCGTCATCCCCATGAGCAATACCATGACGATCACGCAGTGGCATGTTCCGGTGGACGACACCCACAGCTACTGGTACGCGATCTTCACGGACTTCCACACTCCCGTGGACCACGCCACCATGCGGGAGCAGCGGCTGGAACTCTACACGCTGCCGGACTACCTGCCTCGCATTGGCAAAGCGAACGACTACGGCTACGACCCCCAAGAGCAGCGGGAACTCACCTACACGGGCATGGGCCGGGACATCAACGTGCATGATCAGTGGGCGGTGGAGTCTCCGGGGCCGGTTCAGGACCGCACCACCGAGCAGTTGGGCGCGTCCGACGTGGCGATCATCGCCAACCGCAAACTGCTCCTGCAAGCGATCCACGCCGTGCAGTCGGGAGCGGCCGTTCCGGAGACGGTTCCGCACCCTGACACCCAAGCGACCCAAGGCCCTCCCGCAGTGGACACGGTGGGGCCGTCTTCCGATTGGGACCGCTACTGGCCCACGGTGGATGCCGCTCGCCGGGAACGCTCCCCGTGGGTGGGGCGGCGGTCCTGACTGCGGGCTTGCGGGCTTGCCTGCAAAAATTCCTGCTTGAATTCAAAACCCTCAATCGGGTATTCTTCGGATTCGGGGCAATAGTTGCACGAGTTCGTTGAATGCGGATTTCATTGCAGTCTCTTTTTTACACGTGTTGCTTCCGTTGCAGGCCCAGAGGATTTGGCGCCTCCGGAGCGACCGGGAGGAAATTCACTCATGAACATCATCAAACCCAACAACAGCAAGGAACCATTCGTCCGGGGGATTCTCGCACACAAGCTCATCCAGCGCGGATTGCCCTTTGAGCAGGCCTACCAGATCGCCACCGAAACGCGCTCGCAGTTTCGCCAGAACGCACTGATTCCGGTCCAGCAACTCGTGGAAACGGCGGATCAACTGATCCGGGAAAATTACGGGGCCGAGGTTCTGGAGCAGCTAAAGCCCCCGTGGCACCGCGAGGATTTTGAGATCCGGGTCGGGCAGGGCAAGGACACGACTCCGTTTTCCAAGGGGTTGCTGGCGTTTTCCATCAGCGCCGCTGGCATTGCGCATCAAAAAGCGCACCAGATGGCCCAGCGGGTGGAGTCGCGGCTGATTCAGAAGCAGCAGGACGCGATCACCAAGTCGGAGTTGTTTGAGCGGGTTCAGCGGACGGTGCTGCGGACGTTTGGAGAGGAGACCGCCGCGCTGTACCGGCTCTCCAGCCAACTCGACAAACTGCCGAAGCCACTGATCGTCTGCATCGGCGGGGGCACCGGAACCGGAAAGTCCGCGCTGGCCACAACGCTGGGCACGCGCCTGGGCATCCACAAGGTGATCGGCACGGACACCATCCGGGAGATCATGCGGCTTGTGTTCACCGAAGAGTTGCTGCCGACCCTGCACACCTCCTCCTCGCAGGTGGGGGAACTGCTCAAGTTGAGGGGCAACGTGGGCAGCGAGCAAGTGCTGGCGGGATACCGGTTGCAGGCACAGCATGTGGGCGTGGGCATCCGCGCCGCCATCCGCCGCTCCATCGAGGAACAGCAGAGCGTGATACTGGAAGGGGTTCACCTGCTGCCGTTGCTTCAGGAGTTTAAGCAGTCGCCTCCGGAAGGGGCGTATGTGGTGCCCGTGTTGATTTCCCTGCTCAACGCCAAGGACCACCGTTCCCGCTTTGCCGCCCGTGCGCAGGAAAGCCCGAACCGCCCGGAGGTGCGCTACCTCCGGCAGTACCGCCGGATCCGCAAGATTCACGACTACTGCGTGACCCAGTGCAACCTGTACGAGATTGATGTGGTGAACAACGAGCAGTTTGACACCGCGAGTGTCGAGCTGATCAACACGGTGATGCGGTCCCTGCACCAGCAGATTGAACAGGAACAGGCGGAAAGTGGGGAACCCGCTCCGGAGGCCGTGAGCAAGCCCCCAAAGCCCCGCAAGAAAGCGAGGAAAAAAGTTTGAGGCGGAGCCGGGGAAGCGCTCAGGCGACCTGAGTTTTGATTTCGCTGAGGATTTCCATGACAGCCGCTCGCACGGCAGGCACGTCCAGTTCCTGACCCTCCTTGAAGAAGCGGTAGTCGTCTGGAGCCATCCCCAGCTTCTTCATAACCTTGACCATCACCACGCGCTCCTCCTCCTCAAACTTCCCGTCGGCGCTGGCGACGAGTGCCAGCAGATCAATCAGCGTCTGCTTGGCATCATCGGAACTGATTTCTTGCAGCATCTCCTCCAGCGAGGATTTGCCCTTCATCTTCGCCTGTTCGTCCGGAGTGATCGAGCCGGCCTTGAAGGTGGCAATCAGCACCTTCTTTTCTGCCGGATGCATGTCGCCGTCGGAATGGGCAAGGTAGTTGACGATGGTGAGGATGTCGATGAATTCGTCGCGAGAGAGAGCCATGATTTTCCTAAGTCAGGGTGGTTTCAAGGGGCACTCCGGAAGCCGGGGCCGCATTGGTTGACAGTTATAGGGGAAATTGAGCAATTCGTAAAGCGGGATTCGCAACATGGACAAGCGCTACCACGAGGAATGGGCCACGATCTCCCGGCTGATCCGCGAATTGTTCAACCAGCACTGCGCCCGCTGCGGGCGGGATTGCCAAGGCATCCGCAGCGGCGAGGAGCAGTTGCAGGTGCATCACATTGACGAGAATCCGGAAAACAACGATCCGGAAAACCTGATCCCGCTCTGCGCCCGCTGCCACCTGCAAATCGAGCGCGAGGCCCGTTTGCACGCCCCGCATTCCGAAAGCCAGGGCGAACTCTTCGATGGGCAGTCGTACCTGCTGGAAATGCAGCGGATGCGCAAGCAGGCGCTCGCCCAGCATGGCGCAAGCCGTGCCTCCAAAATCCACGACCTTGCGGCAGAGGACTACGAAGCCCACCTCCGTGACTGGGAGGACCGGGACTAGCCGCTCAGCGCCGCCGCCTTCCAAAACCAAAGCCTCCGCTCCGTCGGCGCTTGCCAAATCCGAAGCTGCTCTTGCGCTTGGCGGGGCGGCTGACGCTCTTGCGCGGCTTGCTCGTGCTTTTCGACTGGCCAAATCCGCCTCCGGACGACTTCGCCCGATTGGCCGCCTTGAACTGTGTGCTTTTCACCTTGTTCAGCGATTTCGTCGAGGTCGGCTTGAACTTGTTGGTCGCCGCGCTTTTGCCGCTGGCCGTTCTCGCCGGGGTGCTGGAGCCGTTGGCCTTGTTCAGTCCGGCGGTGCGGGCGTTGCGGTTCGACTGCACGGAAGACACGGCCCTCGGCGATCCGTAATAGCCCCCGAAGCCCATTGGATAGCGCGGCATGAAGAGGTAGTTCGCCAGCATCGAGGCGGTGAGCGAGGTCAGGAAAATGCTCGACAGGCTCGGCGAGTGGCTGTAGTAGGGGGGATAGGGCGCTCCGGCGGAGTTGTACATTTGCGGGTTGGGCGAGGCTTGCATGGCTACCTCCTCCGCCCCCTTCTTCACCACCGAGGCGGTCATCACCTCGATGGATTTGTTTTCCGCAATGTCCAGCCACGCAGCTTGATCGGAACCCGCAGGCAGCGTGGAAACCTCCGAGGGGTCTGGCACCAGAATCGAGAAGACGAGGTACTCGTCGCCGCTCTGCTCCGACTGCGGCATGACCAGCACCGGATCGGTGAGTCCGTCTCCGTCAAGGTCAATGGTGCTGACTCCCTGAATCTTGTTGGAGATGTTGGACGAGAGCGTGGGCAGGAAGTCCTGTTCGGAAACATTGGCCTGCGCGGTCTCCTTGAGTGCCTCGCTCATCAACGCCGGGACAATCTGCGGGTCGAGGTTTTGGGTGAGGTCCACCCCGAGCTTGGCGACGGCTTCCGGATTGAGCTGGTTGCTCACGCCGAGGACGGCGGTTCCAGAACTCGCCGCACGTTGCGGCGCTTGCGGCTGGTCCTCGCCAAAGAAGACCCAGTAGATGCCCAGCACCGCGATGATCGTGAGCAGTCCCTGAGTAGAAAAAAGCTGTTTCATGGTTCGGTTGTTGAGATGGTCTGAAGTGAAGGGTCGTGCAGGCAAAACCCAAGCTTCAGAGTAACCGGAAGTACGAAAATGTCCAGACGGAGGGTGCCGGAGGGTCAGAATTCAAAGGAAAGCCGCAGCGCCTTGCGGGTTTCTGGAGTCCCGTAGAGGGTGGCGGTCTCCACCTGATACTCGGCGTATTGCAGGTTGAGCGACTTCGAGAAGACAAAAGGATTGAGTTCAAATCCCTTGGTGGGGTAGCCCTGATTGAAGCCATAGCGCAGGGCGATCGCACTCGAACTTTCATCAATTGTGAAAAACCCCAACTCCGCGCCCAAGTGCATGCGCTTCTTCCAGCAACTGTAGGAGCTGCTGGTTTTGCAGGAGGGGTCGTCTGGATGCTCCTTGGTGAGGTCGCGGAGGTCGGCGGCAATCAGCCAGCGGATGGGGCCCAGCTTGGGCTGGAGCGAAAGCCCGAAGCCGTATTCGGGGGGCACGTCCGCAGGGTTGGTCTCCCCAGACTTGCGGGAGAACTTGAGCTTCCCGATGTTGTGTGCGGTGAGCGCCCAAGTGATGCGCAAGCCGCCCAGCATGGCGACACGCCGCTGGATTCCGGCATGAAGCGCTGTTCCCTTGCGGAGGTCGGCGCTGGCGCAAATCGCCTCCGTGAGGTTGGTGATGCTGGCGACGGAAACGTTGTCCGAGGGCTTGTCGCAGCGTTCGAGCTGCTGGGCGGTCACGCCCAACAGCCACTTGCCCCGGCCAAACGGCATCCCCAGTCCGAGATTGAGGGAGTGGTCCCGGCGGCTTTCGGTGGTGAGCTGGGTTCCGTCGCTGGAGACTCCGAACTTAATGGTTTGCTCCCCGCCGTAAAACGCGGCGAGTGTGAATCCGGAATTCCGATTGCCGAACGGAACGGCCAAGGCGTAGTTGAACGAATAGCCTCCCGCGCCGACCTTGCTGTCAAAGTCCATCAAGGACCGGATGTGCAGGGTTTTGCCCTGAAGGTCGCTGAGGACATTCGCAATGGTCTTTTTCTTCGTGATCAGCGCGGTGATGTTGCTGGTCTGCTTCTCGGCTTCGGCGTTGTAGGCAACCTCAAAGGGAAGCTGGAAAATGAAGGTCTTGACGTTGGCCAGTCCGGCGGGGTTGTAGAAGAGGGCGCTTTCGTCGTAGCTCAGGGCGAGGGCGGCGTTGCCCATCCCCAAGGCGCGGGTGGAGTGGTACTGTCGGCGGATTTCGCCTGCCTCGGCAAACCGAAGGGCGCCGAGTAGCACGAACAGAAGACTGAAAAACGCGAACAGCGAAAAACGCGGGAGACCCCGGGAACGTAAAATCATCACGCCTTGGGAATGCAGGGCGTGTGCAAACCCGCCCCTCCAACGCCTCCAAAGCGTTACCCCTTGCTGCATTCCCTGCTCGACAGCCAGCCCGATTCCAGTACACTGGATGTTTGCACTTTGATTGATTTCCTCCACGCATGGACTCGCACCGACCCCAACCCCGCCCCCGCCCCGGTAAAATCAACATGACGCAGGATCCGGTGAACCGGACCCTCTTCCGGATGGTGGTGCCGATGATCTTTGGGTTGGTGGCCGTGATTGTGAGCAACCTCGTGGACATCTTCTACATCGGGATGCTGGGGGTCCGGGAACTGGCGGCGATCAGTTTCACGTTTCCGGTGACGCTCACGGTGATGAGCCTTGGCTTCGGCCTCAACACGGGCACCTCCACGATGGTTTCGCACAGCATCGGGCAGGATGATCCGGCACGGGTCCGAAGGATCACGACGGACAGCTTGGGGCTGACGGTGGCACTGATGGGGTTCGTCGCCTTTCTGGGCTACTGGAGCATTGACCCGCTCTTTCATGCCCTCGGCGCCAATGCCGAACAGGTGGGCATCATCCACGAGTTCATGGACGTCTGGTTCATCGGCGCGGTGTTCATTGCCATTCCCATCGTGGGCAACGGTGCCATCCGGGCGACAGGCGACAGCCTGACTCCGAGCCTCATCATGCTCGTGATTGCCGGGGTCAACGCCGTGCTGGACCCGTTCCTGATTTTTGGCATCGGGCCTTTCCCGGAACTGGGAGTGCGCGGCGCGGCCATCGCCACGGTGATCGCTTTTTTCTGCGCGATGCTGGCGGAACTGTGGGTGATCGGCATCCGGGACCGCATGCTGGAAATCCGCTGGCCCCGGCTTACGGAGGTGTGGGCCTCGTGGAGCGGGATTCTCTACATCGGCCTGCCTGCGGCCTTTGTCAACATCCTCCCCCCGATTTCCAACGCGATCCTCACCCGCATGGCCTCCGGGTTTGGAGAGGACGCCGTCGCAGCCTTTGGGGTGGGCACACGTCTGGAAAGCTTGGCGATGCTCGGCACCATCAGCTTGGCCATCGTCATCACGCCCTTCATCGGCCAGAATTTCGGGGCCAAGCTGTACGAGCGCATCCGCGCCGGACTGGCCTACTGCACGCGCTTTTCCATGCTCTGGGGCGGCGGCGCCTGCCTCATTCTTGCCGCAGGAGCGTATCCCATTGCCTCCGTGTTCAGCGACTCTGAAAGCGTGCAGGCGCTGATCCGCACCTATCTCTGGACCGTGCCCGTGAGCTTCGGATTCTATGGACTCACGATGGTGGCGAGTTCGGCGTTCAGCGGACTCCACAAGCCCCTGCAATCCACCACCATCAGCCTGGTCCGGCTGTTTGTGGTCATCATTCCGCTGGCCTACTTTGCCTCGCAAGCGTGGGGGATGCCCGGCCTGTTCCTTGGAGTTGCGGTGGGGAACGTGGCTTCTGGAATCTGGGGCATGGCGTGGTTGCGCTGGCGCTCCCTGCCCCGGCTCATGCGACGGGAATCGCAAGAGAGTCCTGCGGCCTGAGCAATCCGCGGATGCAGTGGGCCGATTTTTAGCGGCGGAACCTACTGATTGAGGTACTGCTGGTAGGAGAGCTTGCGGGAGAGGTTCTGGTGGCTTTCGGTGGCGAGCCGCTTCCACATTTCTCCGTCGCCTTCCGGGCTGTTGATGAGCTGCTGGAAGGTTTCGAGGGCTTCTTTTTCCATGCCGAGCCGAGCCTGAATGGCTCCGATTTGATAACGCGCCCAGTTGACCTGCTTGCGGGTTTCCGGGTCTTCGCGTTCGGCGTACTTCTGCACGGCATCCTCGTAGAGCCGCAGGGCTTCCGGGTCGCTCTGCACCTTGCTGAGCATTTCCCCGGCCCGGAAGTGGCTGTCAATGATGAACTGCGGGGTGTCCTTGGCGGTCACCGGGTGTCGGTACTTGGCGATGGCCTCGCGGTAGGCGCGTCCGGATTCGGCGTAGCGGCCAATCTCCTCGTACATCTGTCCGAGTTCGTACCAGAGTTCCGGGACCACCTCCATCCGCAGCGGGTCTTGGTCGTCGTCATACTTCTGGATGGTCTGCTCGTAAACAATCCGGGCCTTGTCGTACTCCTTCGCCTGCCGGTACACCTCGGCAAGGTTGAAGCGCGCGTCTGCGTCGTAGAGGCTGTCCGGATAGTCCGCAAGGAAGCGGGTGAGCTGATCGCGGGCCTGCGAGGGGTCGCCTTTTTCGACCAGCACGAGGGCGGTTTGCAGCCGAATCAGTTCGAGCATCGTGCCCTGTGCCCGTGAATCGAGGAACTTGAGCAGATCGAGCGCTTCCTCGTAAAACCCAAGGCGCTGATGGGCGACGGCGACTTGAAAGAGAGAGGAGTCGAAGCGGAAGTTGAGCAGGTACTTGGCCTTGTAATCGCGGTAGTTGGCGATGAGTTCCAGCAGTTCCTGCCGCTGGAACTGGTCGTCAATCAGCCCCTTGAGGTTCTCGTCAATGTTCTCCCGGACCACCCCGCGCTGGACATAGGGGCTTTGCGGATACTTTTCCTGATACTTCTCCAACTCCTCAATCGCAGGCTTGTACATCCCGTAGAGCGTGAGGGTCAGCCCCTTGCGCAGCAGGGCTTCCTCCGACTGCGGGGCTTCCGGGTAGAGCCGCACGATCTCGTCATAGAGGTTGATGGCCTCCAGGTACTCGTCCGAGTAAGGCCGGGTGGCCTGAATGTTGGCGATGCGCAACTTGCCGAGCAGGACGATTTCGCGGGAGTAGCTGTTGATCGCCTTCTCGTAGGCCATGATCGCCTGATCCTCCTTGCCCTCGTCCCGCAGGAAATCCCCCAGCCGCAAGGCCACCAGCTTGGTGAAATCCTGCTTGGGGTAGCGGTCCAGCAGGGCGCGGAACGCCTCGCGGGCCGTCATGAAATCGGCGTTTTCGTAGTACGTCTCGCCCATGTGGAAGAGCAGCGTGGGATCTTCCAGCACATACTGCGGGTCGAGGTCGCGGGCCGTGTCGAAATGCTCCTTGGCGGTGATGGGACGATCCAAGTGGTAAAACGCCTGCGCCATGCGGTAGTGCGTTTCGGCGAGGAAGCGCGGGTTGGGCGTGACTTGCAGGTATTCCTCAAAATCCTTGATCGCCTGCCCCCAGTCCCGCCGTTCGATCTGGTTGAGCGCCTTCCAGAAATTCGCTTCGCTGGCTTCCAGTGAGGTGGGGAATTTGCGTTTGAGCTTCTCGAAGTTGGTGTTCGCCTCCTGCGTGAATTTCATGCGCTGGTAGCTGCGGCCAATCCGGAAGTAGGCGTGGGGCGCAAGGTCTTCGACCAGTCCGTAATCCTCGGAGACGCGCAGGGCGGTGAGGTAGGCGTCAATCGCTTCGTGGAAGTTGCGGCCCCGGCGGCGTTCCAGCATCGTGTAGATGGCGTCGGCCTTGCGGTAGAGCGCCCGGATGGCCGAAGGCTCCATTGCGTCCTCAAAGTTGCCCACGTTGCTCTTCGCGGTTGCGTAGGACTGCTTGAAGAAGCTGACCGCCCCCTCGTAGTCGCCTTTCCGGAAGGCGTTTTCCCCCTGCTGGTAGAGGTTCTGCACCTGAATCTTGCGGTTTTTGGCAATGACCCGCTCGTTGCGCAGGCGCAGTTCCTCTTCCGGCGAAAGCTCGACCTCCGGCTCGGGATCCGGGGCGGCCACCGCCACGCCGTACACGTTCACCTCCCAGCGCGGGGGATTTTCCCGCAGGTTGCGCTCCACGCGGGGGGCTGTTCCCAGCATCGCCAAGGTCAGGAAAACCTGGCTTTCGTCTGAGTCGAGACTTTCCAAACGAACCCGCCCATCCTCAAACTCCGGAGTTTCAAAATCCTCGCTGGGGAGCGTGTCTGGAAAGCGCAGTTCGAGTTGCGCTCCGTGCTGTTGCATGAAGAGCCGGGGGGCTTCCGAGAAAATCAGCGTCAGGCGCGTGTGCCCGGATCGTTCGTCCTCGCCTTCGACCATGCGGAAGTTCGTCGCCAGTAGCCGCACCTTGGCACCGGATTCAACGGGAGGCAGCGGCTCAAGCTGCTTGGAGGGGCGGAAGGTGAGTTGCAGGAGATTGGGGGACTCTGGAGGGTCCACGTCAAACACCAGCCCCGCTTCCCGGAACTTGAACTGCGCCCAGAGGTCCGGCCCCACCTCCAGAAACCGCACGCCTTCGACTTGCGGATCGTTGAAGAGCTTGACGGAACTGCCGTCTGGAAACCCGGATCGGGTGTTGCGGAACTTGACCACAAGGGTCCGGGCGCTCAGGTTCTCGGTGATCTGATAAACCGGAGGCTGGTTGAGGAACAGCCGGAGGCTGAGCTGACGACCGCGCCGGATCAGTTCAACCTGCTGGACCTCGGCGGCTTGCGCGAAAACGGTGGCTGCCTCAAGTGCAAGCAGCAGCAGGCCGCCGACAAAGAGGGGGCGGAAAAAGCGGGAAAGTCTGCGTGACACGGTCGTTCGGGATCAGCCCTCGTAGAAGGAGCGCAGGTATTTGGAACGCGAAGGATGCCGGAGCCTGCGCAGCGCCTTGGCCTCGATCTGCCGGATGCGCTCGCGGGTGACATCAAAATTCAGCCCGACTTCCTCCAACGTGTGGTCCTTCACTTCGTCTATGCCAAAACGGAGCCGCAGCACTTTTTCCTCTCGCAGGGGCAGGGTGTTGAGCATCTCCCGGATTTTTTCCTTCATGTGGGCGTAAAGCGTGGCGTCGCCCGGATTGGCTGCGTTCTCATCTGCAATGAAGTCGCTCAGTTGGGAATCGTTGTCGTCCCCGATTGGCGTGTCCAGCGAAATGGGTTCCTTGGACACTTTAAGCACCTTGCGGATGCGATGCAAGGGCATGCCCAATTGGTCCAAGATTTCATCGGACGTGGGTTCCCGGCCCTGCTCCTGCACCAGGGTGCGGGTCAGGCGCGAGAGCTTGTTGATCGTTTCGATCATGTGGACCGGAATCCGGATGGTGCGGGCATGGTCCGCAATGGCCCGAGTGATGGACTGCCGAATCCACCAGGTTGCGTAGGTGGAGAACTTGTAGCCCCGGCGGTACTCGAACTTGTCCACCGCCTTCATCAAGCCGATGTTGCCCTCCTGGA
>CAZQXS010000116.1:0-12027 GCA_964597275.1 uncultured Pseudomonadota bacterium | reverse complement strand
TGTTAGGCGTGCCGCCAGCGTTCGTCCTGAGCCAGGATCAAACTCTCGTACAAAACATACTCGAGCCCGGGGCCGGATCACCGGCCCCGCTGGCTTGCTCTCTGCTCTAACTTTACTAAGGGTCGACCGGCCGCAGCTGCGGCCGGCCTCCCGCACGGTTCCGATTCTAATGCCCAAGATCAAGCTTTCCGCCCCTCTCAGGGCGAAACAGATAATTTTAGGTGGAATTCCCCGGACTGTCAAAGCAAAAAGTGACCGGGTCAGTGTTTTTCTTGCTCGGTGAAAAAAGCTTCAAGCAATTCGGGGGTCACGGCACCAATGTGCTTCTTGCGGATCACCCCGGAGGCGTCGATGAGGAAGGTTTCTGGAACGCCGTAAATGCCGTACTCCATTGCAATCGAACCCTTGGCGTCATCGAGTCCGAGCGGGTAGGACTTGCCAAAGCGCCGGGCAAACGCGAGTGCCTGCTCCGGGGTGTCCTGAATCGCCACCCCCAGCACCGCGGCTTCACCCGAAAGGCCATGCTTGCGGTGAAAGGCTTCCAGTACCGCAGCCTCGGCCCGGCACTCCGCACACCACGACGCCCAGAAGTTGAGGACCACGGGCTTGCCGCGCAGGCTGGCAAGCGAGAGGTTTCCAGTGGCAGGTGGCAGGGAGGCGACTTCAAATTCTGGCGCAGGCCTGCCGACTAGCGGGGAGGGCACTTTCTTGGGGTCGGTGGTGAACCCAAAAGCGAACAGTCCAATCAAGCCGCCCACCAGCGCGAGTGCCCCCCAGAGTTTCCACGAGGTCCACATCTCAGGCCTTGGCCGATTCTCCAGAGCCTTGATACTGCTGACGCAACACCGAGGCCCGCTTGACCAGTCGCTTGGGACGGTAGGTGAGGCAGATGATGATGCCAAAGGCAAACACGGGCAAGGCCGCCCACGCCCAGCCCACGAGCGGATTGACGAAGACCTTGAGCGTGACCGATCCGGATTCGCTGCCGTTCTCGCTGGAGAAAATCAGGTAGAGGTCTTCCAGCGCGGTGCGGCGGATGGCGACCTCGGTGAGCGGCTGGGGCTGGGTGGGGTAAAAGCTTTTCGCGGGGCGCAGTTCCTCCAAGAAATTGCCCTCGGCATCCATGACCCGCACGACCGCCGCACGGTGGGTGGCATTGCGCACCGGAAACTCCCGGACTTCCTGAAACTCCAGTAGGTAATCCCCGACCTGCGCCCGCTCCCCTTGAGAGAGAGTCACGTTTTGCTCGATGCTGAGGAACTTCCCCAAGAATCCGAGAAAGATCAGCACCACGCCGAGATGCACCACCAAACCCCCGTAGCGCCGCCGGTTTTGCAGGAAGACCTGCACCAGGCCCGACAGCCAGTTCACCTGCAGCTGCTTGGCCTTGCCGTGGGCGGCCTTTCCGAACTCGATCAAAATGGTGGCGACCACGAAGGTGCAACCCCAAATCATCAGGTACACCTCCCACGAAGCCGAGGTGCCCCACTTCGCCATGAAAAACGCGAGCGTGAGCAGGCTTGCGAGGACGAGGGGCCACTGAAAATTGCGCCGCACCCCCTCCGGGCTGGAACGCCGCCACGCGATCAGGGTGCCCACGCCCATCAGCACCAGGAGTAGGTAGCCCATCGGGGCGATCACGGTGTTGAAGAAGGGGGCCTGAATGGAGAGCTTGGTGCCCCGGACGGCTTCGGCCAGCAGGGGGAACGTCGTGCCCAGCAGGACGGTGAAGGCGATGCTCACGAACAGCACGTTTTGCGCAAGAAAGGCGTTCTCGCGGCAGATGATAGCCTCCATGCGGTGTTCGGATTCCAGCATCTGGATGCGCTTGAAGAGCAGCAGAAACGCGCCCATCAGGATGAGCGCAAGAAACACCAGAAACGCCGGGCCAATCTCGGACTGCGTGAAGGAGTGGACCGAGTTGATGATGCCGGAGCGTGTGAGGAAGGTGCCGATGATGGTGAGGGCGTAGGTGAGGATGATCAGCACCACGTTCCAGATGCGCAGCATGTTGCGCTTTTCCTGAATCATCACGGAGTGCAGGAAGGCGGTTCCGGTCAGCCACGGCATGAAGGCCGCGTTCTCCACCGGATCCCAGCCCCAAAAGCCGCCCCAGCCCAATTCCTCATAGGCCCACTGCCCGCCGAGAATCAGCCCCACGCTGAGAAAGTACCACGAGAGCAGCGTCCAGCGCCGCGTGGTCAGCACCCACTCGTTGTCCAGCCGCCCCCGGATGAGTCCGCCCATCGCAAAGGCGAAGGGGATGCTGAAGCCGATGAAGCCGAGGTAGAGCATGGGGGGATGCACGACCATCGCCGGGTTTTGCAGGAGGGGGTTCAGCCCACGCCCCTCGTCCGGAATCACCGACTGCACCTCCAGCGGGTTCGACCAGCCGATCATCAAGACCAGCAAGAACCCCTGAAGCAGATTCAGCGTGACCAGCACATACGGGATCACCTCGCGGTTGGAGTACTGGTAGCGCAGGGCCACCACCATCGTGTAGAAGCTCTGGACCAACACCCAGAAGAGCAGCGAGCCTTCCAGCCCGCCCCACATGGCCGTGACCTTGTAGAACAGCGGCATGTCGGTGCTGGAGGTTTCCCAGACGTACTCGATGCTGAAATCGCTGGTGACGAGGGCGTGGATCAGCACTCCTGAGGCAATCGCGACCATCGCGAAGGCCAGGGTACTGGCGTGCTGCGTGCTACGGATGAGGTTCCAGTTGTCGGTGCGCACCCCCAAGTGCGGAACGATGATGCCGTAAGCCGATGCCGCCAGTGCAATCAGCAGGGCAAGGGTGCCAAGATCAGCCATGATTCTCCAAGGTTTGTTGCTCCCGTTATCGTATCCGTCATCTCCAGATGTCACAAGCCAGGTTCGCACGAAGCAAGTCAGCCTCCCTTTCCCATCATGGCGTGGCGCACCCGGATTTCATCGGGCCACAACGATTTGACATACTGAAGCACACTGACGATTTCCTCATCGCTGAGTCGGTCGGCAAAGCCACGCATCGGTGAATCTTTCGCCATCGAGCCGTTTTTGACGGTATTGAACAGCAGTTCGTTGGCATGATGCCAAGCGTGTCCGGTGCCGTTCAGCGCCGGAGCCAAGTGGGTTCCATTCGCCATCATCCCGCCTTTGGGTCGTTTGGGGTTCTGCCCCGTCGCGGCAGGCCCGTGGCAGGCGGCGCAGTTCTGCTGGAAGATTTTCTGCCCTTGGGTGACTTGCTCCGAAGTGGGCGGCTCGCTCAAGGGGTTGTTCGGGGTGGGCCACAGGGTGTAGTAGCCGCCAAGGGCCAAGGCCGCGATCACCACCACCCATCCCCACAACGGCTCTTTTCGTTTTTTTCTTGCTTCCATCTCATTCTCCAGTATCGATTTTTCCCTTATGAACATGACTCAATGTCGCCCCCAAGTGACCTGTTGCAGTGACCGATAATGAAGATGCTACAAGCAGAATGAACGCAAGCAAAGTCCACCACTTCCGATGGTGACGGTTCCACCTGAAATATCTGATCCCCAAGCAAATAGAGGCTCCGGTTGCCAATCCAGTCGTGGTGTAAGCGAAAAAATCATGGGCGTCAAGCACAGCCCGTACTTCTCGGCTCAGGGAGTCGACATGGGGATGCAGCCAAAAGCTGGCGACCATGGCCCCTGCCGTCCCTCCCATCGCTGAGATGAGAGCGGCCAAAGATGGTTTTTCTGGGCGGCTCCACCACTCCATGAGAAAAAGCAGCAATGCGAAAGGCAGAAGCACCACCGGAAAATGAACCACCGCCGGATGCAGGGTTGGGAAATCCTCCAGTCCCACCCAGACGCTGAAAGGAGCCGTGGCTTCATCCTGCTGATCGGCCTGTTGATTCCCTTGAGAGGAAACCTTCACCTCATTCGTTGAACCCCCGGAGCCTTCCTTGGCTTGGGCCGGCAGATTTTCCTTTTTTTCGAAATCTTGGTGCGCAGACTCAGCCTGAGCTTCCTCGGATTGGGGGGTGTTGATGCTTTGAGAATGCTGGTCTTGACCGGACTCCCCAATATTTTTGGGCGCGTGCTTTTCATTTCCATGTCCCCAGAGCGGGCTGGCAAAGAGGGTTCCTACGGTCAAGGCAACAAGAACGTTCTTGGCTAGAGACATCTGAATCCTTCACTGAATTTGATTGGTCATAGCAATCCCACCCTCGTGTGAACCCTATGATCCACACAACAGCAGGGATGCTTCTTCAGGCAATCCGGCCCCTCTCGGATTGGAGAAACTGTGGCCGAGATTACGATCTTTTGGGATGGATTGGCCAACGAATGAGTTGGCGGCAATCTCAAATCAGCAGGACTTGAAAGCTGAGGAAATGGGAAGGATAGGAGGGGGGCTTGGGTTGAGGCTTTCCCTCATGGTTCGCCAGAAGGGAACTGGGGTCAAACCAGAACGGGGCACTCCGGCGGAGGTCCGCGACGGCTTTTCCAGAATCGGCCTTGGGCGCAAGCTTGCGGTGAAACGGCAGACTTCCGAACTCCGGAATCTCGCAGTGTTCCTCCGAGACCACGGGATGGTGTTCCGCTCCAAGGGTTTGCTTGACTTCCTGTTGCAACGCCCCCTGAGACTCCGGGCACATCACGGTCATCAACAAACTGCCCAAACACAGCAGAAGCACCAAACTGCGCTGGACCAACAGGGAATGAGCATTTGGAAGCATCAACAACATGGCATCAATCTATACCCCCAAGAGGTATGTGTCAAACAAAAATTGAGCAGTGTGCATTGCGACAGCAGTTGCGGCACAGCGTTTCTCAAAGGTATTTGTAGAAATGGACCCCGATGGAAGGCGAGCGGGTGTTGACCTCCACCCCGTTGGAACAGGACACCTTCCGGAACGCCAACTCAAACGCAAGGCCGATGCCACTGAGGTTGAACTCCACGCCGCTGCCAACGTAGCCGCCCACCCCGGAGAGGGTGCCGAGGGAACCCTTGGTGTTCAGTGCGTTCTGCGACGCGCCCAGCCGTGTGAACCAGACCCCTTTCGGAACCGGGTACCACTTCCACTCCACGCCCACCTTGCGCAGTTCGAGCTTGTCGCCGAATTTTCCGGTAGCGTCCGTCTGCTTGGCATCGGCAGAGAGGTAGCTGAAGGACAGCCCGAACGACTGCACGAACGGCTCCTCCATCCACAGGTTGATGTTCGGCCCCAGCCCCCCGTAAAGCAGATCGCTCCTGCCGTCTCCGGGAGTCACCCAGACGGTGTCGAAATGCTCGCGTGCCCGCAGCTTGAGCTGCATCGCACTTACGGTGGAAACCACGAATCCCGTGAGGAACAGGAAAACGGCGAAAAACCGCAACACACGGGCTGGGAGCATCACTGGCTCACGCCCGCCGCCTGCAAGTCCGCCATGCCCTGCACTTGATCGAAGCGCAGGTGGACCATCAGTTCCAGTTCGTCCTCGACATCCGCCACCAGCCCCCCGACGACCGTAGGGATTTCCTGCTTCAGTGCCGTGAAGGAGGTCGCCAGCGTTCCGGTGACCACCCACGTCCCGGCTTGTTGCGAGAGTTCAATTGGAAACTGCACGTCGCGGGACTCACCCGCCACTTCCAGAACTCCCGGCAGTTGGGTGTTCCCCTGCTTCAGAACAGCCCCCACCTGCTCCAGCGTCAGAAACCCGCTGACAAAGCGGATGTCCGGATGGGTGTCCACAGAAAGGGAGTCCGCCACATTTCCGTCCCGCAGGCCGTTGCCCGAATCCAGCGAGCGGATGGGGAAACTCACCTCAAAGCGGACCTGCTCGCCTTTGCGCTCCACCCGTGCCGCGACTTCGCAGGTTTTTCCCACCACCACCGAAGGCACGAACAGAATCAGGGTCTCTTCCACCCGGTACGCAAGGCAGTGGTCTCCGGGTTGGAAGATCTCCTCCGCATGGAGCGGCTGCCCCCCCAGCACAAGGAAAAGCCCAAGCAAGGTGGTGGACAGCAGGGCTCGTGGGTTTTGCAGCATAAGCACCGTTGGGTCGCAGACCGAGTTGGCGGAAAGACCGTGCCAAGAGGGCTGCCCTCCACCTCCATCGTCATGCTCACGAAGGCGGAAATCCAGAAAACACCCCGCACCAACTCTCAACCTATACCCCATGTGGGTATCTGTCAAGGCCGGAGCGATGCGATACTCAGCCGACCCTTCGGTGAACTCGTAATCGAAATCCTCGAACACGGATGGTTTTTCAGCCGTGTAATCCGTGGCTCATGCTTTTTCAGCCACGAAGGACGCGAAGCCACGCGAAGCAAAAATTCGTGATCCTTGGCGGACTTGGCGGCTCCGCTTCGCTTGAGCCGCCCCACCTCGTTGTCATTCCCGCGCAGGCGGGAATCCAGTAACACACGGCCGTTTGCTCTGGATTCCGGGCCTCCGCTCCGCTCCGCCCGGAATGACGATCTTGAAGCCGCAATCCCTGAAGATACTCTAGAGTTGCAGCGCCTGTTCCCGGAGGACGTGCTTCTGGATTTTTCCGGTGGAGGTTTTGGGGAGTTCGGCGAAGACCACGGTGCGCGGGCACTTGTAGTGCGCAAGGTTGTCGCGGCAGAAGGCGATCAGGTCCGCCTCGGTGGCGGACTGTCCGGGCTTGAGCGTCACGAAGGCGCAGGGGGTCTCGCCCCATTTTTCATCCGGACGCGCCACCACCGCGACTTCCAGCACGGCGGGGTGTTTGTAAAGTGCCTCCTCGACTTCGAGGCTGGAGATGTTTTCGCCGCCGGAAATGATGATGTCCTTGGAGCGGTCCTTGACCTCCAGGTAGCCGTCCGGGTGCATGACCGCAAGGTCGCCCGTGTGGTACCACCCTCCGGCGAAGGCTTCCTCGGTCGCTGCCGGATTGGCGTGGTAGCCCTTCATGATCGTGCTTCCGCGCAGCACGATTTCGCCAATCGTTGCTCCGTCGGCAGGCACGGGGTTCCCGGAGTCCTGATCCAGCACCTGCGCTTCGCGGAGGCTGGGGTAGATGACCCCCTGCCGGGCCGTTTTTGCGGCACGTCCCTGCAAGTCGAGTTCGTTCCATTCGGGCTGCCACTCGCACACGGTCGCAGGTCCGTAGGATTCGGTGAGTCCGTAGAGGTGGATGACCTCAAAGTTCATCGGCTCCATCGCGGCGATGACCTGGCTGGGCGGCGCGGCTCCGCCCGTGGCGATGCGGATGCGCTGCTCAAAGCGCAAGCCCTCGGCTTCCGGGGCGTTGGCGAGTGCGTTGAGGATGATCGGCGCCCCGCAGAGGTGGGTCACGCGATGCTCCTGCAACAGCGAAAATACTTGGGCCGGATCGAACTTGCGCAAACAGACGTGCGTGCCGCCCACCGCCGTGACGCCCCAGGTGTAGCACCAGCCGTTGCAGTGGAACATCGGCAGCGTCCAGAGATAGACCGTCTCCGGGGTCATGCCGAAGGTGAGCGGATTGCAGAGTCCGGCGAGGTACGCGCCTCGGTGGTGAAACAGCACGCCCTTGGGGTTTCCGGTGGTGCCGGAGGTGTAGTTCAGCGAAATGCTGTCCCACTCGTGCTTGGGCAGTTCCCACGGATGCTCCGGATTCCCGGAGGCCAAGAACTCCTCGTAATCGAGTGTGCCCAACCGCTCTCCTTCCGGGGCCGTCGGGTCGGCGTAGTCCACCACCACCGGATTCGATTTCGCCAGGGCCAGCGCTTCCTTGATGACGGGAGCGAACTCGGTGTCGGTGATCAACACCTTGGCTCCGCCGTGGTCGAGGATGTGCGCAATGGTCGGCGCGTCCAGGCGGATGTTGAGCGCGTTCAGCACCGCACCCAACGCCGGAACCCCGAAGTGCCCCTCCAGCAAAGGCGGAACGTTGGGCAGCATCGCCGAAACCGTGTCGCCGTAACCCACGCCCAGCCCCGCCAGCGCGGAGGCCAGCCGTCGGCTGCGCTCAAACAGTTCCGGGTAGGTGAAGCGCTGCTCGCCGTGAATCACGGCAGGCTTGCTGCGGTGAATCCACGCGCTGCGCTCCAGAAAGGTCAGGGGCGAGAGCGGCTGGTGATTGCAATCACGGGGTTGCAGGAAATCTTGGGATGTTGGCATGGGCATCATTTGGATTCAGTTTTCGGGAAGCAGGTAGGCGTGTTGGGTTTCCCACGAGGCCCAGACGGTTTCGCCGATTTGCAGGTTGAGCGTGTCCAGCTCGCGCTGCTGCTTCTGGACGCGGAATTCGGAGCCGGAGGCGGTCTCGAAGTAGAGCGTCACCACCGACCCCACAAACTCTTCGCTGATCAGGCTGCACGGGATGCGGTTTTCCAACGCCTCGGATTCGGGCGTGAGCAGGACGTGATCGGCCCCGATCACGAAGCTGCACGACGCGCCTTCCGCCACCGACTGCCCTGCGGAGGGCTGCACCCGAAAGGTGCCGAGGTCGGTTTCCAGCGTGACGGCTCCGGACGCAACGGACTGCGCGGTTCCAGAGAGGATGTTGTTGGTGCCCACGAACTCGGCGACAAAGCGGTTCGCCGGATTGCGGTACACGGCCTGCGGGGCACCGACCTGCATGACCGCGCCGTCGTTCATGATCACCACGCGATCCGCCATCGCAAAGGCTTCGGACTGGCTGTGGGTGACGTAAACAAAGGTGATGCCGAGTTCCTTCTGGAGCCGCGTCAGCACACCCTGCATGTGGATCACGAGATGCGCGTCGAGGGCGCTGAGGGGTTCGTCGAGCAAGAGGATTTCCGGCTCCGTGACCAGCGCCCGCGCCAAGGCCACCCGCTGCCGCTGCCCTCCGGAAAGCAGGCTCACGTCGCGTTGTGCAAACTCGGCAATGCCCAGCCGCTCCAGCCACTCCATGGACTTGTGCTGCCGAGTGGCCGCGTCCACGCCCCGCATCTTCAGCCCGAATTCGACGTTCTGGACCACGTTCAGAAACGGAAAGAGCGCGAGCGACTGCCAGACCATCGGCGTGTCGCGCTCCGAGGGGCTGACCTCGTTCATCACCTGTCCGGAAATGCGGATCTCGCCCTCGCTGGGCTGTTCGAGCCCGGCGAGCATCCGCAGGGTGGTGGTCTTGCCGCAGCCCGACGGTCCCATGATGGCGACGAACTCGCCGGGGTGGATTTCCAGATTCAGGCGCTGGACGGCGATAAAGTCGCCAAAGCGCTTGACGACGTTGCTGAAAATTACGAGTGGGTCACTCACGGGAGATGCTTGGGAAACGTTTTGGGTGATGATGTGAAAATTTCAATGTCGCTGCTTACCGTTCGTGCTGAGCGTGTCGAAGCATGAACGGACGGCCCTTCGACAGGCTCAGGGCGAACGGGGTTTCCGGATATGGCTCTCGGTCCGACACCTTCAGGCATGGGTGGCTTTAGGCGTTCGGGTCATGAAGAGGACTTGCGCGATCACCACCAGCGTGATCGAGATGATGAAGACGAGGGTGCCGATGGCGTTGATCTGCGGGTCCACGTTGCCTTGCAGGATTTCGAGGATGATGACGGGCACGGTCTTGTTCAGCCCGGACACGAACCACGCAACCGCGAATTCATCGAAGCTGACCGCCATCGTCAGGCAGAGCGCGGAAATGAGCGCGGGGCGCGTGAAGGGCAGGATCACGGTGGCCATCGCCCGCCATTCCGATGCGCCAAGATTCCACGCCGCCGCTTCCAACTGCGGGTCCATCTGCGCGAGCCGCATCCGCACAATCGCCATCGCAAAGGGCGAACACAGCACGACGTGGCTGACGATGATCGAATGCACCGCCCCGGACAGGCCAATGCGCGACAGCAGCGCGAGCATGGCGAGTCCCATGATCACGAGCGGGATGGTCGGCGGCAGCAAGGCCAGCGCGAGGTAGGCGTTCTTGCCGAAAAAGCGGTAGCGGAAATCGGTGTAGGCGGTGCAGAAGCCGATCAGTGTGGAGAGGAGACCCACCGAAACCGAAACGGTCAGACTCACGCGGAATGCGTCCCACACGTCCGGATCGCTGAAAATCGTCTCGTACCACTTCAGCGTGAAGTGACCGAGCGGGAGGCTGGGAAAGCGGTCGGAGTTGAACGAGAAGACGAAGCTCGCCAAGATCGGGGCAAACACGAAGGCGAAGACCACGAAAATGTAGCCGCGCAAGAAAAACAGCGAGGTGCGGGACTCGGTCACTTCGGCCTCCGGTACGCGGCACTCACGGCGGTAAAGGCGACCGCCAGCAGCGTGGCGATCATCGTCAGCGCAACCACTGCCGCACGCGGCCACTGCTGTCCGGATTTCGTCGTGTCAATGATGAGGATGCTCAGGGTCGGGGGCTTGCTGCCGCCGAGGTAGTACGGACTCACAAAATCCCCGAAGGAGAGGATGAAGCAGAACACGGCGCCGATGATCAGCCCGATCTTGGCGAGAGGGATGATCACCGAAAACACCGTCCGGATGCGTCCGCAGCCGAGGTTGCGGGCGGCTTCGACCAATCGCGGGTCAATGCTGGCAAGGCTCATCAACTGAAGCACCACCACCAGCGGCAGGCAGAGCGTGAGGTAGCCCACGACCGTGCCAAAGAGGTTGTTGAGCATCACATACGGCCCCAGCCCGAAGTAGGCGAGGAAGCCGTTGATCACGCCCTTGGTGCCCAAGATCACCTGCCACGAGTAGGCCCGCACGAGGTAGCTGGTGAAAAACGGGATGATCAGCAGAAAAATCGCCCAGCGCCGCACGGTTGCGGACACCTTGAACGCCAGCGCGTAAGCACACGGAAAGGCCAGCAGGGTCGTCACCGCTGTGGAAACCAAGGCCATCCCGAAGGTGCGGTAGTAGGCGTCCCAGAAGTAGCCCTTCTTGAACATCTTGATCCAGTTGACCGGATCAAAATCCGGGGTCATGCGGTAGTTGCGCACCACCCAGAAGCTGAGCGCGACCAGAAAGCAAAGCGGGAAGACGAAAAACAGCAGCTGCCACACCAGCATCGGCATGGACCAGGTGAGGCCGTAGAGGCTGACGGTTTTTCGTGCGGGTGAGGAGGTGTTCAAGATTCAGGAGAACTCAAAGAATTCAGGTCAAGCGGAGAACTAATTTGCCACGGATTCTCACGGGTCACACAGAAACATCCTCAATCCGTGGGCATCTGCGTCAATCGGTGGCTCTTCCTTTGGATTCGTGCGCAAGGAGAGAGCGGCTCCGCTGTGCTGGAACCGCCCCACTCCAAGGGCACGGTTGCGCCGCTGATCAGGCGTTCTTGTATTCGGACCAGAAGTCGTTCCAGTCCTCCAGGCTTTGCTGCACCGGAATGTCGCGGTAGTGGATGCGTCCATTCTTGATGAGCGTGACCGGGTTGTTGGCGGCTCCGCTCACCTGTCCGGTGCGGGCGGCTTCCTTGGGATCGGCGGCTTGCAGCGCCCTCATCCCGCTTTGGGTCACGCAGAAGCCCGGATAGGCGGCCATCCGCGCGGACTTCACCTGCCCTGTCGGAGAGAGCATGTACTTCATGAACTTGTTGACCAGGTCCGCCTTGCCGGAGCCTTTGCCGAGGCAGTAGGACTCGGTCCACTGGATGCCGCCCTCCTTGGGCACCACGCTGGCCACCGGAGCGCCGTCGCGCTCCAGCACGCCCGTGATCCAGTCGCCAATGCCGCAGATGGCGTGCATCTCGCCGTTCTTCATGGACGAGAAGGTGCCGCCGTAGTCGAAGAAGCCGCCGACCTGCGGGCGCAGGCTCATGGTGGTCTCCTGCACCTTGTCCCACGCAGAGCCGCTGATGTTGAAGGGTCCGGGGCGGTTGTTGCCCTCGTAGAGGCTCATCATGCCGAGGCTGGGCAGGTGCCAGTCGAAGTGCCCGACCTTGCCCTTGAGCTTGGAGTTCCAGAACACGGAGTAGGACATCGCCTCGGCAGCGGAGACGTGCTGGGTGTTGTACGACACCCCAAGGTGGCCGTAGCGCACCATCGCCGACCAGAGCTTGCCGTCCTGCCAGTGTCCGGGGAAATTCTTGAAGTCGTCATAGACGAAATCGTCGAACGGGAAGTCCGCGGCGTTGAGTTCCTCGATGTAGCCTGCCATGTTGAGCTGCTGGACGAACTCGGCGTCGG
>CAZQXS010000115.1:2836-12061 GCA_964597275.1 uncultured Pseudomonadota bacterium | reverse complement strand
CAACGGTGCTTCTCTTCCAAGTGTTTTTTGTAATCCTGTTCCTCTAGCCCGGAGCCTTCCAAAAGCCCACACAGGGATCGTGTGATCGGAAGAAGTTCTTCGACTTGCGGTCGTTGCTGCAAGGACTGGAAGTAGTCCGCTACGAGCCTTGAGAGGGATTTGCCCTGCTCCTGCGCAAACTGCTTCGCCTCCTCAATCACCTGCTGCTCCATCCTCAGCGTCAGTTTGGTTTGCATGACTTTCCTGTGATACGTCTTAATTTCTACAAGAATACGTCACTAAGGCTCGGACTTCAATATGATTCTGGACTTGGGCTTACCTCCCGTAAACGTACTTCGGAAGCCAGAGCGCGATTTCCGGGAAGACCGTGACCATCGCGAGGCCCAGCGTCATCACCAGCACAAAGGGGATGATCGAGCGGTAGATGTCCGAAAGCGTCACTTCCGGCGGAGCCATCGCGCGCATCAGGAAGAGGTTGTAGCCAAAGGGCGGGGTCATGTAGGCGATCTGGCAGGTGATCGTGTAGAGGACTCCGTACCAGACGAGATCGAAGCCGAGGACTTTGACCAGCGGGACGTAGAGCGGGGCGACGATCACGAGCATCGCGGTGTCGTCCAAAAACATGCCCATCAGCAGGTAGGACAACTGCATCATGATGAGGATTTCCCACGGACCCAATCCCAACTGATCCACGAAGAAGCCCTCGATCGCCTTGACTGCGCCCAGCCCGTCGAACACGGCTCCAAAGGCCAGCGCGGCCATGATGATCCACATGAACATGGCGCTCACGCCCATCGTCTTGCGGATGGTGGTTTCTATTACCTGCCAGGTCAGGCGGCGCTTGATGGCGGCGGCAATGGTGGCCGCCACCGCTCCCACGGCGGAGCTTTCCACAAGGCTCGTGATCCCCATCACGAACAATCCCGTCATGAAGAAGAAGATCAGCAGCGGCAGAATCCCGGCTTGGAGCAGCCGGAATTTTTCGCCCCAACTGACGTTGCGCTCCTCCTTCGGCAGTGCCGGACCCAAGCTGGGCTGAAGCCGGCAGCGCACGACGATGTAGAGCACGAAGAGGCTGGCCATCAGCAATCCGGGAAGCACCCCGGCGAGCCAAAGCCGGCCAACGGGCTGACGGGCGATCATGCCGTACAGCACCAGCACCACGCTGGGCGGCACCAGAATCCCCAGAGACGATCCTGCTTGAATCACGCCCGTGACCATCACCTTGTCATAGCCGCGACGCAACAGTTCCGGGAGCGCAATCGTCGCTCCAATCGCCATGCCCGCCACACTGAGTCCGTTCATTGCCGAGATCACTACCATCAGCAAAATGGTGCCAATCGCCAACCCGCCATTGAGCGGGCCTGCCCAGACGTGGAACATGCGGTAGAGGTCGTCGGCAATGCTGGATTCCGAGAGCATGTAGCCCATGTAAATGAAGAGCGGCAGGGTCAGCAGCGGGTACCACTTCATCAATTTCATGGCCGCGCTGAAGCCCATCTCCCCGCCGCCTTCCCCCCACAACAGCAGGGAGGCGCCTACGGCCACAAAGCCAATCGCACCAAAAACGCGCTGTCCGGAGAGCAGCATCACCATCATGGTGCTGAACATCAGCAGGGCAATCATTTCGTAACTCATACCGCCACCTCCTCGGCTTGCTCCTCAAGGGAGCGGCCTTCCAAGGTGAGCCCGCGGGAAGCCGCGAGGTCCCGGAAAAAGGTGGCGATGGCTTGCAGGAGCATCAGGAAGATTCCAAAGGACATGATCACTTTCACGGGCCACATGTAGGGCGACCACGAGGAATAGCTGGTTTCGCCATAGCGAATGGCGTATTCGGAACTGGAGTAGCCGCCGTAGAGCAGCAGGACGAGGTAGAAGATCAGACAGAAAGACGTGAGGGTGTCGGCGAAGCCTTTGCGCTTGCGGCTCCAACGGCCATAAAGCAAGTCCATGCGCACATGCGCCCCCATCTGCATGGAGTAGCCGCCCCCCAGCAGGTAGTACGCCACCATCAGGAACTGCGCCATCTCCAGAGTCCACAGCGAGGGAGTCAGCCCCGGAAGCTTGGAGATGGACGACCAGAACAGCACTCCGATCATGGCAAAAATCAGGTAAACCGCGATGCGGCCAAAGAAGCGGTTGATCGCTTCAACGATTTGAACGTAGCGTACAATGGTCCGGGGCATTTCCTCCTTGAATGCTGAGGGTTTCGGGGGGATCGGATTGGGGCGGCGGCTCGCAGACAGGACTCCCCCAGCCGCGAGCCAAGAAAACGGGGGCAGCGTGACTCCACCCCCGGAGGATCAGCCGCGATAGGGAGGTCCGGCTTTGGACATGGTGTCGTTGTAGTCCCGGAAGATCTGCACCACCTTGGCGGCGCGGGGACTGGTGGAGGCGATTTCGTCCCAGAACTTGATGGCCTCGTTTTCAACGGTTTTCCACTCGTCGGCGGGAATGGTGGTGAGTTTGAGCTTGGTGCCCTTGGTGCGGAGGTGAGCCTCGCCGCCCCAATACCAGTACTGACGGTAATAGTGGGAGCTGTCCATGCAGAGCCTGAACAACTGCTGCAAGTGCGGCGGCACCTCGTTCCAGCGCTCGGAGTTGGCGAAATACGAACCAATCCACGCCCCGGAGATGTTGTTGGTGAGGAAGTAGTTGGTCACGTCCGCCCAACCCACGGTGTAGTCCTCCGTGATTCCGGACCACGCAATGCCGTCGAGTTCGCCCGTCTGCACGGCCACCTCGATGTCTTCCCACGGCAGCGTGACCGGCACCACCCCGAAGCGCGAGAGGAACTTTCCGGCAGTGGGGAACGTGAAGACCTTCAGCCCTTTCAAATCCGCCAAGCTGTGGATCGGCTGGACGGTGTTGAAGTGGCAGGGATCCCATGCCCCGGCGCTCAGCCAAGTGACATTCTCCACCTCGCCGTAGGCCTCTTCCCAGATTTCCTTGAGGCCATACTGGTTGAACAGCACGGGAACGTCAAGGCTGTGGCGGGTGCCGAAGGGGAAGTAGCCGCCAAACAAGGAGACATCCACAGGCGCCGCGATTGAGTCGTCATCGCTTTGCACCGCGTCAATCGTGCCGCGCTGCATGGCCCGGAAGAGCTCGCCCGTGGGCACCAACTGATCGGCGGTGTAGAGGTCAATCACCATCTCGCCGTTGGCGACCTTGTTGAAGGCATCAATGGAGGGCTTGATGACGTGCTCGGCGAGGGCCGGACCTGCGTAGGTTTGCAGCCGCCACTTGATGGCGGTTTTCTTGGCCGCGATCACGTTAGGGGCGCTGACTGCCGAGGCTGCGGCCACAGCGGCGGTGCCTGCACCCGCCTGCTTGATAAAGTTTCTGCGTTTCATGATTTTCCTTGCTATGGAAGAACAATTGCACCCTGAACAGACTCACCATGAAACCTGTCCCGGTGTGTGCTAAAAATAATTTCTTTTGTTAGGCAACCGCAAGGAAAAAAAATTCCAGCCGCTTTCGGAGATCCCTCTCAATATAGGGCAGCCCATCCTGATTTCTTCCCGTCGCTTGACCAAAAAAAGCGACCAGCTTCTCTGTAACCGCTGGGGCCATCTTGGGTTGCTGGTACTCTTGCACGGCTTGCTGCCAAAGCTCGGACGCCCCTTGCAGCGCAACTTCAATATCCACGTTCCGGACTGACGATGTTGGTCAGCGCCTCGCCTTTGCGGTAGCGCGTGAGGTTTTTGGAAAACAGTTCTACCGATTTCAAATCCCAGCCTGCATAGACCGAGGAGCAGTGCGGGGTGAGGATCACGTTGTCGTACCCCCAGAGCTTGTGATCGGCAGGCAACGGCTCCGTGGCGAAAACGTCCAGCGCGGCTCCCCGAATGCGGTTTTCGTTCAGTGCGGCGAGCAGGGCGTCCTCGTCCACCACGCCGCCGCGTGAAACGTCAATCAGCACCGCCGTGGGCTTCACGGATGCAAGCGCCTCCGGGCCGACCAGCCCGCGTGTGCTGGGCAGCAGCGGGACGCAGACGACAATGAAATCGGTACGGGGCCAAAGCTGGGTCAGGGCTTCCACCCCATGCACCTCGTCCACGTTCGGGGTCGGTTGCGGACGCGCCCGCACTCCCAGCGTGTTCAGCCCCAAAGCCTTGGCACAGGTGGCCACCGCCTCGCCCGTTTTGCCAAGGCCGAGGATCAGCACCGTCTTGCCGTCAAGCGGCTCCACCTCTCCGGAAATCCACTCCCGCCGCTGCTGGGCGGCCATGAAACGGGGCAGGTCCAGCGAAAAGTGAAGCATCGCCCCCAGTGCGTACTGCGCCATCATGCCCGCCGCAACTCCGGCGGCGTTGGTGACGGTCAGGCTCGCCGGATTCCACGGGTTCAGGTGGTCCGTCCCGGAACCGCCCACCGAAATCCATTTCACGGTCTTGCTTGCAAGCAACGCCTGACGCGGGAAGCTGGGGGTGCCATCGAAGCGCACGGAATAGACCACCTCGGCTTGGGTTTGCTCCAGCATCGTGGGCAGTTCCCGATAGCTGTCGCAGGTGTGGATGGGCAGGTCCGGATGGTCCTTGGCCAGCACCTCGCGGGAGGGGGCAGGGTTGTTGGTGTGCAGCAGGACGACGGGGGTTTTCATGGGAAGCTCACGCTTTCGTCTCAAGAATCCCGCACCCTTTGGCTAGGGGCCGGGATCGTCATAGATCAAGGCGCGGAGGTCGGAAAACAGGCTGTCTGGGTGGGTCAGCCCCAGCGTGGCATCCCGGATTTGGGCGGCACGGGCCTCGCCGAGCGACGGGGAGGCGAACTCCATGAACTTGGCGATCACTTCGGCCTCGCTCATGGGGGCTTCCGGACCACCACGGGCGTGAGTGTCTCCCGAATCCAGAACCCGTCCGTCTTGGAGCGTGATCCGCACATCCGCAAAGCGGTTTTTGGGAAAGCGCTCACTGTGCCGGGCGACTTCCGCCACCGTCGTGCAGTCCACCAGCCGGGCCACCCGCGAATCCCACAAGCCCTCGCCGGAGATTTGCTCCACGCCAATGCGTCCGTTCACCGCAAACGTTCCCACCGCAAACGGCAGGGAGTACTGTGCCTGCGAGGTGGTGTCGGGCATTGCTTGGAAGAGGCAGGAGCTTTCGTGAAAGGTGTTGATGTGGAGGGCCGCGATTTCCTCGTGCGTGAAGCCATGCTCGATCACGAGCTTGCGGGTGGCGTCAATCGCGGCATGTGCCCAGCGGCAGATGGGGTAGGGTTTGACGTACTGATGCTCCATCTGCCAGAAGCGGCCCAAGTCCTCCCAGTGCGGGACCACTTCATCGGCCTCGATGGTGATTGCGGGAGCGCCCGTGAAGCCCTGCTCGGCCAAGACCGTTGCGGTCAGCCCGGTCAAGGCCCCCCAGCCGGAGCCGTCATGCAGCATCGTCGGGTTGGCGATTTCGCGCATCATCTGGCTGCGTGGACCGAGGTATTCCGCAGTGCCTATCCCCTGACGCAACTGCTCGGCGTTCAGGTTTCGCAGACGGGCAGCCATGGCAACCACCCCCAGCGCGTTCCACGCCCCGGAGGTGTGGTAGTCGCAGGCGGTGGCGTGCAACGCAATCGCCGCCCGCCCGGCCACCTCGTAGCCCACGATCACCGCCGCCAGTGCCTCCGGACCCCTGAAGTCCGCGACCGTTTCTGCAACTGCGGCCAAGGTTGGCACCACCACCACCCCGATGTGCCCCTTGGTCGGGTTGTAGCCGTCATGGCCATCAAGATTGTCGATTTGTGTTGCCGCGGCATAGGCCGCTCCGGCAATGCTCACGCTCCGCCCGTCAAAGAGCATCCGCGCACTTTGTGCATCGTCCCCGGCGGCAAACAGGGCCGCCGCCGTGTTGCGGGCAATCGTGCCCGCCTCCATCGGCCCGGCTGCGATGGTGATTCCCAAGGTGTCCAGCAGCATCAACGCCGCCGCTTGGCGTGAGCTTTCCGGCATCTCTTCCGGTCGGCGTTGCAATGCGAATTCTGCAACTCGGTCGAATGTGTTTGACATGTGGGCCGTTGGGCTTGAGTGTGGCAGGTTGACTCAATTCGTCTAGCGTTGTACTGGATCATGCACGAGTGCGCCATACAAAAAACGCGCTTGAGCCGATTTGTCTGCTTGGGGTTGCCAAGAAAAACAGTTGACGGTTCAAACCCGCACTTTAGCATGATAGTCCGGCATGGGCGTTTCACACGGCCACCATTCCGGTTTCCGTCCCAAAGCAGGCCGAACTTTGTCACCACCACCAAACCGCCGAGCATCCGTGAGAGGCACCAGAGACTACGACGACATTCCCGGAACCTATGTGTTTGACGGGGCGCACTCCCGCAAGGGCTACCACCTCAACATGTTCTGCATGTCCCTGAACCAAGCGCCGAATCGTGAGGAATTCCGCAAGGACGAAGCGGCGTACCTGGAGCGCTACCCCCTGACTCCGGAACAAAAACAGGCGGTGCTGGAGCGGGACTGGCTGGAGTTGCTGCGGCTGGGAGGAAACATCTACTACACCTTCAAGATTGCGGCGTTTGACGGCCTCACCATGCAGCACGTCGGGGCAGGAATGTCCGGAATCGGAATGACGGTGGAGGACTTCCGGCAGATGATGTTGGACGGCGGGCGTTCGATTGAGGGCAATCGCAGCAAGCAGGAGCGGCATGGCTAGGATCATCGCCGGAGTCGGCACCTCGCACGTCCCGGCCATCGGTGCGGCCATTGATCACGGCAAGGGCGGGGAGCCGTACTGGCAGCCGTTTTTTCGGGGGATCGAACCCGCACGGGAGTGGATGGCGAAAACCCAGCCGGACGTGTGCCTGATCGTGTACAACGACCACGCCGATGCCTTTTCGCTGGAAACGATTCCGACCTTTGCATTAGGCGTCGCCCCGGAGTTTCCGCCCGCCGATGAGGGGTTTGGCCCCCGGCAGGTTCCCGTGGTTCCCGGACACGCCGAACTGGCGTGGCATTTGGCGGAATCGCTGATCCTCGATGAGTTTGACCTGACGCTCATCAACGAAATGCCCGTGGATCACGGCCTGACCGTGCCGTTGAGCATCCTGTACGGACAACCGGAGGCGTGGCCCTGCCGCGTGATCCCGCTCTGCGTCAACGTGATCCAGTATCCGCAGCCCACCGGAAACCGCTGCTACCAGTTGGGCAAGGCGATCCGCCGTGCCGTCGAGGCGTTTCCGGAGGATTTGACGGTGGCGATTTTTGGCACAGGCGGGATGTCGCACCAGCTTCAGGGCGAACGGGCCGGATTGATCAACGTGGAGTTTGATCAAACGTGGCTCGATCAACTGGTCCACGATCCGGAAACCCTCACCCGCATCGGTCACACTGAGTACCTGCGCGAGGCGGGATCGGAGGGCATCGAACTGATCATGTGGCTGATCATGCGCGGGGCACTTCCGGCGAACGTCCGGGAGGTGTACCGCTTCAACCACGTCCCGGTCTCCAACACGCACTACGGACTCACCCTGCTTGAAAACGCAGCACAGGATTGAACGAAATGAAACTTTGCATGGTCGGCGAGGGCGCCTTCGCCAACAAGCATCTGGACGCGCTGGCCCACGTCGAGGGGGTTGAAGTCGCGGTTCTCGTCGGAGGCGTGGCGGATGCGACTCGGCAGGTGGCCGAAAAACACAGCATCCCCAAGTGGACGCTTGATCTGGAGGAAGGGCTGGCACAGCCCGGAGTTGAGGCCGCGATTCTGGCCACCCCGACTCCGATGCACGCCCAGCAGGCGCAGCAGGTGTTGCGCTCAGGAAAGCACGTTTTGGTGGAAATTCCGATGGCGGACAACCTTGCCGATTCGGAAGCCTTGGTCGCCGTGCAGCAGGAAACCGGGCTGGTGGCGATGGCGGGGCACACGCGCCGTTTCAATCCCAGCCACCAGTGGGTTCACAAGCGCATCCAAGCCGGAGAGTTGCGCATCCAGCAGATGGACGTGCAGACCTTCTTCTTCCGGCGCAAGAACCTCAACGCGCTGGGCGAACCCCGCAGTTGGACCGATCACCTGCTCTGGCACCACGCCTGCCACACGGTGGATTTGTTCCAGTATCAAACCGGAGAAGTCGCCTCCGAGGTCTTTGCCCTGCAAGGGCCGCCGCACCCGGAACTCGGCATTGCGATGGACATGAGCATCGGCCTGAAGGTGCCCTCCGGAGCGGTCTGCACGCTCTCGCTCTCGTTCAACAACGACGGGCCGCTCGGCACCTTCTTCCGCTACATCTGCGACAACGGCACCTACATCGCCCGCTACGATGACTTGGTGGACGGGCGCGAGCAGCCGATTGATGTGTCGCAGGTGGACGTATCGCTCAACGGCATCGAACTGATTGACCGTGAATTCATTGCCGCCATCCGCGAGGGCCGCGAACCCAACGCCAGTGTCCGGCAGTGCCTGAGCGCGATGCAGACGCTGGATCGCATCGAACACTGTCTCAAGGGGCAAGGATGACGAGTCCGGGCTACCTGCCCTTTCATCCCCACCCCAAAAAACCGGACCATGCCCTGCCGCCGCAGGCGTGTGACAGCCATTGCCACGTCTTCGGTCCCGGAGCCGTGTTTCCGTATGCGGCGAACAGCACCTACCGTCCTGTGGACGCGCCGCAGGAAACGCTGTTTGCGCTGCATCGCCTGCTCGGCGTGGAGCGTTCCGTGATCGTGCAGGCCAGTTGCCACGGCACGGACAACCGGGCGATGCTCGCGGCCCTCCGCAACGGCGAAGGACGCTACAAGGGCATTGCGGTCGTGGACGACGAAATCCGCGAATCGGAGTTGCGCGAAATGGACGAGGCCGGAGTGCGCGGCGTGCGCTTCAACTTCGTCAAACGGCTTGGTGGCGGGAAGCCGTTGAACGTGTACCGCAGCATCCTCGACAAAATCCAGCCGCTGGGCTGGCACGTCGTCGTGTATTTCGATGCGGAGGACTTGGAGGAACTCGCCCCGTTCCTGCGTGAAATTCCGGTTCCGGTGGTGATTGACCACATGGGCCGAGTTCCAGTGGAGCAGGGCACAACCAGCCGGGCGTTCAACCTGCTGCACAAGCTGCTGGTCGCGGACGAGAAATTCTGGGTCAAGATCAGTTGCCCGGAGCGGCTTTCCCGGCAAGGCCCGCCCTACGCCGATGTGGACCCCGTGGCGCGAGCCTTGCTGAAGGCGGTTCCCCAGCGGGTGCTGTGGGGCACGGACTGGCCGCATCCGAACATGAAATCGCACATGCCGGACGACGG
>CAZQXS010000115.1:0-2736 GCA_964597275.1 uncultured Pseudomonadota bacterium | reverse complement strand
CGCTCGGAGCGTTCGGCGTGGCCACCGTCCACGAGGCGCAGGGGCGGGTGGGTTTGCTCAAGCCGGATTTGCGCCCGATCTCCCCCGGAGCGAGCCTTGCCGGAAGCGCGGTCACGGTGCTGACCCAGCCCGGAGACAACTGGATGGTGCATGTCGCCATCGAGCTTTGCCAGCCCGGCGATGTGCTGGTGGTCGCCTGCACGGCGGACAACACCGACGGCATGTTTGGTGACTTGCTGGCCACTTCCTGCCAAGCGCGTGGGGTGCGGGGCTTGATCACGGACACGGGAGTCCGGGACGTGGGCGACCTGCGGAAGTTGGAGTTTCCGGTGTGGTCCCGTGCGATTTCCGCGAAGGGCACCGTCAAGGAAACCCTCGGCTGCGTCAATGTCCCGGTGGTCTGCGCGGGACAGACGGTGCATCCGGGCGATGTGGTGGTGGCCGACGACGACGGGGTGGTGGTGGTGGCCCGAAAACACGCCGGGGCCGTGCTGGAAAAAGCACAGGCGCGAACGGCGAACGAAGACGAAAAACGCGCCCGGCTGGCCTCCGGGGAACTCGGACTCGACCTCTACCAGATGCGTGCCCGTCTGGAGCAGGCCGGATTGGTGTACTTGGAGAACTCTGAAGATTTGGAGGCTTCCTGATGATCATTGACTGCCACGGCCACTACACCACGGCCCCGCAAGAACTCGGCGATTATCGGGAACAGCAAAAGGCCGACCTCGCCAAAGACCCGCTGCACCAGCACATCAAGGGGCTGATTGACATTTCCGATGACCAAATCCGGGACAGCCTTGCAGGGGCGCAGCTCCAACTCCAGCGCGAGCGCGGCACGGACCTGACGATCTTCTCGCCCCGTGCAAGCTGGATGGGGCACCACCTCGGCAACGAGTCCACCAGCGTTTGCTGGACGGAACACTGCAACGATTTGATCTACCGCATCACCCAGCTTTATCCGGAGAACTTTGTCGGCGTGGCGCAACTGCCGCAGTCTCCCGGAGTTGCCCCCACGGCCTGCCTCGCCGAACTCGAACGCTGCGTCAACGAACTCGGCTTCATCGGCTGCAACCTCAACCCGGACCCCTCCGGAGGCTACTGGACCGACCCGCCGTTAGGCGACCGCTTCTGGTATCCGCTTTATGAGAAAATGGTCGAGTTGGACGTTCCAGCCATGATCCACGTCAGCGCGGCTTGCAATCCGTGCTTCCACACCACGGGTTCGCACTACCTCGGCGCGGACACCACGGCGGTGATGCAGTGCATGACCTCGGAGCTTTTCAAGGACTTCCCGACGCTCAAGTTCATCATCCCCCACGGCGGCGGGGCGGTGCCCTACCACTGGGGGCGGTTCCGGGGCTTGGCGGACATGATGGGCAAGCCGCCCTTGCAGGAATTGCTGCTCAATAATATTTTTTTCGACACTTGCGTTTATCACCAGCCCGGCATTGACTTGCTGCTGGACGTGATTCCTGCCGAGAACATCCTCTTCGCCTCGGAAATGGTCGGGGCGGTGCGCGGCATTGATCCGGAAACCGGACACTACTTTGACGACACCAAACGCTACATTGACGGCAACACCAAACTCAGCGATGCGGAGCGCCGCCTGATTTTCGAGGAAAACTCGCGCCGCGTGTACCGCCGCCTTGCCGCCCGGCTGAGCCGCTGAGCTTTCACAAACGCTTCAATCCCTATGTCACAAACTCAGGCGATTCCCTGCACTTGGATGCGCGGTGGAACCTCGAAGGGCGCGTTTTTCCTCAAGGAAGACCTGCCTGCCGAAGAAGCCGAGCGCAACGCCGTGTTGCTCTCCGTGATGGGGTCGCCGGACCCCCGGCAGATTGACGGCCTCGGCGGGGCTGATCCGCTCACGAGCAAGGTTGCCGTGGTTTCCCGCTCCAAGCGCGAGGAGGCGGACGTGGATTACCTGTTCCTGCAAGTGTTCGTGGATCGGCCCATTGTCACGGACGCCCAGAACTGCGGGAACCTTCTCTCCGGAGTGGCACAGTTCGCCGCAGAAAAAGGGCTGGTCGCGTTGAGCGAGGACAGCACGGACGTGAACGTGTACCTCGTCAACAGCGATCAGGTCGCCACTGTCACCATTCAGACTCCGGGACGCGCCGTGACCTATGCCGGAGAGGCCCGCATTGACGGGGTTCCGGGCACCGCCGCTCCGGTTTTGCAGAACTTCCCAGACGCTGCGGGTTCCACCTGCGGAGCCTTGCTCCCCACCGGACAGGCTGTGGACGTGATCAATGGCCTTGCCGTGACGTGCATTGACCACGGCATGCCCGTCGTCATCGTGCGAGCCGAGGATTTCGGCATTTCCGGCTATGAAAGTCGTGAGGAACTGGACGCGAATGAAACGCTCAAACAGAAGCTCGAAGCCCTCCGTCTTGAGGCCGGACCCCTGATGAACCTTGGGGATGTGCGGGAAAAGTCCGTGCCGAAAATGACCCTCGTTGCGCCGCCTCGCCACGGTGGGACCATCACCACCCGGACCTTCATCCCACACCGCTGCCATGCTTCCATCGGCGTGCTGGGGGCCGTCAGCGTGGCCACTGCCTGCCTATTGCCCAAATCCTCCGCCGGACCACTCGCCGAACTGCCGGAGGGCACGCAGAAAACCGTTTCTGTGGAGCATCCCAGCGGCGAAACCAGCGTGGTCATGGAGGTGGGCTGGGACGACCGCACCCTCAAGGTCCGCAAAGCCGCCATCCTGCGGACGGCCCGCAA
>CAZQXS010000114.1:0-12130 GCA_964597275.1 uncultured Pseudomonadota bacterium | reverse complement strand
AACCGCCTCTGCCAAGGCACTTCACCGACTAGGAGTTTTTGCTTGCTCCGCCCTGCCGTTCCTCTCCCACTAGAGCATTTTCAGGGATTACGGATCCAAGATCGTCATTCCGGGCGGAGCGGAGCGCAGACCCGGAATCCAGAGCAAACGGCCGTGTGGACTGGATTCCCGCCTACGCGGGAATGACAAGTGGGTACAAATAAACCGAAATTGCTCTAGGGGAAAGCGGGGAAAGCGGCAGTCACGGAGCGGCAAGCGGAGGCCGCCAGACGCGCAGGGCGGCGAGCGCGACTTCCAGCAACACCAGCACCAGCACGATCCACAGCAGCCACTCCCGCAGGCGTTCGGCGGAGGCTTGGCCTTCGGCGTCCGGACGGGCACTGCGCTCGTCAAAGTGCTGCTGCATCCGGGCGAGTTCGTCTTCGCGAAGAACGGTCAGCTTGGATTCGCGCCCTGCCGTCGTCACCAGGAAGCGACGTTCTGGAACTCCGTCTTCAGGCGGAAGCGTGTAGTCACCGGGGCGCAGGTGGGGATTCCTGCCAAGCGCCTCAGCCAGTGCTTGTGCTCCAGACTCGAACGTTCCCAGCCGTTGCACCGGAGCCTTCGACAAGAGCAGTTCCAGCCACCCCCGCACCCGACCCGCAAAGTCGCGCTGCTGGTAGAGCGGCCCCCACGCGCTGGAAACCCCGGTGGTCAGCAGCCACAACTCCCGCGCCTTGGCGTGTTGCAAATCCACGCTCACGTCCTCCACCTGCCATGTCTCGGCACCCGTCCAGTCTCGCCAGTCCAGCCGCTGCTGTGCCTCCTCAGCCGGATTCTGCGCGGGCTTGGGTTTGGGCTTCACTCCCCACCAGCCCTTCGCTTGCGGAGACTGTTTTTTCCGGGCGGCAAACTGCTCGGCCAGCTTCCGCCAGTCCTCAAACCGAGTCGGGATGAACAGGGTCGGCGGTGCGTCTGCGGGCAAGCGGGAAGCTCGTTCTGGATGATCGGCCAGCAGGAGGATGAGGTCCGGCGGGAAGGTCTGCAAATCCTCCGTGGTGGTCGCCACAAAGGAGAAAATCCCGGCGGCGTTGAGCGCGGACTTGAGCGCGTGGAGTCCGTGCCGATACTGCCCGTCGCCGCCAACCGTGGTGACGATCGCCACCCAGAGGTTCTCGGTGGCCGCTGGCAGAAACCCCCGTTCGTTGTCCCACGTCACAGGATCGTCCGGAGCTTCGAGCCGGACGCGAAGCGGTTCGTGCCGCTGAAAGTCCTTTGCGAGAACCACCTTTGCCGCCAGCGGTTCGGCCTTCCACACGCCCGACCAGTTTCCCACGTCCCGCTCGTTTTGCCGCACCCGGAGCTGCACCTTGGCGGCGGCAGGCAGGGTTCCGGCAATCTCCAGTTCCAGCACAGGCTGAAACAAGCCCTCGGTGCGCAAGGCCAGTTGGTGCATCCACAGGTTGTGCGGCTCCTGAACTGCGTCAGGGCGGTGAAAGGTCCAGCGCACGGGCTGGGTCGCGGAGGGGTAGTGCTGAAACTGCGAACGCTGGAAATCAGAGTGCAGGTGCAGGTGCAACAGCGGCGAGTGTTCTTCCTTTTGGAAGCGGGCCAGTGCGGCTTCTGCGATTTGCGCGAGGGTTGGCGTTCCGGGAAATCCGGGAAGGGCGGGCGTGGTTTCCGGCTCCGGATTCAGGTCGGATTCGGGAAACAAATCCTCCAGCGCGAGGGCGGTTTCAGCGGACGTTTCTGCAAAGCCCATGTCGCCCAAGAGGGTTTTCGCGCTGGCCGTGGTGTCCCGAATCCAAAGCTCCTGCACGGGTTCCGGCTCCTGCCAGAGCGGACGCGCCAGCAGCAGGATCAGCCCCAACAGGATCAGCGAGCGCAGCAGCTTGAGCCACCACTCCTGACGCGAAGGCTGGAACTGGCGTCGCAGTGCCTCCGGAGGAAAGAGAAACAGCGCGGAGAACCGCAGGGGCGGCTGGAGCGGACGCTTGAGGACGGGCCAAATCCACGGCAGGGCCACCAGTGGCAACCCCAGCAACCACAAAGGGGCAAGGAACTGGAGCATTTCGGAAGTGTTCGGCTATCGGTTTTCAGCTATCGGTTTTCAGAACCGATCACCAACCACCAGCCACCGACCACCGCCGATGACTGGATTCCCGCCTGCGCGGGAATGACAAACGGAAGCTGAATCAACCGAAAACGCCCTATTGGTCTTCAGACCTCGGTTATCAGAACCGACCACCAGCAACCAGCAACCAATCACCAGCCACCGATCACCAGCACCGACCTAGTCCTTCATCTCCGGGGTCTTGATGCGGTTGATGAGCACCTGCTGGCCGATGGAGAGGATGTTGCTCGTCATCCAGTAAAGCGTCAGCCCTGCCGGGAAGGTGAAGGTGAAGACGGTGAACACCAGCGGGAGCATCTGCATGATCTTCGCCTGCATGGGGTCCATCATCGCGCTCTGCGGGGTCATGCGCTGCTGGATGTACATGGTCGCCCCCATGATCAGGGGAGTGATGCCGAGGCCGTCGGGCTGGGAGAGGTCGTTGATCCAGAACATGAAGGGCGCGTGCCGCAGTTCCACCGCGCTGGAGAGCGAGCTGTAGAGCGCAAAGAAGACGGGCATCTGCAAGAGCAGCGGCAGGCAGCCCCCCAAGGGATTGACCTTGTTCTTCTTGTAGAGCGCCATCATCTCCTGATTGAGCTTCTCCTTGTTGCCCTTGTACTTCTCCTGCAACTTCTTCATGCGCGGCGCAAGCTGCTGCATGCGCTTCATGCTCTTCATGCCCTTGTAGGTGAAGGGGAACAGCACCACCCGCACAATCACGGTGAGCAGGATGATCGCCACGCCGTAGTTGCCGACATAGCCGTGGATCCAGTAGAGCAGTTCCAGCAGCGGGGCCGCCAGTTCCTCCAGCGTCATGTCGTGCGCCTGCACGAGCTGCCGCCCGAACTTCTGCAACTCCGCGTCCGCCTTCGGACCGTAGTACACCTGAAACCCGGATTCGATCAGGCGGTTGGGACCGAGGTTGACCAAGTCCAGCCGGGTGCCGAAGTGCGAATGCTCCACTGCGCCCGCACTGGGCTGTGACTGGAAGTAGCCAAAGCGCACGGGCGTGATCGGCGCGGCGGCGGCGATGAAGTACTGGTCCTCCAGCCCGATCCAGTCCGCGTTGCGCACTTGCAGTTCCTGAAGCGCCTCGTCCGGGGTTTCGGTTTCCAGTTCGCCATCGAAGAAGTACACCGGACCCCGGTGCCCGAACTCCTGAAAGCGGCTGCCGCCGGAGGGGCGGTTCTCGCCAAAGAGGAGCCGCATCTTGAGCGGCACGGGATCGGCGGAGCGGTTGATCACCTGCACCTGATAGTCAACCACGTAGCTGTCCGAGCGGAAGCCGAGCGTCTTCACGACCTGAAGCCCCTCGACCACCGGGGAGGTCAGCACCAACTGCTGGACTTCCTCGCCGTCCACATAGAGGCTTTCCGCGCTGCTCTGGTACACGGTCTGGGCGAATTTCGCGGTGCGGGCCTCATCGCCCTCGAACTCCACCGTGAAGGCTGCGCCGGATTCCATCATCTGCCCCAGCATCTCCACGCGGTTGTCCCCGTTTTGCTCCTCGTAGTCTGGACCCAGCACCCCGGTCAGGAAGGGGAACCAGGTGCTGAGCGTCAGCCGGGACTTGGTGCTTTGGTAATCCTGAAGCAAGAAGCTGGTCGCCTTGCCGCCCCGCGTGTCCACCGTCATCCGGTAGTTCGGAGTCTCCACCACCACCTCCTTGGAGGGCAGCAGTTCGCTGACTTCCTGCGTGGTCACGCTCGCCGTTGCGACGCTGGCCGCTTCCGGGGTCGCCACTGCCGTTCCAGAAGCCGCCTCGGCCACCTCCTCTTCCTCCTGCACCTGCACGGTTTCCGCAGGCACGGGTTTGGGGGGCGGCGGGGGCGGAAAGAGGACGTTCCAGGTGATGAGCACGCCAACCGAAAGCGCGATGGCGAGGATGGTGTTCTTTTCCATAAAGTGTGAGCGAGGTTTCAGAAGTTACGAGGTTCGGGCACAGGGTCCACCCCGCCGGGGTGAAAGGGGTGGCAGCGGCAGATGCGCCACAGCGACAGTCCGGTGCCCCGAAGCAGGCCATGCTGCTGGTAGGCCTCCAGCGCGTACTGCGAGCAGGAGGGGTGAAATCGGCAAGACGGGGGCAGCAGCGGCGAAACACACCACCGATAAATCCGGATCAGCAGAATCGGCACACCTGCCAAAATGCGAAAGACCGCAGCCCCTCCATTCCGTTCGTGCTGAGCCTGTCGAAGCATGGGCGGGGTTCGCCCCCTTCGGCCCGGCTCAGGACAGGCTTCGACAAGCTCAGGACGAACGGTAAGGCCAGCAACAGCTTTGCTCAATCGGCTCAGTCGGGCGCTCATGCGCGTTTTCCTGCAAGTTCCTGGAAGTAGCGGCGGATCAGCCGCTGCACATAATCGAGGGTCACGGGCCGCTCCGGGCGTCGAGTGACCATGAAGCAGAGGTCGTGAGGGTGGGTGAGTCGGTGACGCTCAAAGCGGATCGCCTCGCGGAGCAGCCGCTTGATCCGGTTGCGCTCCGGCGCCGTGCCGACCTTGCGCTTGATGGAGATCAGAAAGCGGCTCGACTCCTGCTCGGTCGGAGCCGACTTGACGCTCACCAGTCCCAGCGGACGGAAGGTGCCCTCCGCAAAAACCCGCCGGATTTCCCGACGACGACGCAGCCGCACCGCCTTCGGGAAAGTCTGGCCGGACATCAAACGGCGAGGCGCTTGCGTCCCTTGGCGCGGCGGCGCTTGATCACGTTGCGGCCTCCGGGGGTGGACATGCGCACCCGGAATCCGTGCTTCTTCCTGCGACGCCGATTGTTGGGTTGGAAGGTCCGTTTCATCCTAAGTTTCCCGTTTCTGTGGTGAAGACAAAACGGGTATTGTACCCGGAACGGCTCCGGACTGACAAGTTTTTTCGGAGATCAGGGGAAGGCCACGGGCTGGCCGAGGTGGTCTCCCAAGAGGCGCGTGAAGCAGTCGTGGAACTCCTCCTGCTCGGCTTCGGCAAACCAGCGGTCCTGCTCCGGCAAGAACTTGAAGTGCCAGCCCCTCGCGTTGCCCGCCAGCCAGAGTTCGTGAATCGCCTGCTGGGTGTTGAGGACGATCTTGCGGCCCGTGGCCTCGATGGTGAGTTCCAGCTTGTCCGGGGTGCGGTCGTAGTCAATCTCGTCCTCAAACTCGTCCAGCAAGTCCTCCACCTTCCGAAAGATTGCGCCCACGCGCTCAAAATATTCCTTGTTTTCCATGCGTCTTCCTTGGTTGTAGTCCTTGGATTATCGTAGAGCAGCCCCTTCGAGAGTCAAACGGAATTCCGGGATTCCGGTTGCGTTTTCCGTGCGCACTTTTCAGAATGTCTTGCTCCACCGTTGATCCTTCATCTTGGTATGTGAATTAAATGCGTATGCGGTTTTTGCTGAAATCACGCCTGTTGCTGGCCCTGCTCCCCCTGCTGTTGTGGACCTCGCTGGCCCACGCCGGGGCACTGGACAACACCGACCCGCGCTATCCGGAGCGCCAGTACCGCCGCTTTCTGCTGCCCAACGGCCTCAAGGTGATGCTCGTCTCCGACTCCACCCTGCAACACGGCTCGGCCTCGCTGGTGGTGGGCGTTGGTTCGATGGCCGATCCACCGGAGCGGCAGGGGCTTGCGCACTTCCTCGAACACATGCTCTTCCTCGGCACCAAGAAGTACCCCGACGCAGGCAGCTATCAGGAGTTCGTCGCCACCCACGACGGCTTCAGCAACGCCTACACTGCCGAGACACTAACGAACTACTTCTTTGAGGTTTCCGGGGACCATCTGGAGGAGGCGCTGGACCGCTTCTCCCAATTCTTCGTCGCCCCGGCTTTCAACCCCGAACTCGTCGAGCGCGAACTCAAGGCGGTGGACGCGGAGCACTCCAAGAACATCCCCAACGACCATCGGCGCATCTCGCAGGTGCGGCGCACGGTTTACGCGCCGGGACACCCCTCCCAGCACTTCTCGACCGGAAACCTCGACACCCTGCGTGGCGTCACCCGCGAGGAACTGCTCGGCTTCTACCGGCAGCACTACTCCAGCAACCGCATGACCCTCGCGGTTTCCGGACGCCAGAGCCTCGACACCCTGCAAAACTGGGTGGTCCCGCGCTTTGCGAAAGTCGTCAACCGCGCCCTCAAGACTCCGCGCCTCCCGTGGAACTTCCTGCCGCGCAACGAGCGTTTCCGCTTGCTTAAGGTCAAGACGGTGAAGGACCAGCGCGACCTCACGCTCGTCTTCCCGCTGCCCTCGGTGTTGCGCTACTACAAGAGCAAGCCGCTCAGCCTGCTCGGCTTCCTGATCGGGCACGAGGGCAAGGGCAGCCTGCTGTCGCTGCTCAAGGCGGAGGGCTTGGCGACCGGACTTTCTGCCGGAGGAGGCGAGCGCAAGCGCGATTACGCCTCCTTCGAGATCACCGTGCAGCTCACGGAAAAGGGCGAAAAACGCCTGCGCACCGTGATCACGCGTACCTTCCAGTACCTCCAGCTTTTGCGCCGCACCCCGCCGCCGCCCTTCGTGTACGAGGAAAACCGCCGCATGACCGAACTGGACTACCAGTTTGCGGAGAAGGCGGAGGGCACCGATCTGGTCAACACCTTCGCCGTGCTGCTCCAGTTCTACCCCATGCGCACGCTGGAGCGCGACCCCTACCTGATCAGCAAGTTCAACAAACGGCTTTATGACAGCATGCTCTTCCGGCTCACGCCGGACAACCTGCTCGCGATTCTTGCGTCCCGAAACGTAAAAACCACCGAGACAGAACCGTTCTACGGAGCCGAGTACGCCTACACGGAAACCCACGCAAACTGGGTGAAGCAGTGGAAAACCGCCAAGCTGCACCCCAAGCTCACGCTGCCCGCGCCCAATCCCTTCGTTCCAGAAGACCTCAGCGTGAAGCCGTTCCGGGGCAAGTTCCGGGTGACGTTCCAGACGCTGGCAGGACTGCGGCAGGAGGGCTTTCCGGAAAGCCTGCTGCGTTCGCTGGAGCAGGCGCAGGGCCGCTCGTGGGAGTCGTGGGACGCGCTCAGCGAAACCGCCCTCGCCGTGCTTTCTCCAGAACAGCGGACGCAGGCACGGGGGCTGGTCCTCAAACACGTCGTTCCGGAGCCGGAGGTGTTGCTCGACACGGAGCGGGGGCGCATCTGGTTTCAGCAGGATTACCGTTTTGAAACGCCCAAGGCGCGCATCGTCCTGATGCTGCACTCCCCGGAGGTCTATGCCTCGCCGCAACGCGCCGTGCTGTCGCAACTCGCGGTGGACGTGATCCGGGAAAGCCTCAACGAGTTCAGCTACCCCATCCTGCTGGCAGGCATGGGCTACAGCGTCGGGGTCAACAAGGAGGGGCTGAGCTTGGAATTCAGCGGCTATTCGGACAAGCTGCCGGAACTCGTCAAGACCATCGCAGGACGGCTGCGCAACGCCACGGTGAGCAAGGCGACCTTTGCCGAACTCCAGGAGAAGAAACGCCGCAGCTACCAGAACTTTCACCTCCAGCAACCCTACCAGCAAGCGTTCTACTACCGCAGTTTGCTGCTGGAGGATCGCAAGTTCGCGCTGTGGGATTACGATCGCGAAATCCAGAACATCACCCTCCGGGACGTAAAAAACTTCATGCGCAAAAACCTCTTCAAGCGCATGTACGCCGAGGGGCTGGCCTACGGGAATCTCGATGCCGAAACCGTCCGGAAGACGCTGGCGCCGCTGCTGAAAACCTTTGCCGAGCAGCCGCTGCCCCCCGACGAGCGTTTCCGGGAGCAAGTCCTGCAAATCGAACCCGGAGCCGCCCACACCTTCTCCCGCAAGATGGAGGTGGAGAATTCCGCGCTGGTGATGGAATTCCAGATCGCGCAACGCACTCCCCGCCTGCGCACGGCGATGATGGTGCTGAGCAACGCCCTGCAACCGCAGTTCTACAACGAACTCCGCACCCAGCAGCAGTTGGGCTACATCGTCAACGCAGGCTACACCGAACTGGAGGAAACGCTCGGCCTCGTCTTCCTGCTCCAGTCCGGACGCTACGACCCCAACACACTTCAGCAACGGGTGGATGCGTACCTCCCGAAGTTTCTGGAAGGCTTGTCCCAAATCCCGGAGGCACAACTCGCCAAGCTCAAGCGCTCGGTGTTGGGGGGCAAGCTGCGGCGCTCCACCTCGATTTCGGAAGAAACCTCGCGGCTCTTCAGCATCATCCGCCACCGCAACGCCGACTTTGACTACAACAGCCGCGAGATTGACGCGCTCCAGCGGCTCACGGTCGCCGATTTGCAGGACATTCTCCAGACCTACTTCGCTCCGGAGCAACAGCGGCGGCTCGTGCTGCGCATGGTCGGAAGCGTCCACGAGGACGGCCCGGTGAGCGGGAACCGCATCAACTCAATCGACGAGTTCAAGCAGGCGCACCCCTGTCCGGCCCTCTGCGCACCCTGAAACCCCAATGGGCTAAAAATCACCGCAGAGACGCAAAGCACGCAGAGAAAATACCAAAAAACCTCTGTGTCCTCTGTGTCTCTGTGGTAAAAACTACGCTAATCGAAAATTCAAAATGAGTGATTCCTATCCGATGACCGTTCAGGGCCATGAAAAGCTCAAGGACGAGTTGCACCACCTCACCACCGTGGAGCGTCCTGCGGTGGTCAACTCCATTGCGGAAGCCCGCGCCCACGGCGACCTCTCCGAAAACGCCGAGTACCATGCGGCCAAGGAGCAGCAGGGGTTTCTGGAAGGGCGGATTCAGGAACTCAACGGCAAGCTCGCCTTCGCGCAGGTGATTGACGTGGCCAAGCTTTCCGGGGAGAAGGTGATCTTTGGGGCGACCGTCACCTTCGTGGATGTCAACACCGACGAAGAGAAGTGCTACCAGATTGTGGGGGAGGACGAGGCGGATCTGGAGGCCAGGAAAATCTCGGTGAACTCCCCCATCGCCCGCGCCCTCATCGGCAAGACCTCCGGCGACACCGTCATCATCCCCATCCCCAAGGGCAAGCTGGAGGTGGAAATCCTCGAAGTGGAGTTCTTGGGCTAGGCCGCTCCTGCGGTGGCCTCAGAACAGCCGCGCCAGCCGACTCCGCACCTGATAGAGTTCGGAGTCGAAGCAGTAGTGCATGGACTGGAAACGCTCGCGGAAGCGGGCGACCTCCTCGCCGACATTCTTGCCCTGCACCGCCTCCACAAAAAGCGGAGCGAATTCCCGGAAGTCGTCCTCCTTCATCCCAAAGCGCGTCATTTCCGCAACCCCCATGCGCAGTCCGGAACTGGAGGTGAAGCTTTCGTCGGAGGGCACCGCCTGATAATTGACGATGATGTTGCTCTCCTCCATCTCCTGCGCGACCGCGCAGCCCTGTGCGTAGCCGACGACGACGACGACCTGATGGGTTTCGGTGTAACCGACCTCCGGATCGCCCTGCACCCCCAGTCCCTCGTCCGCCAGTGCTTTTGCAAACGCCTTGGCGTTGGCGATCACTTGCGGCTGGTAGGTCTCCTTGAAGGCGTTCATCTCCAGCGCCGCCATCAACAGGCCCAGCAGGGTGCCGAGGTGGTGGTTGCTGACCGCGCCCGGAAAGGCTCTCCGCTCAATCGACTTCCACAACTCAAACTCCGGGGCACCTTCTTCAAACGCCGCCCCAATCACACCGCGCTGGGATCCGTAGAAGGTCTTGTGCGTGGACCCGGTGATGATGTCCGCGCCCTCCGCATAGGGATTCTGGAAATGCGGCCCAATCAAGCCGAGGACGTGCGCCATGTCGTACATGATAACTGGCCGTGACGGCTTCGCGTCCAGCATCTTCCGGAGGGCCGCCACCGGTTCAGGATGCAGGATCATGCTCTTGCCGAGGATGATCAGTTCCGGGTCAAAGCGGTCCAGCAGGTTCGCGGTTTCCTCCACGTCAATGCGGTACGGGTTGTCGGGCTGCACCGGGAAGTTGAGGACCGCGTATTTTTCGGTGACGGGATCCTTGGCAACGTAGTCCCGCAACGCTCCCATCGGCTGCGAACTGAGGTGCCCGCCCTTGCCGATGTGGTTGTTCATCACCAGGGGGAGACGGCGCGGCTCGCTGCGGCGATCCGTGCGGTTGCGGAAATCCACAAGGGCGCTGAAGATGGTCATGTTCGCCATCTGCCCGCTGATGACCCGCGTCTCCACAAGGGGGTAGCCGAGGAAGCTCTGCATTTCCTCCACCAGACGCTCTTCGGTCCACGCGATGAACTCGGTGCCTTGGTAGTAGAACACCTCCTGCTCAAAGGCCGCGAGCAGTTCCTTGTGTTCGGCGTAACGCCCGCAGGGGTCCGTGATCTGGAGCAGCCGCACCAGCGAGGACTGCGTCATCTCCGAGGGAATCAGGTTGATGCAGCGGCGCTGCCGCCACTCGTGGTTGTCCAGCGTTTTCTGCAAAAGCAGGCTCACCTGCTCCTGCGAGGAGAGCGAAGCCGCTGCTGCGCCCTTCGCTTCCCAATCCACCGGAATCGCCCGGAAGTACGGGGGAGCCTCCGAACGCCCATGCCAGCGCACCAGTTGCGCCTCCAGCCGCCGTCCCCGGACTTCGATTTCCAGTTTCTGCTCGGTGGGCACCGTGGCGTCCACGTAGGCCAAGGCGAGCGCCCGCCGATCCTGCTCCTCCGTGATCCGCATGGTCGCGCCCTCGCCCTCGAACTTCCAATAGGGCACCATCGTTCCGCTCGTGATCACCCCCACCTGCTGCCCTTCCCAATGCACCGTGTCCCCTTGGCGTGTGATGCCCTTGTCCTTGAGTGCCAGCGGCAGGAAGCGGCGGGGCAGAATTTCGGAAGGCTCGTACTGCCCCATCCGCAGTTTGCGGATTTCCTCGAACTGCGCCCGCAAGGCCGCCCGCCCCACGAAGTCGCCCTTGCGCTGCGAAAAGCTGACCGCGACCGAGGTGAGTGGAAACGCAAAGGCCGGAATCTCCTTGCCTTCCGGGTCCATCCCGAACTCGTGCCCGTAGAGCGGCATTCCGGCCTCAAGCCGCAGGGTGTCCCGCGCCCCCAATCCAGCGGCGACCACGCCCTCGTCCTTCCCGGCTTCCTCCAGCCGCGCCCAAATCGCCTCCGCCTTGTCCGCAGGCGCAAACACCTCAAACCCAATCGGCTCCCCCGTGTAGCCCGTGCGGGCGACCAGCACCTCCGTGCCGAGAATCGTCATGGACGAGAGGCTGTTGCGGAAGGTTTCCGGCATCGCGCCCTCACGCTTCACTTCCGAGAGGATGCGCCCGGAGAGCGGCCCCTGAAAGGCGATCATCGCCACCTCGTTGGTTTCGTCCGTCAGGCTCACGTCAAACGCCTTGGCCTGCGCCTGAAAGTGATTCCAGTCCTTCTCGCGGTTGGAGGCGTTGACCACCAGAAAGTACTCGTCTCCCGGATGGTAGAGGTAGGCGTCATCGAGCAAGCCGCCGTTTTCGTTGGGAATCAGCGTGTACTGCGCCTGCCACGAGTCCAGCGACTCGGCGTTGTTGGTGAGGACGTGCTGCAAGAAGGGCACGGTGTCCTTGCCGTGAATCCGGAAGCGCCCCATGTGGCTGACATCAAACAGCCCCCCGTAGCGCCGCGTGGCGAGGTGTTCCTTGAGAATGCCGGAGGCGTACTGCACCGGCATGTCCCAGCCGCCAAAATCAATGAGCTTGCCGCCGTTCGCGGTGTGCCAGTCGTGGAGTGGGGTTTTGAGCAAAGGGGAAGTTGCCGGGGCAACGTGGTTCATGGAACCTCCGAGTTGGGATGATGGATTTCGGCCACGAAGGGCACGAAGTCCCGCTCCGTTTTCCGGGCGGCCCCTCGCGTGCTTGGCGGCTCAAGGATTGGGACAGCGTTTGCCGTTGGCGTTCAGGATGCGGGAACCTGCGGACAACCTCAAGCGTTCAGGAAAAAGATCACCCCCAAACGAATCGGAAGCCTCGGCGGTTGTCACCGCCCCTTGCAAACCGCCCAACGCCACGGATCATGCGGATCAAGAAATCTTGGGAATCTGCGCAATCTGCGGACCAGCCCAGCAACCGACCAGCCACCGCCAGCCACCGAAAACCAAAAAGCCGACACGCCCCAAGCAGGAGCGCATCGG
>CAZQXS010000113.1:0-12153 GCA_964597275.1 uncultured Pseudomonadota bacterium | reverse complement strand
ATGCTTCGACAGGCTCAGCACGAACGGGGGGTGCGTGGGCACAGCATTACAAGATCACCAGTGCCACATTTTCCTGCAAAACAAAGGGAAAGTGCTTCAGTTCCGGTAAATCCGGGGAAGCCGCTCGTTGAGTCCGGTGAGGATTTCGTAGGGGATGGTGCCGCATTGCTCGGCCAGTTCCTCAACTGTGATCGTCTCGGTGCCTTGCTCGCCGATGAGCGTTGCAAGCTCACCGAGAGCGACGGACTCCTCGCCCAGTTCAACCATGAACTGGTCCATGCAGACCCGTCCCCGGATGGGGTGACGCTTGCCTCGGATCAGCACCGAGCCGCGGTTGGAGAGGTCGCGGCGGTAGCCATCGCCGTAGCCGACTGGAAGGGTGGCGAGCGACGTTGGTTGCGGAGCCGTCCACGTCGCACCGTAACTCACGGAGGCATCTGCTGGAACTTGCTTCACAAACGCAACCTCGGCCTGCAAGCTCAAGGCGGGCCGCACCGGAAGGATGCACCGACTCGCCGGATCGGGATAAACGCCGTAGAGCAGGACTCCGGGGCGGATGCAGTCAAAATGACTCTCCGGGAAGTGCAGCACACCGCCAGAATTGGCGAGATGGCGCATCGGGATTGGCGCTCCCAAGTCGTCGAAAAAACGGAGAGCTTCTGTGAACCGCTGAATCTGAAGGGGCGTGAGCGCGTGTTCCGGATCGTCCGCACAAGCGAGGTGGGAGCAGACTCCGCGCAACTGAATTTCAGGCGACTGGACGGCTGCCCGGATGAGCGGCTCGGCAGCTTCGGTGCGGGTGCCGATGCGCCCCATGCCGGAGTCGAGCTTGAGATGCACGTTGGCAAAGGCACCGTGCTGCCGGGCAACGGACTGGACCCGCTCCAGCAGTTCCAGCGAGCCAATCGTGAAGTCCAGATTCCAGCGCAGGAATTCTGGCAACTGCTGGGGGTTGTGTCCGCCCAGCACCAAAACCGGACAGCGCACCCCGGCTTTTCGCAGGGCAGTGCCTTCTTCCACAAGGGCGACCGCCAGCCATTCAGCTCCAAGGCTTTCGTAGTGCTGGGCCACCCGGACGAGTCCGTGTCCGTAGGCATTAGCCTTGACGACCACCATCACGGGGCGGTGTCCGGCGTGTTTGCGGATGAGGTGGTAGTTTTCCGTGAGCCGCTGGAGGTCCACCTCCACAAACGCAGGCCGCACCTTCAGCCCTGCTGGCTGTAGAAGCCGAAGAGCGCCGCGCAGAACAGCTCGAAGTTCTCCACCTCGTCGTCCTCGCTGATTTGCTCCAATGCCTGCAAAAAAGCGTCGCTGCTGGGGAACTGGCGGTAGAGTTCCGGGACTCGAATGCGAAGCCCTTGCTCTTCAAAGAGCGGAACCAGTTCGTTGACGATTTCACCTAGCTGTCCCGGGTTTTCCTGAAGTCGCTGGATCACTTCCTGAAAAAAGCGGATCATCATCACGCGGATGCGCTCCGGTCCCGATGAAAGCTGCTCGGGTTTCGGGAAATCCCCCTTGGCTTGGGGCGCATCGGTCGCGCTCCCGGTCACGCGGCGTTTGCGGTTCGCAGGGGTTTCGGTGGCGTAGCCCAAGCGGTAGGTGTTGCTGCGGGCCATCTGCTGAAAGAGCTTGCGGGTCTGCTCCGGGGTCAGGGAAACGCCTTGCGCCTCCTCTCCCAGAATCCGCTCCAGAAAGGGATTCTTGGGGTTGCGGTACACCCGGTAGATGTCGCTTCCGAACTCGTAGGGAAGCGGCTGCTCCCGCTTGGGGCGCTTCGGGTCTTGTTGCAGGACGAGAGGGCCTGCGGGCTGCTCTGGTTCGCTCATGGACGAAGGTTGAAATGTGGCAAAGGGCACACCTCAAAACACGGGTGTGTATGCTTCTTGCTTTGAATTATAGGTAAACACGGCCCCACATTGCCAGCATATTGATGAACCACTCAGTTTACAACTGGAGTTTCGGCATGATCCAGCGTTTCCTCGTCCTCCTTGGATTGCTCTGCTACTTGCTCCTTGCCGGAGTGCCCGCCGGGGCCACTCCACAAAAGGGCGACCGCCCACAAACCCTGCCGTTTTCCTCTGGAGCGTGGCACGGGATTCTGGACCAACACCGCGACGGGCAGCATGAAAAAGTGCTGGAGCAGTTGCAGGCGCTGCTCGAAACCCCCAATCTGGAGCGGACGCTGCAACATCGGGCGTGGCTGCTGTCCGGAAAGAGCCTGCTTGCCCTCAAGCGTCCGCAGGAGGCCCGCGCCTTCTTTGAGAAGGTGACCGATCCGGAACTGTCCGATTTTGACCTCTGGCTGTACTACCGGATCAAGTCTCATCTTGCGGCAGACGAGCATCCGCGCGCGATCTACCTGCTGCAACTTCTGCTCGACCACCCCGCCTATCCGTACTACATCTCTAGGATTCAGCAGGATTTGCTGAAGCACTTTCAGACCGAGGTCGAACTGCGCCAGGTCTTCCCGTTGCTGGAGTACGCCGCCACGCACCCGCAGGTGTTGTTCCGGGACTTCGGGATTTACCAGCAGTACGTGGCCGCTGCCAAGCTCTACCGGATCAAGGTGCCGTTTGAAATCCACCTCCTCGGCTGGCAGTTTCCCAAGGATGATGAGTCCGCAAGGCAGGTGGATCAGGTTCTGGTCCAGTACAAAGGGCGAGACATTCCAGACAAGGCCGTGCAGAACCGTGTGCGCCGTCTGGCGAGCTTGAAGCTGAACCCCTATCTCATGCAGCACCTGCCCAAGCTGGCCAAGGGCCGTGCGTTCAAGGTCCGCCGCAAGCTGGGAGAACTCTACGTCCAGATCCTGCTGGCCGAGCGCTACTTCACCAAAACCCTCAAGCTCCAAAAGCAGGGGGTGCTGGGCAAGCTCTTCGGGTTTTCAAAGCCCGAACAGCTGTACTGGGTGATGCAGGCGAACCACGGACTGAAGCGCACCATTGCGGCTCGCACCGCCGTTTACAAAATTGAGCGCATCAGCAAAAAATCGTGGCTGCTCCCCAACGCCTACCGGCAGATGGCCCTCAACTACAAGCAGAGGGGCGAGGGCAAAAAAGCCGCATTTTGGTGGCGACGCCTGATCCTGCGCTTCCCGGAGCACAACCACACCCCGGAGGCGCACTGGGAGCAGGCGTGGTACCACTACGACGGCAACGGCTTCACCTATGCCCTGAAAAGCTTTGAAGCGGGGTTGAACTCTGGACAGTTGGGGCTGGAAGGCACGGCGAGGCACCTGTACTGGTTGGGGAAAACGCAACTCAAGCTCAAGCGCAGGCAGGCGGCGCGGTCGAGTTTTCGGAAGCTCGTCAACCTCTACCCCAACACCTACTACGGAGTGCGGATTCGCAACGAGGATCCCACGCTCGTGCCCAAGTCCGCCAAGCCCCGCGTGTTCAAGACCGCATGGCATCGCTCCCCGCCGCCTCCGACCGACCGGGAAGAACACCTGATCGAGCGTTGCGATTTTCTGCTCAGCGTCAACGAGCCGAGACTCGCAATGAGCAAGCTGCGCTCGCGGTTGCGCCGCGAATCCACCCATGCGCTGGTGTGGGAAGCGAGCCTGCTGCTCAACCGCTACGGCCAGTACCACGACCTCATGCGGCTCGCGGGAAATCACTACCTGATGGACCTCAAGCGTCAGGGGGTGCAGGGGCAGGTGTGGGAACTCGCCTTTCCCCGTGCCTACTGGGACTTGATTCAGGAGGCCGCCAAGAAATCCGGAATCGACCCCTACTTTGCCCTGGCGATCATGCGTGAGGAAAGCCTGTTTGACCCGCAGGCGATTTCCCGGGCCAAGGCGATGGGCCTGATGCAACTCATGCCGTTCACGGCGAAGGAAGAGGCACGACGCCAGAAAATCCGCCTGGGTACCCGCGAGGCCGTCTTTGACCCGCGCATCAACACCCGCTTGGGAACGGGCTACCTCGGACGGCTCGCCAAGCACTTTCAGGACGAACTCATCCTCACTGCCGGAAGCTACAACGCCGGACCCTCCAACATGAAGCGCTGGCTCAAGCGCTGGAAGGGGCTTCCGGTGGACGAGTTTGTCGAGACCATCCCCTTCCTCGAAACCCGCAACTACGTCAAGCGGGTGTACCGCACCTTCCAGATCTACAAGCGGATCTATCAGTCCTGACTCAAACGTTTGCGCATGAACACTCGCGCATAGCCGGCTTGCTGGCCGCGGTGCGTCTCGGTCCAACCGCTACGGGTGTAGAGGGCGATGTTTTCCGTCATTGTCTCGTGCGTGTAGAGCCGCAATTCCCGATAGCCTTGGGCTGAGGCTTCGGCCTCGGCCAGTTCCAGCAACGCCCGGCCCGGCCCACGGCCTTGCTGTTTCGGATGAACGGCAACGTTGTCCAGCAGCATAAAATCCGTGTCTGGAATCAGCACGAGTCCCCCAATGATCTGTTGATTGGACTCCGCCACCCAGACCTGATGGCGTTGGATTTCCTCGGCGTAATCGGCCAGCATGGGGCCGGGAGGCTTCCCGATCCGGGGCGTGTAGTGCTGGTACGCGGCCTCCGCCACCTTGGACAACGCCTGAGCATCGTCCGGGGTGGCTCGCCGCAGTTCCCAATCGGGGTTCATTGCAGCTCAGTTGAAGCGGACGTACTCGAACTCGAAGGGCTGCTTGTTGATGCGCTTGAGCGGCGGAGCCAGCCAGTTGGCGACCTTGCCCGGTTCGGTGACGGGCTGCATGAGCGATTCGACGTAGTCACGGTCCTCGGCGGTGGGGAGCCAGTCCTTCGCGCCCTGCTGCCATTCTTTCTCAGAAACCACCTTCCCCTCCGGAGTCACGCATGTCCCTGCAAACTGCCCCACCTGCCGATTGAAGGCGCGGTGCGGCAGCTTGAGCTCAAAGTCAATCCCAGCGTCCCGGATCGCCTGATTCCAGCGGCGCAAGCCGAGGCTGCAATCCTCGATGTAGTCGTCCCGCAGCCGCTCGTTGATCGCAGTTAGCGCGGAAGCCTCTTCCTCCACAATCCGGTTCTCGCGTAGCCGATACACCGGATAGGCGTCGTTTCCCAGCAAATGGTCGTCCTCGATGACGGTTTCCCGGAAACGTCCCTTGAGGCCCATCGTGTAGTAGTTTGCGGCGTTGGTGGAAACCTCCTGTCCGAAGAGGTCGGAGGAGATGCTGTAGTGGAAGTTGAGGTACTTTTGCAGGAGGTCGAGGCTGATGCCGCCGTGAGGGCGCAGGTCGTCCGTGTCGTGTTCGCGCATGAGGTCGCAGGTGCGCCGCACCACGCGCTCGACCCCGGTGGAGCCGACCACCATGTGGTGCGCTTCCTCGGTGAGCATGAAGCGGCAAGATCGCGCCAGCGGATCGAACCCGGACTCGGCCAGCGAGGCGAGCTGGAACTTGCCGTCGCGGTCGGTGAAGTGCGTGAACATGAAGAACGAAAGCCAGTCCGGAGTCGGCTCGTTGAAGGCGTTGAGGATGCGTGGTTTGTCGGCATCCCCAGAGTGCCGCTCCAGCATTTCCTCCGCCTCTTCGCGCCCGTCTCGACCAAAGTGGGCGTGGAGCAGATAGACCATCGCCCAGAGGTGCCGCCCTTCCTCGACGTTGACCTGAAAGAGGTTGCGGAGGTCGTAGAGCGAGGGGCAGGTGCGCCCCAGCAGGCGTTGTTGCTCGACCGAGGCGGGTTCGGTGTCGCCCTGCGTGACGATCAGCCGACGCAACTCCGTGCGGTATTCCCCCGGAACCTCCTGCCATGCGGGCTTCCCCATGTGCATCCCGAAGTTGATGGTGCGCTCCCCGTCCACAGGCGTGAGGAACAGCCCCCAGCGGTAGTCCGGCATTTTCACGAAATCGTAATGCGCCCAGCCGTCCTTGTCCACGCTGATGGCCGTGCGCAAATAAACCGAGTGGTCGCTGCTGTTTTCCGGCCCCACATCGCCCCACCATTGCAGGTAGTTGGGTTGCCAGCGTTCCAGGGCGCGCTGGAGTCGGCGGTCGCCGCTGAGGTTGACGTTGTTGGGGATGCGCTCGCTGTAATCAATCTGCATGGGAAGCTCCGAGTTGTGGGTGAGTTCAAACGCGCTGGGGGTTGTACTTGGCGCGGCGACCGGTGCCGTAAAGCTGCAATGCGCCTTCCTCACCAACGGCGTTGGGACGCTGGAAAATCCAGTTCTGCCACGCGCTCAGGCGGCCAAAGATTTTCGTCTCCAGCGTCTCCGGACCCGGAAAGCGCAGGGAGGCTTCCATGCCCGTGAGGGCATCCGGCGAAAAACTGGTGCGCTCTTCCAAGGCAATGCGCACCTCGTCCTCCCAATCCAGATCATCCGGGATGAAGGTCACGAGGCCAAGCTCCTCAGCGTCTTCCGCCTCCAGCGGCTCGCCTTGCCGCTCCCGGACCTGCTCCAGCGCATCGGCATCATCCAAGAAGCGGGTTTCGAGGCGGGAGAGGCCGTTGCACATGGGCAGGGGGCCGAAGTTCATTTCAGTGACTTGCAGGGTTGCGGGCGGTAGGTCTTGATCCTCAAAGGTGCCGTCAAGCATGTAGCTGCGATCCGCCGCCAGCACGAGTTCCAGCAAACCGCCCGTGAAGCAGCTTCCGGGTTCGATGAACGCCAAGAGGCTCCGGGAGGAGAGGTCAATGCGCTTGAGGGTGCGGCGCAGGAAGAGCAGGATTTCGTTGACCAGCCAGTGCTGGCGGTTTTTCAGCAAAATGCGGTCGGCTTGCGCGACCAACTCCGGCGAACCCACCGTTCGGAAGGCCCAGAGGCCGATGTCCTGCTCGTTGAAGGTGAGGTGCAGAATCGCGTCGTCCAGTTCCCGCGTCATCGCCAAGGGCCAGAAATCCACTCCGGCGGCAGTGATGGCTTCCGGCGTGTCCGGCAACGGTTCGGTTGGTCCCTGCACCGTGAAGGTCGCCATGCGCCGTTCGCGGTCCACCTCCACGGTCAGGTTTTTGTGACGGATCGTGTCGCCCTCAAAACTGCGTTCCAGCGGGGTGAGTGCGATGCCTTGCTTATCCGCAGGGCGTGGGGATTGCGCGGCAAAGCTTTCTGCGCGTTCCCGGATCACCTCGTCAAAGCGCGAGCGCGGCACCAGTTCATCCACCAGCTTCCACTGCACCGCCCGCTTGCCCTTGATGCCCTCAGCGACGGTGCAGAACACATCGGCGTGATCGCGGCGCACCTTGCGCTTGTCCACCACGCGGGTCAGCCCCCCGGTTCCGGGCAGCACCGCCAGCAACGGCACTTCCGGGAGCGAGACCGTGCTGGTGTTGTCGTCCACGAGCATGATGTGGTCGGTGGCCAGTGCGAGTTCGTAGCCGCCGCCCGCCGCCGTGCCGTTCACCGCGCAGAGGTAGCGCTGCCCGGATTCCGCCGAGGCTTCCTCAATGGAATTGCGGGTTTCGTTGGTAAATTTGCAGAAGTTGACCTTGTGCGCGTGCGAGGACTTGCCAAGCATCTGGATGTTCGCGCCGGAACAGAAGACGCGCTCCTTCCCGGAGGTCAGCACCACCGCTCCCACCTCCGGATGCTCAAAGCGCAGCCGCTGCACCGCGTCGTGCAACTCGATGTCCACGCCCAAATCGTAGGAGTTGAGCTTGAGCGTGTAGCCCGGACGCAGGCTCTGCTCCTCGTTCACGTCCATGCGCAGGTAGGCCACACGTCCACGAATTTCCAAGGACCAGTGCCGATATTCGTCCGGAGAGGTCTGAAGTTCGATGCTTGATTCTGTCATCTGTTTTTGCTTTTCTCGGTTGCAATTTCCAAAACTGGTATTAGAATACCACTTAATTTGGTGAATGCAACCCCAACTTTTTTCATGACCTCATCCATCACCCTTCGTCCCGCCATCCCCGATGATCTGCCCTGCGTGGTCGCCTTGGACGAAGCCAACACCGGACTCGCCAAGCCCGATTACTGGCAGGATGCCTTCATCCGTTATTCGGAAAGCCCGGCGGCGCATTTTCTGATCGCGGAGATTGAGGGACGCTTTGCAGGATTTCTGATCGGGGAGGTGCGGGCGTGGGAGTTCGGCTCTCCGCCGTGCGGCTGGGTGTTTGCGCTGGGAGTGCAACCGGAGTTCCGCACACAGGGCATCGGCACCGCGCTGTTTGAGGCGGCCTGCAACGCCTTCCGCAAGTCCGGGGTGGCGCAGGTGCGCACGATGCTCAGCCGCGACGATCACCTCAACATGGCGTTTTTCCGCAGTCAGGGCATGATGGCCGGGCCGTTCCTGCAACTTGAACTCGACTTGGAGTCGGCGTGAAACTCCAGCAGGCCACGCGCTGCGCTCTCTTCGCCGTGCTGGACCTTGCCCAAGCTCCGGGGCACCACCGCTCTGCGCAGGAGATTGCAGTCCAGTACGGCTTCTCCGTGAACCACCTGCTCAAGGTGCTGAAAACGCTCGTGCAGGCGGGGCTACTGGAATCCGTGCGCGGCGCAGGCGGGGGTTATCGTTTTATCGGCAACCCCAAGCGCGTCACGCTGCTCGACATCATCCGGCGGTTCGAGTCCGTGGAAGTGGTGGGAAGCAACGGAGCCAACGACGGCTCCACCGCCCTCGGCACCACGCTCCAGAAAGTCCTGCTGGAAATTGACGCCACCGCCGTTGCCACCCTCAGTTCCATCACCATCTCGACCTTCCTGAAGCTCTCGCAACGGACTTGAGGTCGGCAGGAAAACCGTTCCTGCGCTTACCTGAAAAAAACGCCACGCAGACTTGACCCGCTCTCCCCCATCCACTAGACTGCGAAAAAGCAGAGTTCGGGCTAACTTTTCTGACCTGAATCAGGAGGGGTCATGGCTAATTCACTTTCAACTCACGAGCTTGAGCAACTCCGGGATGCCTGCATCGCACTCGCCGAACGCTGGCAGCGCGAGGCCGTCGCCAAGGTGACTCCGACGGAGCGCCGCTTCTGCCGCTTCATGTCCCGGCTGCTCGCCCATCCCGCCGAAAAGACCACCCTCGTCCGGCTCATTGACCAGAGTTTCCGAACGCAGGGCAACACCCGCCTCGTTGATCAGTTCTGCTCGGTTCTAGAAATGCGGGGCATCCCGGAGGCCTTTCCCGCGTTGGATCGCCTGCTTCTGCAAATCTTCCTCTGGATCGGGCCGTGGGTGCCTGCGCTGGCGGCTCCGCTGGTGCGCTTCAAGACGCGCTTCGACACGCGACAGAACATTGTTGCCGCCGAGCGTCCGGCCCTCACTCGGCACCTCTCCGGGCGACGCGAATCCCGCCAGCGCGTCAACCTCAATCACCTCGGCGAGGCGGTGTTGGGCGAGGACGAGGCAAAGCGGCGGCTGGGCCAGTACTTGCGCTACCTCGCCGATCCGGACCTTGACTACATCTCCGTCAAGGTCTCCAGCATCCACTCCCAACTGCACCCGCTCGCCTTCACGGAAAGCCTCAAGGAAGTCAACGAGCGGCTTTGCCAGCTTTACGATGCCTGCCTCCAGCATCGCACCACCGAGGGCACCCCGAAGTTCGTGAACCTCGACATGGAGGCGTACCACGATCTTGAACTGACTGCCGAGGCGTTCATGCAATGCCTCGACGAGCCGAGGTTCCGGGAACTTCCCGCCGGAATCGTGTTGCAGGCGTACCTGCCGGATTCGCGGCTCTGGCTGCAACGTTTGCAGGAGTGGGCGCAGGCCCGTCGCAAATCCGGGGGGGCACCCGTCAAGGTGCGCATCGTCAAGGGTGCGAACCTCGCGGTGGAGCGACTGGAATCCGCATTGGAGGGTTGGCCGAACCCGGTGCTGCCGACGAAAACTTTGGTGGATGCGAACTTCAAGCAGATGCTGCTGGATGCCCTCACCCCGGAATCGCTGGACGCGGTTCACATCGGTGTGGCATCCCACAATCTCTTCGATGTCGCCTTCACGCTGAACCTGCTGGAGAACCGTGAACTCCGGGAGGGCGTCACGCTCGAAATGCTGGAGGGCATGGGCACGCACCTCCAGCGCGTTCTCCACGCCGAGGCCTGCGAGCGCGGCCTCCTGACCCTGCTCTACACCCCGGTGGTCGAGCGTTCCGGATTCACGAGCGCGGTCGCCTACCTCGTGCGGCGGCTCGACGAAAACACTGGTCCGGAAAACTTCCTCAGCAGCCTCTTCGATCTGGACGAAGCCAGTCCGGGCTTCCGGGAAAATCAGCAGCGCTTCTGCAACGCCCTCGCAGAAATCGGCAAGCTCGATGATCAGCCGCGCCGCCAACAGGACCGCACCACCGAAACCAATTCGGACACCGAGCCGATTCCGGTGGACGGCGCGATGCCCTTTGAGAACGAGGCCAACACCGACTGGGCCTTGCCTGCAAGCCGCAAGTGGGCGGAGTCGATACGTTCGGAGTGGACAAGTCCCGATTTCACGACGCGGGCCGTCAATCCCTTCAAGGGCGGACGGCGGCGCAAGCGCCCCACGCAGGTCTATGGCGACCTCTGCGGGGAAGGTTCGGAGCGGGTTTACGAAATCACGCTTGCCGTCGAAAAGGACGTGCCGGACGTGATCGGCAAGGCTCGCGAGGCTCAACCGGAATGGGAGGCATTGGGGCTGGAAGGCCGTCACGAGCGGCTCGTGGATGCGGCGGCGCGACTCCGCAAGCACCGGGGCGAATTGATCGGCTCCGCCGCATCCGTGTGTGGCAAGCTCTTTGACGAGACCGACGCGGAGGTGTCCGAGGCGATTGACTTTGTGGAATACTATCCACGCTCCCTGCGGACCCTGCTCCAGTCCGGCAATGTGCAGGCGGCTCCGCTGGGCACGGTGCTGGTGATTTCGCCGTGGAACTTCCCCGTGGCGATTCCGGTGGGCGGCGTGGCGGCATCTCTGGCAACGGGAAACACGGTGTTGCTCAAGCCCTCGCCCTTTGCTACGCCCGTGGCGTGGGAGGCGTTGCGCTGCTTCTGGGAAGCGGGCGTTCCGGAGAACGTGCTGCAACTCGTGCCCTGCGAGAACGACGAGGTCGCCAAGGCACTGGCCGCGCACTCCGGCATTGACGCGGTGATCTTCACGGGCAGCACTGAAACCGGAATGCGCATCCTCCAGCAGAATCCCGACCGTCGGCTTTTCGCCGAAACCGGAGGCAAGAATGCCACCATCGTCACCGCGCTGGCCGACCGCGACGAGGCCGCGCTGGACGTGGTACAGTCCGCCTTCGGACATTCCGGGCAGAAGTGTTCGGCGACTTCGCTGCTCGTCCTTGAAAAGGAGGTCCATGACGACCCCGGCTTCAAGGAGCAGCTGCGGGACGCAGTGCAGAGCCTCAAGGTCGGCAGCCCGTGGAAGTTCGAGAGCCGCGTGGGGCCGCTCACCTGCCCCGCCACCGAAAAGCTGCGCTCCGCCACTGAACTGGAGCCGGGCGAGTCGTGGCTCGTCCTGCCGGAACTGGACACGGGCGGACGCTGGCTGACCCCGGCGGTCAAGTGGGGAACCCGCCCCGGAAACCGCTCGCACCAGACCGAGTTCTTTGGGCCGATCCTTTCCGTGATGAAGGCAGAAGATTTGGACGACGCCATTGGCATGGTCAACGCCACGGGCTTTGGCCTCACCTCCGGGCTGCAAAGCTTGGACATGCGGGAGCAGGCGCACTGGACGGAAAACATCGAGGCCGGGAACCTCTACATCAACCGCACCACCACCGGAGCCATCGTGCAGCGCCAGCCCTTCGGCGGACTCAAGAAATCCGCGATCGGTGCCGGAACCAAAGCGGGCGGGCCAAACTATGTGCTTCAGTTGCTCACGTTGGAGGAAACCGCTCCGCCGCTGGATGGGGCACTCGCCGAAGACAGTCCGTGGCTCACGGCCACCCAAGGCTGGGAGCAGGAAGTGCCGCGACGCTTCGGCATGGACCGCGCCGAAATCCGCAAGTTTCGCACCGCATTGCGCAGCTACCTCGTCCAGCACGGCCAGCATTTTTCCAGAGAGCACGACTACGCCCGCCTTCCCGGACAGGACAACCGCTTCCGCTACCGCAGTGTCGGGCACCTTGGGATTTGGGTGCATGGCGGCGACACTGCTTTTTCGATCCTCGCCATGCTCGCCGCCGCCCGGATTTGCGGAAACCGCGTCTCGCTGCTGGCCGCTCCGGATTTCGACCCCGCATTGGCCAAGCTGCTCAACTCGGAACTCGCCGAACTGCTGATGCAAAAAGTCACGTTCCGGACGGTGGACGACGCCCAGCTTGCC
>CAZQXS010000112.1:0-12317 GCA_964597275.1 uncultured Pseudomonadota bacterium | reverse complement strand
TTCACTCCGGTCTGGAGCCGCCGGAAGAGCTTGCGCGGGCCGTAGCTGCCCACATGGTCCACCGGGCACACGCCCACGCACTGGGCGCACTGGTAGCACCAGCCCATGGATTCGGCTCCGGGCGTTTCCGTCACCTTGTCCATGTAGGTCAGGTCGTAGCCCGTCAACTCGCGGGGTTCGTACATCCGGTTCCAGATCCCGGAGATGTCGATTCCCTCGACAACCGCCTCTTCCTGTTCGGTGAACTTTTCGTATTCGTGTTCGGACATCAACTACAACTCGAAATTTTGATAGTGGCTGTCTTGTAAATGCTGCGATCCCACACTCCCCGTTCGTGCTGAGCCTGTCGAAGCATGGACGGGGTTCGCCCTTCGACAAGCTCAGGACGAACGGAGATTTCGCATACAGCTAATGCCAGCATCTATACTGCACCTCCACCAATTTTTTGCACACCAAGCACTCGGCGTGTCAACTCCGGAAGCGCAGGCAGGATGCGATTGAACTCATCCGAGAGCTTCACCTTGAAAACCGTGTACATGTAAACCGCGTAAACGCAGGCAAGAAAGACATCAATTCCGAACGCGCCGTGCCCGACTCGCGCAAAGCCACGCTCGTGCCCCACCTTGTTGACATACGCCAGAGCCTCGCCCACCCGCAGGTAGGTCTCCCCTGGTGTGTCTCCCAGCAAATCCACCTCCTGTTGCACCACCAGCGGCAACGCCCCGGTGTTCGCATCTGGATCCCAAACCCAGTTCGTCCACAGCCAGTAGCGTTCGGGCTGCGAAAAATGCAGCAGTTCTCCGGCAAAGTTGATGCGCATCTTTTCCTCAACGCCCTCAACGCTGCCGACAAAATGATCAAAGCGCTTCTCCAAGGTCGCCGTTCCATGCAGCAACTCCCGGATTTGCGAGCGCAACGCCTCAAAGCCGTTAGCGGCAACCAGCCGCTTCGACTTGCGGCCAATCGAAAAAACCAGCCGCACCACCTGTCCGAACTGTTCCTCGTCGAGTGTCTCCAAACCCTCCGGAGAGAGTCGCGTCCGGAAGCATTCTGACTTGCGGATGACGCGCTCGGACAAGTCCTCCAACTCTGAGGACGAGGCCAGCTTGGTGGCCTCCTTCATGAACTCCAGGGCTGACTCGGAATCAACGATGTCCTCGACCGTCATCGAGTCGTGGAGCATCAGGCGGCCATCAGATTCGCCCTGCGCAAAAAGGCGGCGGCTTTCATCGCGGCGGCTCCGCCCATCGAAACCGAATCTTCCAAGTCCGCTGGACCTGCGGCGGCTCCGGCCACAAACACGCCGGGAACGCTGGTCACGACCGTGTTGAGTGCCCCGCCGATGCTCTCGATGAAGCCGTGCGATTCGAGGGGAAGCTGGAACACTTCGGCCATCTGCTTCGTTCCGGCGCTCGGCTCCATGCCAACCGAGAGGATGACCATGTCCATCGGTGCTTCCAACGGACGCCCCATCGTGGTGTCCTCGCCCTTGACCACCACCTGATCGCCGCGCTTGGTGATTTCGGTGACGATGCCCCGGATGAAGTTCACTTTGTACTTCTCCTGCGCCTTCCAGTAAATCTCGTCCTCCCAGAAACCGTACATGCGCATGTCAATGTAGAAGACGAACACACGGCAGTCGGGCAACAGGTGCCGAATCTCAATCGCCTCCTTGCAGGCAATCCCGCAGCAGACCTTGGAGCACCACTGGTTGCCGATCTGCCGATCGCGGCTGCCCACGCACTGGATGAAGCACACCTGCTTGGGCGGCTCTCCGGTGGAGGGGCGCACGAACTTTCCGGCCTTGAGCATCTTTTCGGTGTCCACCAGCGTGATCACGTCGTCAAACTCGTAGTAGCCGTACATCTGCGTTTCCTTGCCCGGATCAAAGTGCTGAAATCCGGTGGCCACGATCACGCTGCCCGCCTGCACGGTTGCTTCCCCCTCCGGGCCTTTCAGGGCCACGTCCAGCACGGGTGCGGTGCCGGACGCACTCACCACCTCGGTGGAGGTGCGAATCTCGATCAGGTCGTCGTTGGCGATGCGCTGCACCATTTCCCCCATCGCCTCCTCCGCGTTGACCATGTTGGGGGTGAGCGCGGCGTAGTCCTCCAGAATCGGCGTTCCGCCAAGGCGGTCGGCTTTTTCCACCACGGTCACGGGGTAGCCCAAGTCGGCCACGCCCCGTGCGGCTTCGAGCCCCGCCGGGCCTCCTCCAATCACAAGCACAGGCAACTCAGGCATCGGCTTCCTCCCAACTGATGTAGTCAATTTCTCCGGATTTGATCCGCTCGGTCTGGGCCTCAAACTCCGCCCAGGCTTTTTCGTGGTCGATTCCCATTTTTTCCAGCAGGGGTTTGTTGTCCACGCCGTGCCAGTGGAGTTGGCAGACGAAGTAGGGATGCGCCCCCATCGCCAGCGCGGCAAACTGCGCGTCCGACATCACGGCGATGCCGACGTTGCGCTTGTGGGCCTTGGCGGCAAACTGGCTCTTGTCGAGCGTGGTCACGCAGCCGGTGTCGTGGGTCAGCACCACATCCGGGTTGACCTCCTCCTTCATGCGCTCGATCTTGCGGGTGGTCGCAAAGGACCGCGAGAAGTCGCGGCTGACCAGAATGTGCCGGAAGCCGAACCCGCAGCAGTCGTGCCAGGTGGAGTAGTCGCCCACCCGTGCGCCCAAGGATTCCACCAGTCCGCTGATGACTGCCGTGCGCTGGCCGTCAAAGAGGTCGCGGTCGTAGATCGCGTCCTCGACCACGAGCTTGTGGTAGTGACACGCCGGATGCACCGTGACCGTGACGTTGCTCAAGTCCAGCACCTTGCGCTCTGCAATCCGGTCGCGCATGGCGTGAATCCACTCCGAGTAATGCACGATCTCTTCGGGAAAGACGAAGGGCATCTTGAGGTTCTTCATCACGCGGCGCACCTGCTTGCGCAATTTGGGGTAGTGCAGCAGTTGCTCGCGGGTTTCCTTGTAGTGTCCGTAGCTGGTGCCGCAGTGAATCAGCGGGAAGTAGCCGTCCAGCTTCGCCTGCGAGAAGTTGCGCACCGCAATGCTGGCCTGCGCCCCGGCGTTCGAGGTCGAGGAGGCGTAGTAGTTCCACGCAGTGCAGGAGGTCTGGTCCCTCGGATCGTGGTAGTCGAAGCCGAGCTTGCGGTTGAGCCAGAAGATGGAGGTGGAGTAGCCCGGAATGTGCCCGCACTGCCCGCAGGACTTGTGGTGCCACGTCAGTTCGACCGGAATCTTCTTCTTGCGCCCGTACTTGGTTTCGACCTCCACATACGGTTCCGGCACGCGCTGCACCTCCAGTTCCCCCTCGGCTTCGAGCGCAAACAACTGCTCGCGGTAATCCTCGGTGGGGGGAAGTTCCGGGCGCTGAAACTGGCGGCTTGCCACCGTGGGCGGCGTGAAGACCTCCGTTGCCTCATTCCTCATCGTCATCCTCCTCAAGGACGTTTTCAAAATCGTCAATGTCGTAGCCGTGTTCCTCCAGCAACTCCTCCATCACCTCCTCCAGAATCATGAAGATGCCCTCGTCAATCTTCTCGATCATCTCCAGGTTGCCCGTGAGCTTCCAGATCATGTAAAGCTCCAGGCGCGTCTTCTCGCTGACATCCCACGCCAGCTCGGTGGTGTGCATGGTTTCCGGAGGCACGGCCCGCCGCCAGACCTCCAGGTTGTCCGAGACCTGCTGCACGTCCGGCCCCCAGTCCGGGAAGAAGTCGGGCTGGAGCATGTCCGGCGCAACCTGCGTTCCGGTGGACATGATCTTGTAGATGATGCGGCTGTATGCCTTGAGCGCGTCCTTGGCGGATTGCAGGCCGTGGTTGACCGCGACCTCGCGCATGATGGTGATGATGCCGCCCGGATTGTTCTGGCGCGGACAGCGCGTGCAGGAGAAGCACTGCGAACAGTCCCACACCCGGTCGTTGAGCAGTTCGTAGAACGTGTCCACGTCCTCCCGCGCCATCACCTGCGCGAACACCCGCGGGCTGAAGTCGTAGAACCGCGCCGAGGGGCAGGCCGCCACGCAGATGCCGCACTCGTAGCAACCGTAGAGCTGCGTGTCGAAGCGCAGGTCCGCCTTGACCTCGTCAAAGAGCGCCTGCTTAGTCTCGACAGGAACGTCCGTGTATTTTGCGTCAGCGTAGATGGACATTGCCGGGATTAGCTGTCAAAGCCTTCGCAGTGGATGCAGCCGGTGAATTCCTTCTCGGCCATGTAGCCTCGGAAGCCTTCCAGCGCGGCTTCTCCGGAAACCAGTTCGCCCTGCTCCGCATCCAAGTTGGTGGGCTTGAGCCGCACGATCCAGCCCTCGCGGTAGGGACTGCGGTTGAGGATGGCGGCCTCCGTTTCAATCGCACCGTTGCTGGCGACGATCTCCCCCGTCAGCGGCGTCTTGACCGGGCCGACCCATTTTCCGCTTTCGACGGTGGCAACGCTCTTGCCCTTCTTGGCAGTCTTGCCGACAGGCTTGGGGCGGCAGTGGATGACCGATCCGGCCATGGACTGCGCGATGTCGGTCATGCCAAGGTCAAAGGTGCCGTCACCGTTGTCCTTGAGCCAGACGTTGAACTCGATGTGGTACTGCAACTCGTCCGGAAGCAGACAACTGTTGATTTCCGCCATGAGGTTCTCCGTGTGTCAGTAGTTGAGGACCATCGCGCTTTCCATACCGACGTCCACCATGTAGGCTGCGCCAACCACGCCGTCGCACTCCTCGATCAGGTCATCCTGAGTCATGTCGTGCAGTTGCAGGGCTGCCGAACACACCCGCATCTCCACCCCGGCTTCCTTGGCCTCCCGGATGAAGTCAATGATGCGCTTGCCACCCTCCTTGGCGACCAGGCCTTCCGCGACCCCCTCCTTCATCAACAGCACCCCGTCAATCTGGAAGATCATCTCGGCCTCGTTGTCCATCGCCGCCGCGATGTTCGCCATGTAAAACGGAGTCGCGCACCGCTGGGGGGTTTCCGGCCCCGAAGTCACAAACACCGTCATCTTCTCCTCGTCACTCATCGTGCCTCCATCCTCATGTTGCGGAACAGGTCCGCCTGTCCGTGTTAAATGAAAAGCTGGATGTCCGAGTCCGCCGCGTACTCCAGAAACGTCGCCGCGCCTCCAATCTCCACCCCCTCAATGAAATCCTCTCGACTGAAGCCGAACACGTCCATCGTCATCTGGCAGCCGATCAGCTTGGCTCCGGATTCGATGCAGATGCCCCGCAATTCCTCAATGGTGGCCACTCCCTTTTTCTTGAAGGTCTCCTTCATCAGCGAGGTGGCCATCGTCTCAAATCCGGGAACGTTGCCCATCAGCAGGTTCGGCATGGGCCATTCGATGTCCTGAAATCCCTGCGGACCAAAGGGCATTTTCATGGGCATCGCCGGATTCGTCTGTGGGGCGACCTTCGCGGTGATCTTCTTCTTCAGCAGGGTCAGTCCGTAAAAGGTGAAGAACACCGCAACCTGCATCTCCATCGCCGCCGCCGTCGAGGCGAGGATGAACGGGGGGTAGGCCCAGTCCAAGGTGCCCTTGGATGCGATCAGTGCCATCCGTTTTGGTCGCTCTTCCTCCATGTTCCCTCCGTTTGGGTTCCCTTCCGTGAAAGGGAGAGTGCAAGAAAAACCCGCTTACTTCCTCTGGATCAAGAAGCTGTACACCCCTCCGCCCTCCGAGTGGTCCAGCAGGCGGTTGCCCGTGCGCTTGGTCCATGCCTGCACGTCGTTGACCGATCCGGGATCGGTCGCCAGCATCTTCAGCACCTGCCCGCTGTCAAGCTTGTCCACCGCTTTCTTGGTTTTCAGGATCGGCATCGGGCAGTTCAAGCCCTGACAGTCCAAGAGCGTGTCAAATCCGTCTTCTGCCATCAAACCTCCTTCAGCTATAAACTATTTTAGGATATATTCAAATAATTAAATAATGCGTTGATATCATATCCGGGCAAGGCTTGCCGTGTCAAGGGTTTTTTTCTGGAATTTTGTATCTGTTTCAGAAAGTGCGCTGGTAGGCCATGCTGCCGCCGTCCCAGATGCCAAGGAAGCTGTCGGGCGAGAAGCCGTCCACGTCCCAGGTCGAGATGAGCCGCAACGCCCCCTGCGCGTCCACCTGCCCCACCTGCCAGCTCACGCGCAGCTTGATCTCCACCCCCTTGCTCAGCGGGTCGGTGGATTTTGCCGGAAGGCTGGCCACGGACTTGTGGGTGTCGCCGACGTAAAGCCCATACTCCCACGCCCTCGTCGGCGAGGTCGCCTGCCGCAGTTCGCCGTAAAGCTGGAGCGATCTCAGCAAGAAGTCCTCGCTCTCGCTTCCGTCCACCAAGTCCCGGAATTCGTTGCGAAAGCGGTCCCAGCGCAACCCGCAGGTGCCGTGCCAGTCTGGATTGAGCGGCTGGAGGCCGTAGAGGTTCAGTGACTCGTAGCGCAACCGCTGGCGGCGGTTGTCGGCTCGGACGGAGGTGCTGGGCGCTTCCCGCGACTTGCGGAGGTCGAAGCTCTTGAGGGCCACACCCAGCAACTGCTCCGGAGACGGCAGCCAGTCCAGCACCAGCGAGGTTTCCACGGAGGAACCCTTGAAGGTGAGCTGATCCTCCGGAAAATTTTGGGTGAACGAGCGCACCTCCGCACGTTTTCCCCGCAACCGCCACTTTTCCCAACGCACGGCCCCCTCCCAAACATCCTCAATCGGAGAGGCGTCGTAGGTGGAGTTGTCGGAAAAATTCTTCTCGTTGTAGTAGAGGTCGTGCCACAGGCGGCGATAGCGAAAGAAATCCCACGGCGGCTCGCCCAGCGTGACCCCCAGCCCCTCGTCCACATGGCGCTTTTCGTACCCCGGCATGCCCACAAAGCTCACGCCCAGCCACGTCTGCGGACGCCATTCGACCTCGATCAGGTAGCGGAGCGGCTTGACTTCGTAAAACTCATCCTGCTCCAACTCGAAACCAACGTTCCACGACTCCGAAAGCGGATGCCGCAGTTTCACCTCCAGCAGCAGGTAGAGCAAATCCAGCCCCAGGCTGCCCCCTCCGGAACGCCAGCCGTTGTCCGTTTCGTACCACAGGTCGTTTTCGCGCTTGCTGAAACTGTAGGCCTGGAGGTCGAGGAAGTTTTCTGGATTGAGGTAGGAGGGCGAGACTTGCCGGGTGCCGTCCGACCCCCATGCCGGAAGCACTGCGCACACCACGCCAAGCACCGCAAGCAGAACGGCACGGGCTATGCTTCTCCCACAGGAATCGCAGGATTGCTCCCCTACGGTGTCTCGACTTGTCATGATGGCTCCCGGTCGAGAGTTGCCAGTCTCTCCTGATCATACGACACGCATGCAAATCTTCAAGCCCCCTCAACTGCTCGCCCTGCTGGAACAGCCTTCCGAACGGCTCCGGAGGTGGGCGACCTATCAGTTGTTGGAACACTGCCAGGGTCAGGCCGACAAGTTCGCGGGAACGCTGTTCGAGTCGGAGTTGGAGGATGTCCGCGAGGCGGCGGTTTACCTGATTGGCCGCCAGCGGCTGGAGCGTTTCGCGTTTCCGCTGCTCGGCTGGTTCAGCCGCAACGACGGCGAAATGCGCCGTGCCTGCGCAACCGCACTGACCGACCTGCGCCCGCCAAATTTTCCGAACCTCCTCAACCAATGGCTGGAGCAGTTGCTCGACGATGACGAGCTTCAGCTTCCAGACCTCCAGTGCGCGGTGGACAACCTGTTGCGGCTGGAAGGCTCCGGGGGGTGGGAAACGCTGGAGCAGCACCTTGTCACGCTCCACGAGCATCACCTCAAGGCGCTCTGCCTCTTCGGGGCGCTGTGCAAGCAGGTGAACACGGATTCGCAGGTTTACCAACTCACCGAGCATTACACGCACTTCCGCAGTCACACCAGCGACCCTCAGTTCCTTCAGCACCTCTCCGACACCTTTGGCGGCAGGCCGACCCTGGAATTCCTGCGCTTGCAGTTGGAGGCCGGGGCCACCTTCCGAACCGTCACGCAGATCATCGCCCAAACCACGGGGCAGACGCTTGACGCAAAAACCGACAAGCTCTTGGAGCAAGCGGATCGGCGGCTGAAAGCGCAGGACTACCCCGGACTCGCCGGCCACCTGCTGCAAACCCTCAAACGGCTGGTGCCCGCCGCCTCCGCCCCACTGGAGCAGGGGGTGCTGGAGGGGTTCCGGGATCACATCACCCCAAATTGGGACGATGCCATCATCCGCATTCAGGATCAGGAATTGCTGCTGCTCCTCGGCCTTCCGCTGATCGCGCTGGTGCAACACCGCACGCTGCAAATCGCCGAAGCGCCCAACTCGCAGCTCCCGGAATTGCAACGCCTGCTCCGTGCGCCACTGCTGGATTCGGTGCTGCTGCGGGAACTGGCCGAACACCTGCTGGTGCAGTCTCCGCTCACGGCCAAGCAGCAGGCCGCGCTCGCCAAGGCCCGCCCGCAAAATCCGCTGACCCCGCCGGAAGCGATGCTGGTGCTGCTTTCCGGAACCGCCGATCCGCACACCTGCGCCTTCCCAACGCTGCTTCCAAAACCGTGGCAACTGGGTGTGCCGGAGCTTTCCCGGCAGCTTGCCGCGTGCTACCTCCAGCACTTTGAGGCCCTTGTGGCCGAAACCCTGCACGACCACCTCGACTACGCACTCCAGCTCTTCACGCGCCATCCCTCTCCAGAAACGGTCGAACTGCTGATCGCGCACTTTCACTTCCTCATCAACCAGCACTACCACACCTGCTTCGACTTCATCGAGCGCAACCCGGACCCGCGTTTCATCGAACCACTCACCGTCCACCACCGCAAAGGCGAAGCCGCCGTTGGGCAGTTGCTGTTCCTGCTCTGCACCGCCCACGGCCAGCCGCTGCCAGAGGGCATTGACGAGGATTCTGCCCAGCACGACATCGGCGACCTCCTCAGCGTCCGCATTCCCTGCGGGCACTGCCGCACCGCCTACCACTACGGGCTGTCCCTGCTCTACTACAACCCGGATGCCATCGAGCAACGCCAGCCCTTCAGCGACGACGACCTCTGGACTCCAGACACGCTGGTGTGCAAAAACTGCGAGGCACCGCTGCGCTTTCAGATGGACGCCGGCTTCCGCTCCGGGCTTTACATGGAGATGCTGACCGCCCACCTGCTGCGGCTCAGCGAGGACGAAGCCCAGCGGCTCACCAACATCCGGCCCCTGCGCTTTCCCAAATTCCTGCGGCGCACCATGCACCCCGGCAAATTCCTGCGGCGCGTCACGCAGGAACTCGACGCGGCCACCCACCCCCCGGAAGAGCGGGCGGAACTGCTGCTGGAACTGGGACGGCTGCGGCGGGAGCTTGGGGAAATCGAGGAGGCGCAGGAGGCATTGCAGCAGAGCGTGGAACTGGGCGGGAAATCCCCGGACGCGCTCTTCCACCTCGGTGTCATCGCCTTTCAGCGCAAGAATCTTTTTGAGGCGCGGCTGCACTTCTCACAGCTCGTGCAGACCACCCAGCCGGAGGATTTCGAGTTCAAGGAGGAAAACCTCCACCAGCTTGCTTCGCACTACCTCGACCTGCTGGACCGCCGCGAGGTGCGGCGCTCCGGATTCAAGATCATGCGCTGAGGACAGGCAATGCTCTAGGCCTTCGCAGGTGATGGGGTGGAGTCCATCTCGATTTGCTTTTTATCGGGAGACGTGAGCTGGTCCTGTTCCGCATCCACCTTGAACGCCTGCATGAGCGTCTCCAACTGCTGCGCCTGCTCGGCAGTCGTCTGGCTGATCTCGATGTTGTTCTCGGCGTACTGGGCGTTTTCCTGAGTGATGCGGTCCATTTCGAGAATCGAGTTGTTGATCTGCTCCACCCCGTAAGCCTGTTCCTCGGACGCGATCTTGATCTTGCCCATCACCTCGGAGACATTCTTGAAGGACGCAAGAATCTGCTGAAGGTTGTAATCGCTGTTCGACTGCAAGTCGTTCAGCATCGCCTCGATGTCGTTCTTCATCAGGTTCATCTGCTCCTCGCCTTGCTGGATCAGTTGGGAGACGGCTTCAAAGGCCAGCGTGATTTCATCCAGGTTGACGTTGCTGTCCGCTTGCAGCTTCTTCAGCATGGCGTCAATCTCCTGCTTCGACTGATCCAGCCCCGCCTTCCCCTCCGAAACGGTTTGCTGTCCAAACTGAATGTCCTCCAGACTGACCTTGATCAGGTGGTCAATCTGCTTGGAGGCCTTGGCCGAGCGCAGGGCCAGCTTCCGGACCTCGGAGGCCACAACCGCAAAGCCCTTGCCGTGCTCGCCTGCACGGGCGGCTTCCACGGAGGCGTTGAGCGAGAGCAGGTTGGTCTGGAAGGCGATGTCGTTCATCAAGGACGTGATCCCCACAATCTGGTTGGAACTCTCGGTGATCCGCTGCATGGCTTCAGAAACGTTCTGAGTCGTGAGTCCAAAATTGTCGAGCATCTGCTTGTTGAGCACGATGGTGTTGTCAATGGCTTCCAGCAGTTGGGTTTTGCTGTGGGTGGCGGTGTCCTGAGCGCCCTTGCTTTTTTCAACAATGGACACGTTGGTGGTCTCCAGATTCTTGACCAGCGCCTGATTGGCCTCCACCGTTTTGCCCACGGATTCCAGCAACTGCTCCCGGTACTGGTCCACCGCCCCTTCCGCCTGTCTGGCGACCTCGTTGGCGCTGAAGGTTTCCCTCGCGTTGTTTTGGACGATGCTGTTGATCTCTTCCATCGAGGACGCAGTTTCCTCCAGCGAGGCGCTTTGCTGGAGGGTTCTGCTGGAGAGGTCTTCGGTACCCTGCACGATGTCCTGCGTGGAACTGGAGATGCTGGAGGCGTTTTCCTTGACTTGCAGCACCAGCGTGTTGAGCCGCTCCAGAAAGAGGTTGAACCAGGTGGACAGCTCGCTCAGTTCGTCCCGGCCCTGCACGACAATGCGCTTGGTCAGGTCCGCCTCGCCCTGCGCGATGTCCTTGGAGGTGTCCACGAGGGCGTTGACTGGGCGGGTGATCGAACGCTGGACCAGAAACCAGAAGAACAGGCCCACCAGCAAGCCCACCGATGAGATGACAAGGACAATGACCAGAAAACGGTTGGCCCGCTCCGTGACGCTGTGGTTCACCTCGTTCAAGTCCGTGAAGATCAGGGCGTTGATGTCCTCCAGAATGTTGGCGACGCGCAGGTTGTTGTCCGAGAACTGCGCGGCGGACACCTCGCTGGTGAAGTACTCTTGGCCCACGCGATTGACGCTTTTGTGGGTGTTCCGGAAGAAGTCGTCAAAGTCATAAAGCGCGTCCTCCAACTCGTCATCCTCGGCGTCCAAGACCAGCGGCTCCAGCCCCTTGAAAAGCGCGTCGTACTCCGTGATCAGGTCTTGCAGGTACACCGTTGACGGCAAGGCTGTCGGAGCGGATTCGGAGGCAAACTCCACCGCAAGCCCGGACTCCCCCTCCTGCTTGAACACCGCCTGCCCGCTCAGCATCTCCTCCAGCTTCGTGGACATCAGACTCAACTGCTCAAACCACTGGTCGTCCAGCGAGCCTGTACCGGACTGCTCCTGCAACAGCGCGGCGATGCGCTCCTGCCCTCCCTGCAAGGCTTCCCGGCTCCTGCCGAGGTTGGTCAGGTTGCGCTTGGCAATCGCCAGCGTGGAGATTTGTTGGGCGGCATTGTCGGCAATGAGGTTCACATTGCCCTTGAGCTGCTCCAACTCCTTCTTGATCAGGAACCAGTCCGCTGCAATGGTGGACACCAGCTTCTCACCGAGCGCAGGGTCGTCGCTGTGCCCCAGCTTCGCCTTTTCAAAACCATAGATGAATCCCCGCCGCACAATCGCTTCCGGGTCCAGTCCGGTCGGTGCCTCCTTCACCTGAAATCCCGGCTGGCTTCCGCTCACCCGGAACCGATGCTGGCTTTCAAGGCTCAACTCGTTGATGCGGTGGTTCTGCTCGTGGCTCAAGTCCTCTAGGTACTTCAGGATCAGGTCGAGGGAGGCGTTCATGCTGCCCAAACCAACCCGGATGGCCTCCTCGGTCACGTTCAGGTAAAAGGACTGTGCCTGCCCCTTCAGCTTCGCCTGCTCCACCCGGATGGCGTCCAGCGTGATCTTGTAGTTGAGCAGTTGGGAGTTGTGGTTGAACTGGCCCGACAGCCCGGAAAAGGATTGCAGCACCAGCCCGGAGATCGTCAGGATGATCAGGGAGTTCGCCAGAAAGATGAAGAACAGCTTCTTGCTGATCGTGAAGGAAAGGCCTTTCATCGGGGTTTCATTTCAACAAGGGATGGCTCGGTTGGGCAAGCGGCCTCCGAGGCCGCGCCCGTTTCGCTCACTTCAGGAAGGCGCGGTCGCCCCA
>CAZQXS010000111.1:10860-12583 GCA_964597275.1 uncultured Pseudomonadota bacterium | reverse complement strand
GGCGCCCCTCTTCGCGGTGATCGCCGCAATCCTCATCCTCGGAATCGGGGGCTTCCTCTACCTCAGCCAGCAGAAGCCGCCTGAAAAAGCGGCACAGGCGGCACGGGACAACCTTCCCGTCATCCTCGTGAAGCCCTTCAAGAACCTCGGAGGCGAGGACACCTCGGTCAGCAACGCCCTGACGGAGAGCCTGATCTCCAGCCTTTCCCGCTACAATGGGATCACCGTGCTGTCCAGCAGCACGAGCTTTCACGTTCTTGAGACCAAGATGCCCGATAAGGAGATTGCTGAAAAATTTCGGGTAAAGCATGCCATTCAGGGATCGGTGCAGTCCTTCGGGAAGAGCACCCGGCTGACCGTGGAACTCAACGACCTCTCAAAAGGCAAGGTGGTCTGGTCCGAGAAGGTTGACTTTTCACTGGATGACTTCTTCAAGGTCCAGGACGAGATCGGGAACAAGGTGCTGGGCCAGCTTGATATCCAGGCTTTAGGAGCGACGGATAAACAGTGGATGGAACAATTTGATACGTTTGAGCAGTATCTGCTGTTTATGAATTATGAAACAGAGTGGAGCAAATACACTAAGGAAGGCTACGAGAACACTCTGGAGATTCTGGAAAAATTAAAGTCACTGAATGCAAATCAAAATATCATTGATTACATGGAAGTATGGATCATTCACGAGAGTTTATTTATGGGTTTCTCACAAAATAAAAAAGAAGATGACCTTGAGAGAATAGATCACTTGACTAAGTCTATAATAAAGAACAGGGGGCATGAAAGAGACTATGCTGTAAAAGCTCTTATGGAATTAGAGCAATTGTCCAAAGACTGTAATGTCGCAAAAAGTTATATTCCGAAGTCGATAGACAGTAGTAATATCAGAAGCAATTTAATTACAGTAGGGTTTATTTATCATGCTTGTGGAGATCATGATAAATCGATTCCGTATTTCCATAAAGCCTTGCGTTTCGCTCCAGTTGACACAGGATATATGGTTTCTCACATGTTGGTTGCGGATTTGTATATCTTGGGAAAAACGGAAGAAATCAAATCCTTTATCGGAGATAAAATAAACAATGTGGATATGTTCGGAATGGTCCTGTGGATTTATGCGTCCATGGAAATGGAAGACGGGAATCCCGAGAAGGCCAAGGAGTATTTCGATCGGGGCATTGCGAATGGCGCACGCAAAAAGTGGATATTTGGGGTGTTGCGCAATCAAGAAGCTACCGACAGGCTGATCAAATCCTTGGAGCCGTTGGGACTGACGGATTAGAGCCATTTCGGTTGATTTGCACCCACTTGTCATTCCCGCGCAGGTGGGAATCCAGAACACGCGGCCATTTGCTCTGGCTTCCGGGGGGCAGTGATTGGTCGCGGATGGCCGAATGGTTCTGGTTGGCGGTGAACAGGTAGGGGCAGGTTTCAAACCTGCCCCTGCGAAGCGGTTCCGTTTTGGATTCCAAAATTGTGATTTTTGATAAAGTAATGGTGGTGACCTACATGGTAAATGACAAAGCCAGTGTGGAATTGGAGGTTCAGGACCGCTCGTTGATCCTCAAGGTCCCGGAGCACCCCCGCGCCCAATGGGAAGCGTCGTTTGCCAAAACACCTCAACCTGAATCCACAAGGGAAGAGCAGGACTGGCAGGCGCTCGGTAACCACTTTGATGACGACGAGTGGAAATGGAGGTAGCCCGCCCAAGCCTTCCTCATTGAGT
>CAZQXS010000111.1:5088-10760 GCA_964597275.1 uncultured Pseudomonadota bacterium | reverse complement strand
TTTGATGACGACGAGTGGAAATGGAGGTAGCCCGCCCAAGCCTTCCTCATTGAGTGCCACGACGATGCACCTCATCCCCGGAATTCATGTGGACCCCGAAGACCTGCTGCGTCCGCCGCCCAAGGGGTTTCCGCCGCGCCCGCAGCGGCTGGCGTTGCGGCAGGGTCCGCACCCGTCCCGTGTGAAGGGACGCGGCATGGAGTACGCCGAGTCCCGCGCCTATCACCCCGGAGACGACGTGCGGCACATTGACTGGCGCATCACCGCCCGCTCCGGACGGGTCCACACCAAGCTGTTTCAGGAAGAGCGCGAACGCCCGGTCCTGCTGGTTCTCAACCTTACGCCCTCGCTGTATTTTGGCACGCGGAACACGCTCAAGTCCGTGCAGGCGTGTCGGGTGGGGGCGTTGCTGGGCTGGCAGGCGTTTCAACGTGGGGATCGTGTGGGGGCGTTAGTGCAGGGGCCGCAGGGGCATTTTGAGCACAAGCCCAGCCGGGTGCGTCCGGCCTTTCTGCGACTGTTGCGCACACTGGCGGAGTTTCACAACGAGCCTCTGCAAACTCAGGCGGAGCCGGGCTTTCGTGAGCTGGAGTTTCACCCGCTCCTGCGGCAGGTGCTGCGGGTGGCGGCTCCGGGAACGCTGGTGCAGGTGTTGTCCGATTTTGAATCGCTGGCGAAAACTCCGCTGGACCCCCTGCTGCGGTTGGCGAAACACGGAGAGGTCCGCATTTGCGAACTGACCGATCCGTTGGAGGAAACACTGCCGGATTCAGGGCGCATGTCCGTGCGCTCCCTCACCGACACCAGCCTGCGCTTCCGACTGCCTCCGGCACAGGTTCGGCGGCATCTTTCTGAGCAACGACAGGCCGAGCGCGAGCAGCGTGAAGCTGAATGCCGCCGTCATGGGATTTTGTGGCAACGGCTCTCGACTCCCGAAAACCCACTGAATGCCCTGATTTGAAATGAATCCGGAAACACTACTCGCCCAGCTTCGGGAGGTTCATGCGCCGCCCCCGGTTTCGGGGTGGCCTCCCGCACCGGGGTGGTGGTTGGTGGCCGCTGTGTTGTTGGGGTTGCTTGCCCTTGCCGTGGCATGGCACCTCCGGACCCGCCCGTTGCGTCGGTTCCGCAAGGCCGTGCTGGCGGAATTGCAACAGATCGAAGCAGACCACGCCCAAACGCACGTCACGCAAGCCGCCCTGCAAGCGGTGTCGGGCTTGCTCCGTCGCGCCGCCATGTCCGCTCGGCCCCGCAGCGAGGAGGCCGGACAGGTGGGCCGCGAGTGGCTCCAGCATCTGGACAACCTCGGAAACACCAACCGCTTCACCGCAGGTCCGGGGCAGGTGTTGGTTTCGCAACTCTATGCCGAAAATGCAGAGGTCCGCATGGAACCGCTCTTTGAGCTGGTGCGGGAGTGGGCACAGGCGGTCAAGCTACAGTCCTGAACTCGGCCCATGCTTTTTGGGGATTCTGGAACATTGGAGTGGGCATGGCCGTGGGTGCTGGCGGCATGGCCGCTTCCGTTGCTGGTCTGGCTCCTGCCGCCGTTGGCCGAATCGGTGTTGGCGCTGCCCGTGCCGTTTGCAGAGCGCATGGCCACCCTTGCCACCCATGAGAAACGCCCCCTGCGGATGGGCCGCTTGCTGCTGGCCGGAATCTGCTGGACTCTGCTGGTGGGAGCGGCGATGCGTCCGCAGTGGGTGGGGGAACCCGTGAAACTGCCCGTGTCCGGGCGCAGTATGATGCTGGCGGTGGACCTGTCGGGCAGCATGCGCGAACAGGACTTGGAACTCAACGGCAACCCCGCCACCCGCCTTGCGGTGGTCAAGTCCGTGCTGACCCCCTTCATCGAACGACGCGAAGGAGACCGCTTGGGGCTGATTCTCTTTGGGGATCAGCCATACCTGCAAACGCCCCTGACCTTTGACCGCAGGATGGTGGCGCAGATGCTGGCCGAGTCCGAAATCGGCTTGGCCGGCGAGCGCACCGCCCTTGGCGCGGCAGTGGGGTTGGCCGTCCGGAAACTCCGGGATTTGGAAGGCGACCCGCGCGTGTTGGTCCTGCTCACCGACGGGCGCAACACGGCGGGTGAGCTTGCTCCAGAGGAGGCGCTGGAACTCGCCGAGCAGGTGGGCCTCCGCATCTACACCATCGGCGTGGGTGCAGACGAGGCGTTCATCCGCACACTCTTCGGCACCCGTCGTGTGAACCCGTCTGCCGAACTGGACGAAACCACGCTACAGGCCTTTGCCGAACGCACCGGAGGCCGCTACTTCCGCGCCCGCAGTCCGGAGGAGCTTGAGCAAATCTATGCCGAACTGGACCGTCTGGAACCAGTTGAGGTGGACGAGGAAACCTACCGCCCCCTGCGGGAACTCTATCCGTGGCCCTTGGCAGGTGCGCTGGTGTTTGCTGTAATAGGAATCTTGATTGGGCTCGGTTTTTCTCGTTTTTCGAAAAAAACAGTACCCGCTATTCCATCTGGAGTCGTTCATGCTTGAGACCTTCCACTTCCTGCGGCCCTGGTGGTTGCTGGGGCTTCCGGGGGTGTGGGGCATTGCGTGGTGGTGGGGTCGGCAAGTGCGTGGGCAGAACGACTGGCAGGCGCATGTGGATGCACACCTGCTCAAGTTCCTGACGGGAGCTTCGTCGTCCCGCAAGCCCGGAAAACGCCGTGCCGCTCTGCTCGCGTCCCTGCTCACGCTGATCGTGCTGGCCTTGGCGGGTCCGGCGTGGCAACGTCTGCCCCAGCCGCTCTACACGCAGGCGACGGCGAGGGTGGTGGTGGTGGACCTTTCGCACTCGATGCTGGCGGGCGACCTCAAGCCGAACCGTCTGGAGAAAGTGCGCTTCAAGCTGCTCGATCTGCTCAAGCGTCTGGACGAGGGGGAAACCGCGCTGGTCGCCTATGCCGGAGATGCCCACGTCATTGCCCCACTCACGACCGACACCAAAACCTTGGCGTATCTTGCTCCGGTGCTGCATCCCGAACTCATGCCCAGCCCCGGCAGCCGGGCGGATCGGGCGATGCAGTTGGCGGTGGAGTTGCTGGAAAGTCGGGGGGCGGAGTCCGGCGGCATTTTCTGGATCACGGATGGAGTGGAGTCGGAGCAGGCCGCTGTGATTGCGGAACGGCTCGGTCGGCATCGCTTGCGGGTTTTGGCGGCGGGCACGGCGGAGGGCAGCCCCATTCCGTTGCCGCAGGGCGGGTTTCTCAAGGACGCCAACGGAGCCATCGTGATTCCAAAACTGGAGATGGCCAACCTGCGAAAAGCGAATCCGGAGCAAGTGGTGCGCCTGACGGTGGACGACACCGATTTGGACATTCTGCTGGCAGAAACGGGATTCGCGGCAGGGTTCGAGAAGCGCGAGGGCGATGAGCGACACGCCGATGAGTGGGCGGAGGAAGGCCCGTGGCTGCTGCTCGCCGCACTGCCTTTGGGAGCGTTGTTGTTCCGGAGGGGCATGTGGGGAGTGCTGTTGGGAATTTGCATGTTTGGCTCTGCCACTTCAGCACGGGCGTGGGAGTGGCGCGACCTCTGGCAGACTCCGAACCAGCAGGCGCAGGCGTTGCTGGAGCAGTCCGAGTTTGAGCAAGCCGCCGAGCGTTTCGAGGATCCGGAACGGCGGGGCTATGCGGCGTATCGGGGGGAGGATTACGAGCAGGCGACGCAAGAACTGGCCTCGCTGAACAACGCCCGCGCCCACTACAATCGTGGCAACGCCCTTGCAAAACTGGGACGTTTCCCGGAGGCCATTGGTGCTTACGAAAAAACGCTCAAGCTGGAGCCGGATCACGAGGATGCACAGTTCAACCGCGACTTGTTGCTCAAGCTTTTGGAACAGCAACAATCGCAGCAGTCCTCGTCTGATCAACAGCAGCAGTCCTCGCAGCAGCAGCAAGCGCAGAACGAGCCGCAATCCGGGCAATCCTCCAGTTCGCAAAGTGGTGATTCCAAGGCCTCGGAGCCATCCAACCAGGAATCGTCCGGAGAATCCGGGAGCGAGCAGGAAGCCTCATCCAAAAATGCGGAACAAGCCCAGCAAGCGGATGCCGAAACTCAGGAAGGAGCCGAAAAGCAAGAGGCCCGGACTGCCGAAGCAACTGATGAGGAAAAAGATACTGAAAGCCGCAGGGCGGTTGCCGAAGATTCCGAGAACCCAATGAGTCCGCGGCAACAGCAATTGGAAATGGCACTTCGCAAAATCCCCAACGACCCCGGACGCTTGTTGCGCAACAAACTCCTGCGCGAGCAACAGCGTCGCGGCACCCGCAAAACAAAGGTGCAGCAATGGTGAAACGCGGGATTGCGTTGCTGATGCTTTTGGCGGTTGCCGGAGCGCTTCAGGCGGAAGTGCGCTCGTGGGTGGCTCGGAATCCGGTGGTGGCGGGCGAAGCCTTTCACTTCATGGTCGAGTCCGAAAACGGCGACGATGGTGCGGAACCGGACCTTTCGGGGTTGCAGGAGTTTGAGGTGGTGAGCCGCAGTGTGCAGAACAGCACGACCATTGTGAACACGCAGGTCACGCATTCGATGCGCTGGACCTTCACGCTCGTGCCCCGTGCGGCGGGGGAGTTCACGATTCCTGCGATTCCGGTGGGATCAGAGCAGACGCAGCCGTTTGTCCTCAAGGTGGTGAATCCAGGATCGCAACAGTCGGGGCAGCCGGCTGCGGTGGACGTGAAAGCCAAACTGAGCCGGAAGTCGGTTTATCCCGGGCAGGAATTGGTGTACACCGTCCGCATCGTTCGGTGGGTTGATGCAGAGGAAGAGTCGTTGGCACCCGTGGAACCGTTCGCGGCCCAAGTCGAGCGCACCGACCCGCAAACTCGGATTGAAATGGTCAACGGTCGCAAGGCCAAGGTCACGACGCTGCACTACCTGATTTACCCCAGACAAGCCGGAACCCTGAAGCTGCCGAGCCTACGTTATCAGGGGAACGTGCTGGTGGGGAATTCACGCGGTTCGTTTCAGAACCTGCGGATGTTCAACCGCAACACCCGGCGCCTCTATCGGCAAACGCCGGAGCGCACGGTGACGGTGAAGCCGCTCCCTGCCGGGCAAACGGGCTGGTGGCTGCCCGCACGGAAGGTACAGCTTGTGCGGATTTGGAAACCGAACCCGCCGCAGTTTCAGGTGGGCGAACCCACCACGATGGAACTTGTGATCACCGCCGAGGGCGTGTTGCCCTCACAATTGCCGACGCTGGAGTTGGCCGCTCCCGATGGCCTCCGGGCGTATCCGGACACGCCTGCGTCGTCCAAGACCCTCACGCAGTCCGGATTCCGCAGCGAGTGGAAGCAGTCGTGGGCGTTGATCCCGGTTCGCGCCGGACGCTTTGTGTTGCCGGAACTGCGCTTGCGCTGGTGGGACACGCAGCATGAGCGATTCCGGGAGGCCGTCGTTCCGGAGCAAGTGATTGAGGCCATTCCCTCGGCGGCACCCCAGTCCCAAGCGGCTCGCATGACCTCCGAATCCGAACCAGCCATCGGCCATCGGCCATCGGCCACCAGCGATCCGCCACCAACCGCCGATCCCTTCTGGAAATGGCTGGCTCTCGGCTCACTGGGCTTGTGGAGCCTGACTTTGGTGGGCTGGGCGTGGTCTCGTCAGCGCAGGGAAACCCCGGAGAAATCCGGCACCGAAGCCGCCACTGCCAATCTTCGTCAG
>CAZQXS010000111.1:0-4988 GCA_964597275.1 uncultured Pseudomonadota bacterium | reverse complement strand
CCCGAAAAACCCGTTCTGGAGCCGATGGTGCCCTGATGAAACTCACCCACCCGATCCGAGCCAAAGAGCTGGCAGAAGCCGTCAAGGGCACCCTTGTCTGTGCTTCCGGGGCCGAAAGGATTGCCTCACTGAGCCACGATTCCCGCACCGTGGAATCCGGCGACTGGTTTTTAGCCTTGCGGGGCGATACGTTTGACGGGCACGATTTCATGGCTCAAGTCAGCGCACAAGCTCCGGGTGGCGTCATCCTCGATCCCAAGCGGTTCCCGCCGGACGAACTGCCCTCCGAACTGCCGTGTTTGTGCGTGGATGACCCGAATCAAGCCCTGCTCGACTGGGGGCAGTCCGTGCGGAATCGCTTTTCCGGGAAGGTGCTGGCGATCACGGGGAGCAACGGCAAGACGACCACCAAGGACTTGCTGGGCGGGTTGTGCCGCAAACTGGCCCCGGATTCGTTTGCAACCAAGGGCAACCTCAATAATTTTTACGGAGTGCCCCTGACCTTGCTTTCCGCGCCCCTGGAGGCTCCGTGGTGGGTGCTGGAGTTGGGCACCAACCAGTTTGGCGAAATCGAAACCCTCTCCCGCATCGTCCGTCCGCAGGGCGGGATTCTCACGAACATCGGCGAGAGCCACTTGGAGTTCTTGGGAAGCACGGAAGGCGTGGCCCGCGAGAAATCCGGGCTGTTTGCCGGGATGGAGACAGGGACCGTGGTGGTCGTTCACGCGCACACCAAGCACTTGGAGGTCTTGCAGCAACACGCTACGGCCCGCAACGTGCGTCTGTTGACGTGGCGCTGGCAGGACGATCCCGATCATTCCAAAGCTGAGGTGGTGACGCTGCTCGGTCGTGATGCGTCCGGAGTCCGTTTTCGTGTGCGTGACACGGAATTCGACAGCCCGATTCACAACCCGCTGCAAGTGCAAAACCTGATTGGGCCGATTCTTCTGCTGGCCGAGCAGGGCGTTTCCCTTGCCGAACTCAGTGCGGCTGTTGCGGAGTTGGACGTTGCCCCGTCCGGGCGCTTTCACGTCCGGGAGCAGGCCGACTGGACGCTCATTGACGATACCTACAACGCCAACCCCTCGTCCTTTCAGGCGGTTGCTGAAGCCGTGGGGGCGCTCTATCCGGAACGTCGCAAAACCGCCGTGGTGGGCCGCATGGCCGAGCTTGGACCGCTCGCCCCGGAATTGCACCGGAAGGTCGGGGGGATGCTCGCCGCTTCTGGATTTACACTGCTCCTGACCTTCGGAGAGGCGGATTCCCCGTTTTACACTGAAGGCTGGCTGACCGCTCCCCATCCTGCAAAATCCACCTTTCATTTCACCGAATTTGATGAAATGGTGGAAGGGTTTTCGCGGCTCCGAAAATCTGGGGATGTCGTGCTGGTCAAAGGCTCCCGCTCCGCAGGGATGGAGCGTTTTGTTCAGGCGATTGCCGACTCACCCAACCCTTCTTGAGGAACCATCATGATCACGGTTTATTCGGAAAAACACCGCTTGCGCGATGCCAAGACCGAGCTTTACGGGGGGAGGCTTGTGCCGCCTTACGAGAAACCTTCGCGGGCCGACATCGTTTTGCAGCGCGTGCAGAGCGAAAAGCTTGGAGCGGTGATTCCGCCCAAGGAGTTCGGGCTGGAGCCTGTTTTGGCTCTGCACGACGCGGGCTTTGTCGAGTTCCTGAAAACCGCATGGGAGGAGTGGTCCCAAACCGGATACGACGGCGAGGGCATCCCCACTTGCTGGCCCGCCCGCAGGATGACCCAAAAAGTGCCCACCTTCATCGAGGGGAAAATGGGCTACTACTCGCTGTCCTCGGAAACCTCCATCAGCCAAGGCACATGGGAAGCCTCCGTGGCCAGCAAGGATGTGGCGTTGACGGGAGCCGAGTTGCTGCACGAAGGGGATGAGTCGGCGGTCTTTTCGCTCTGCCGTCCTCCGGGGCACCACGCCGCATCTGACATGTATGGCGGCTACTGCTTCTTGAACAACGCCGCCCTTGCCGCACAGTGGTTCCGGGATCACGGTGTGCCCCGGGTGGCCATCCTCGATGTTGACTTCCACCACGGCAACGGCACGCAGGACATCTTCTACGAGCGCGAGGATGTGCTGTACCTCTCCCTGCACGGCGATCCCAAGGATGCCTTCCCGCACTTTTCGGGATATGCGGATGAAACCGGACAAGGCGCAGGAATCGACACCACCTTCAACCGTCCCATGCCTCCCGGAACCCCGTTTTCAACGTGGTGCCACGCCCTCAAGGAAGCACTGGACGCAATCAGCCAATTTGGAGCCGAAACCCTCGTGGTGTCGCTCGGCGTGGACACCTTTGAGCGGGATCCGATCAGCTTCTTCAAGCTCAAGTCCGAGGACTTCCTGACGGTCGGCAGATTGATTGCGGAACTCGGAATCCCCACGCATTTCGTCATGGAGGGGGGCTACGACATCGAGGAGTTGGGCATCAACACCGTCAACGTGTTGCAAGGTTTTTCAGAGTAGGACAGGGGGAGTTTTCTGATTTTTGGATTGCTTTTTATGAGCAGACAAAAAAGCATAGAACTGTTGTTTATTGAACGTCAACTTGAGAAAAGATCATGGCAAGACTATCAGAATCCGACATTCAGGGTTTTCAGAAAAATGGGGTGATTGTGCTTCGCGGAGTGTTCTCCGAGTGGATGGACACGCTGCGCAAGGGCGTGGACCGCAACATGGCCGACCCCGGCGAGTTCAGCAAGAACTACACGGCGGAGGGCGACGATGGAAATTTCTTCGGCGATTACTGCAACTGGGACCGGATTCCGGAATACCGCAACTTCTTCTTCGATTCCCCGGCAGGGGAAATGGCCGCAGAACTGATGCAATCCAAGACCTCGCGCATCTTCCACGAGCACGTTTTGGTCAAGGAACCCGGAACCTCCAACCCCACGCCGTGGCATCACGACCAGCCCTACTACTGTGTGAACGGCAAGCAGGTGGTGAGCTTCTGGATTCCGCTGGACACGGTTCCGCAAGCGACCTGCCCGGAGTTCGTTTCCGGCTCCCACGCATGGGGCAAGTGGTTCCTGCCCCGCAAGTTCAGCGGCATTGACTACGACCACACGGAGGAATGGCTGGAGACGATTCCGGACATTGACGCTCAACGGGACGAGTACGAAATTTGCTCGTGGGATTTGGAGCCGGGCGATGCCATTGCGTTCCACTACCTCACCGTGCATGGCGCTCCGCCCAACAATTCCAAAAAATTGCGACGACGGGGTTTTGCCGCCCGCTGGCTGGGGGACGACACCACCTACGCGATCCGCTCCGGAGACATGTCTCCGCCCTTCCCCGGCTTGGACAAACGCCTGAAGGTCGGCGAGCCTCTGCACACGGAGGAATTCCCGCAAGTCTGGCCCCGGAACTGACCCCGCCTTGTCCCGAGGGGTTGTTTTGTTGCCGCACATTTCGTAAGCTGAACCCACGAAACCGTGCGCCTGCAAACTCAACATGACCACCCGTCTGGGACTGAAAGGACTGTCTTTGCTCCTGCCCTGCCTCGCTGCGTGTGAGGCGGAACCTCCGCCAACCCTCAAGTACGAAGCTCCCAGCGTGGCGCAGTTGCCGCACGTCCGGCAGGTCTGCGGCAATGTCGAGGCCAGCCACTTTCTGGTGAGAGACCGCACCGTCTGGGTTCGGGACCGAAGCCGCCCGGAACTGCTCAAGCTGGAGCATTTTGTTTCCTACCTCCCCGATGGCCACTACCACTGCACGGCCCTTCCCCCCCAAGCTTCAAGGCTGGAGTAGCCGTGCGCATCGTCATTCGGACCCCGAACTGGCTGGGCGACCTTGTGATGGCCACCCCGTTCATTCATGCCGTTCTGGAGCAGTTTCCCGAAGCGCAGGTGGACCTGATCGTGCGCAAGGGGCTGGAAGCCCTACCGCTTCCGCATCGCGGCGAAATCAGGGTGTTTGACCGCAAGGACCACTCCCCGCATCAGTTTGGGCGACAACTCCGCGCCGCAAACTATGACCGCTTCTATGTGCTGCCTCCAAGTTTCTCGTCGGCATGGATGGCCTTTGTGAGCGGCGCACGGGAGCGAGTGGGGTATCGGGGAGACGGTCGGCGCTGGCTGCTCACGCATCCGGCTCGGCGGCGGCATCCGGCCCGCACTCAGCATCTGGTGGGCGAATACCTGGACCTGCTGGGCCAAGATTTCTTGCTGGAAGAATCGCCCCCCCGAATCACGCTGGATTCAGGCTGGGTGAGCGAACAGCTCGGTCGGCTCTCGCTTCAACTCCCGGAGCGTTATGCCGTCTTGGCGCCTGCCGCCGAATATGGTCCGGCCAAGCAGTGGCCGTGGGAGCATTACCGCCGAATGGCCCAGCAACTCGACTTGTCGGTGGTCGTCACGGGGCTGGCGCAGGATCGGGAGCTGGGCGAGCAAATCTGTGCCGATCTCCCGGAGGCGCAAAATCTGTGCGGAGCCACCAATCTGGCTCAGTTGACGGCCCTCCTCCACAACGCCGAGCTTTTGGTGTGCAACGACTCTGGAGCCATGCACTTGGGGGCGGCGCTGGGCACCCCGACTCTGGGAGTGTTCGGCTCGTCCTCACCCGAGTGGACCCGCCCGCTCGGCTCCCATGCCCGGTTCCTGCATCTGGGATTGGACTGCTCCCCCTGCTTCGACCGAACCTGTCGGTTTGGGCACTACGACTGCCTGCAAAACCTTGCTCCAGAAGTGGTCCATGCGACCACGTGTGAAATGCGCACTTGCCGTGAAAAATGAGTTGCGTCGCGTCACCAGCTTCGCTATGCTGTCAGATTAAGCCGTTGTGGCGGAATTGGTAGACGCGCTAGGTTCAGGTCCTAGTGTCCGCAAGGACGTGGGTGTTCGAGTCACCCCAACGGCACCAGCCGCCAGACTCTCCAGAGGAACCCTTCCTCTCCCGTCTCCGGCCAGATAGCTCAGTTGGTAGAGCAACGGACTGAAAATCCGTGTGTCGGTGGTT
>CAZQXS010000110.1:0-12724 GCA_964597275.1 uncultured Pseudomonadota bacterium | reverse complement strand
CTCAGCACGAACGGGGAGTGTGTGGGCACAGCATTCACAAGATCACTATCACCAACTTTTTCTGTTCAGCAACCCATGAAGGCAAGATGAATCCCACCTCTGAAGTGCGCACCCTGCTGCCCCACTGGCTGCTTCCCCAAACCCTGCAAACCCGGATGCTGCTGCTGATCATGGGGCTGCTGCTCTGCCTCATCAGCGCCACCGGGGTGTTTGTCGCAGGACTGATCTCCTCGATCCTTGAGGAGTACATGGGACGCAGCGCCCTGAACGTCTCCAAGACCGTCGCCCTGATTCCCCACATCCAAAACGAACTGCTGGGCGGGGAACCCGGAGGGGTGCAGCCTTTGGCGGAGGCGATCCGCACCGCCACCGGAGCGCGGTTTGTGGTGGTGGGAGACCGCGAGGGCCGACGCTACTCCCATCCGGTTCCGGAGCGCATCGGCAAGCTCATGGTGGGCGGCGACAACCGTCCCGCGCTGGAGGAGGGCAAGGCGTACATCTCCAAGGCCGTCGGCACCCTCGGCCCCTCGATCCGGGGGAAGACCGCAATTTTCGATCAGGACCAGAACATCATCGGCGTGGTTTCGGTGGGCTACCTGCTGGAAGCGGTGGACAAGGTGATTGCGCAGTACCAGCAGAAAATCCTCCTGATGATCCTCACGCTGTTGGGCGTCGGGGTCGTTGGCGCCCTGCTGATCGCCCGTGGCGTGAAGCGAGCGATTCTGGGGCTGGAGCCGCGTGAGATCGCCCAGCTTTACAAGGAGCGCAACGCCATTCTGGAGTCCATCCGGGAAGGCGTGATTGCCATCAACTCACAGGGGGTGATCACGATGATGAATCAGGAGGCATCCGCTATTCTGCACCTTGAGTCGGATGCGCATGTGAACCGGAACATCACCGAGGTGTTGCCGCAAACCCGGATGCTGGAGGTGTTGCAAACCGGAAAAAGCCAGTTCGATCAGGAAATGGAAATCGGCGGCAACGAGGTGATCGTGAACCGCGTCCCAATCTTTGAAGGGGAGCGGGTGACTGGTGTGGTGTCCAGCTTCCGGCCCAAGCATGAGATTGACCAACTGGTGCGGAAATTGTCGCAGATTCAGGAATACTCTGATGTCCTGCGGGCACAGACCCACGAGTACTCGAACAAGCTCCACACCATCGCCGGACTCATCCAACTGGGGTCGCACCGGGATGCGATTGACCTGATCGCCAAGGAAACCTCCGGCTATCAGGAACTGCTGAACCTGCTCACCTCCGCGGTTCCAGACCCGCTGATTTCCGCAATCATCCTTGGAAAGTACAACCGGGCACAAGAACTGAAAGTGGAGTTCTCCGTTGATCCTGAAAGCCGCATGGCCGACCTGCCCTCTGTCCTGAGCCGGGAAAAGGTCGTGACCATTTTGGGCAACCTGCTGGAAAACGCGCTTGAAGCCGCATTGGAGAATGACCGCCCCCCGCAGGTGAAGTTGTCCATGACTGACCTCGGCAACGACCTCATCTTTGAGGTGGAGGACTCTGGAGCGGGGATCAACCCTGAGTTGGAGCGGCAAATCTTCAAAGAAGGGTTCACCACCCGATCACGAGCAGGCCGGGGATTGGGCCTCCATCTCATGCAGAAGGCGCTGACCTACCTGAAAGGCTACCTCACACTCGGCTCCAGCGAACTTGGGGGAGCCGCTTTCACGATCATCATTCCAAAAAACACGGAGCCGCATGAATGACCTGCGGGTGCTGATCGCCGACGACGATCCCAAAATCGCTGAAATCCACCGACGCTTCACGGAGAAGGTTCCGGGTTTTGTCGTGGTCAGCATTGCCCACACGCTTGCTGAAGCAGAGGAATATCTGGAGGTGTTGGAACCCCAGCTTGCACTGCTGGACATTTATTTTCCGGACGGAAGTGGCATTGACTTGCTCCGGAAACTCCGCTCTGGAAGCCAAGAGACCGACATCATCCCCATCACAGCGGCCAAGGAGGTGGCCCTCCTTCAGGAATCCATGCGTGGCGGAGTGTTCGACTACATCCTCAAACCCGTGGTTTTCTCCCGATTCGAAAGCACCCTTTTGCGCTACCGGGAACATCGGCACAACCTCGGCGGTCTGGATATTCTGGAGCAGCAGGACGTGGATCGGCTGCTTGGCCATCAGGGTTCCCATCTGCAAGCGAGTGACAATGAGTTGCCCAAAGGCATTGATCCGCTCACCCTTGAAAAAGTGAAGAGTCTCTTTCGAGCGGCTTTGCCCAAGGGGGCCAACTCAGAAGAGATCGGCGCACGGGTGGGAGTCAGCCGCACCACCGCCCGCCGCTACCTCGAACACCTTGTCGCCCAAGGTGTCTTGGTCGCAGACCTCGCCTACGGCTCCATCGGTCGTCCGGAACGGCGGTATTTTTCAAGAATGTAGGAAGCCGGATTCTGAGGAAACCTCGCGGTCACAGCGTTACGGGCACCAGCACCTTGCCTTCCATCAGCCGCCGCTGGGTGCGGTAGCAGGTCACGGAAACGGCGGTAAAACGACCGTTGCCCTCGTCTCGGACCTCGGCCTCCACGGGCAACACCCCGGAGGGACTCCCGATGCGCAACGGGACGCAGGAATCGGCGAACTCGTTGGGAATCGAGCCATTCACCCCAACCGCCGCCGCCGTGCACATCGCCCCCGTGAGCGTGATGGCGCGGTGAATGCGCTCCATCGAAACCATGCGCACCACAAGATCGTGCGTTTCCGGACGGTGATGGATGCCATCCAGCGAGGTGAACTCCGCCGCTGGCCCCACCATCGCCACCTTGGGATTCGCCAGACTCGCCGACTCCGGTGTTTCTGCAAGGCCCATCCGCACCGCCCCAAGGCGGCGGATCGCGTCCAGCCGTTGCAGGAGCAAGGCATCCGTTTCCAAAACTTCCGGAGACTCGCCGCCCGTGCATCCCAAGTCGCTGGCCCGCACGAACACCACGGGGTTGGTGGCATCCACGAATGAGACCTCGATTTCCCCCAAGCCCGGCACGTCCAGCGAATCGCACACCTTCCCGCTGGGGAGGAACCCGGAGGTGGCCGCGCCGCCGGGGTCGTGGTAGTCCAGCGTGATCCTCGCGCCGCTTCCGGAGACCCCCGGAATTCGGAAATCGCCAACTTCCACCGCAGCCCTGTCTTGGACCGCAAACCGTGCATGGAACACCTTGTCGGTGTTGGTGTTGTAAATCCGCACGGTCGCCTCGCCGTCGGCCCCCTCAACCAAGCCCTCGTCCACGGCAAACGGCCCCACCGATGCAGACATGTTGCCGCACATGGAACTGTAGTCCACCACCGGACGGTCCACCGCCACCTGCGCGAAGGTGTAGTCCACGTCCACTCCGGGACGGCGGGACGGGGCCACGATCACGACCTTGGACAAGGACGACAGCCCGCCGCCCAGCCCGTCCAGTTGGCGCTGATTGGGGTCTGGACTCCCCAGCACACGCAGGAAAATCGCGTCACGCTCGGCTTGGGATTCCGGCAAATCGCGGGCATGGAACACCACCGCCTTGCTGGTGCCCCCGCGCATAAAGACGGCAGGGATTCGCTTAATTGGCATCACCCTTCCTCTTCTTTTTGGAACACCACCGCCGCCCAGCCCTCCTGCTCGGCATCGGCAATGGCGTGAAATCCGTGTCCGGCGAGTTCGTCCTGCCACTCCTTCAGTTGTCCCGCAAGCAATCCGCTGCAAATCAGCGTGCCACCGGGAGCGGTGAGCCGCACCAAGTCCGCAAGCACGGCCCGCAGTTCAGCAAGGATCATGTTCGCCACCACCAGCGGCGCGGACTGTGTCAGCGCATCGGCCCCGCCACACGTCACCCGGAAGCGCCCGGACAGCCCGTTCAACTCTGCGTTGGCCTTCGCGTTCTCCACCGCATCGTCCAGCAACTCCACCCCCTCCGCCTGCGCCACGCCCAGCCGGAGTGCCGCCAGCGAGAGGATTCCGGACCCTGTGCCGATGTCGAGCATCCGGGGAGGTGGTTCCGTCAACGAGTGCAGGTGCTGTTCGATGAACCGCAACGTCAGCACGGTGGTCGCGTGGGTGCCCGTGCCAAAGCCCAAGCCGGGGTCAATGAGGATTCCGAGGCGGCTTGGCGGGATTTCCTCCGCACACCACGGCGGGGCGATGGTCAGCGTTTCGCCCACCTCGACCGGGCGGAAATGCTCCCGCCAGTTCGCCTGCCAGTCCTCGATGGGCGGATGCAAAATTTCCAATTCCTCCACAGTCTGGGCAAACTGGCTCCGGAAACCCGCCTCCAGCGTTTGCAAAGCCTCGCTGCCCTCCGCTCCAAAAAAAACACGCACCTCCACCCCCGCCGAGCCTTCCGCCAGCGTCTCGATGCCGAGCGCCCCGGACTCGAAGCAGTGCCAGCTCCACAGATCCTCTGCGTCCAGCGGTACCCGGAAGCGCCCGGACCAGTAATGGGCGGTCGCGCCGTCAGGAAGTTTGGTCGCCTTCGACATAAACCTTGAATCCGTCTTCCAGCAGTCCGCGCAGGCGCGGATCGTCCTTGGCTTTCGCCTTCGCACACTGCGGACAGGTGCAGTCAATGTGGTGGGTTTTCTGAAAACGCTTGAGCTTCAGGCGGGTGAGATCCTTCCCCTCCTTCTGCATTTCCTTGAGCATTTTCTCGATCTGACGCAGTGCCAGGGCCAGCACTTGCTCTTGAATGCGGGGGGATCGGGAACGCAACATGAGTGTCCTTGTATGGGTTTCAACTTGACTTCAAGGCATTCATTCTCAACACTGCAAGGAAGTCGTCAAGCCTTTCAGACGATCCACTGATCGATCATTGCGCAATCTCATGAAGCTTCTGGACATCCTTCGCACCAATTCCACCAACGGAATCCTTGCCCTCGGCCTCGTTGCCGCCGGCGTGTTTTACCTCGCCACCTTCGTGGTGGACAAGACGCAGTACGCCATTGAAATCCGCCTTGGGGATCCGGTCGCGGTCCACCTTGACCCCGGACTTGAGTTCAAGCTGCCCTTTATCACGCGGGTGTACTTTGTGGACAACCGATTGCTCAACTACGACGCCGATCCGGGATCGGTGTTCACGAAGGACAAGAAAGAGATGGTGGTGGACACCTACGCGAAGTGGCGCGTGGCCGAACCGCTCAAATTCTACGAAACCGTCAAGAACATCGAGATGGCCCAAGCGCGGCTCGACGACATCATCTACTCGCAAACCCGCGAGGTGCTGGGGCAGTACACGCTGGTGGAGATCGTCTCCGGCAACCGCAAGGAAATCCGCCAGCTCATCACCGAGCGCTCCCGCAAAAACGCCAAGGCCTTTGGCATTGACGTGCAGGACGTGCGCGTGAAGCGGGCGGACCTGCCGGGCGCCAACAGCCTCGCGGTCTTCGGGCGCATGGACGCCGAACGCAAGCGGCAGGCCAAGCTCTACCGCTCCGAAGGCGAAGAACGCGCCCTCGAAATCCGCTCCGAAGCCGACCGCGAGCGCATCACCCTGCTCGCCAAGGCCCGGCAGGAGTCCGAGAAAATCCGGGGGCACGCGGATGCCGTAGCCACGGCGGTTTATGCCGAAGCCTACAACCGCGACCCGGAATTCTTCTCGTTCCTGCGCTCTCAGGACGTTTACCGCGCCTCGCTTCAGGAGGGCACCACGCTACTCCTGAGTTCGGAACAGCCCCTGTTCCGGCACATGAAGCAGTGATCCACTAGCGCACTTTCCGTTCGCCCTGAGCTTGTCGAAGCCTGTCCTGAGCAAGTCGAAGGGGGCGAACCCGTCTGCGTTTCGGCAAGCTCCGGGCAGGCGGGGTCTCTGAGTTCAGATTCCGTGTCCGCAATCAACTACAACCTTGTACTCGAACGCCTTGAGCGCCGGGGCAGTTTTGAGCGCACCGCCGCCCCCCGCGACCTCAGCAAGCTGGAGGGCATCGAAACCCTGCTCCGCGACCTTGGGCACCCGGAACAGGCGTTTCAGGTCGTGCATGTCGCCGGGACCAACGGCAAGGGGCTGACCTCCACCCTGCTCGCCGGGCTGCTCCGGCACGAGGGCTTCCGCACGGGCTGCTACACCTCCCCGCACCTTGCGGACATCCGAGAGCGCATCACGCTCGACGGCGAATGGGTTTCGCAGGGATCCTTCGCCCGCCACGCCGAAACCGTGCTGGACCTTTCGGAAAGCTACGGCGACACGCGCTACCTCTCCTACTTCGACCTGCTCACTGCCGTCGCCTTTCTCGCATTCCGGGAGGCGGGCTGCCAGTGGGTGGTGCTGGAAACCGGGATCGGCGGACGGGCGGATTCGACAAACGTCACCGACAAGGCGCTCACCTTGCTCACACGAGTGGGGCTGGACCATCAGGCGGTGCTGGGCGACACGCTGGAGCAAATCGCCTCCGAGAAGCTCGGCATCACCCGTCCCGGAATCCCGCTCGTTTCCGCCGAGCAGGCTCCAGAACTCATGCCGTGGCTGGAAAACGAATGCCGCGCCCTCGATGTTCCGCTCACCTGCACTTCCACGCTTCCCCTTTCCGAAAGCACTGAGCCGCCATGCCTGCACTGGCCGGACGGCAGTGTGCTTTCCCTGCCGGGCAATGCCCCGTCCCTGCCGTGGCTGGAGTGCTTTCGGATGAGTCTGCTGGCACTGGAACTGCTGTTTCCGAAAGGGACGGAGGCACGCGCCGCACGCGCCGCCGCGATTTGGGACACGCGCCTGCCCGGACGCTTGGATCACCGGAGAGCGGTGCAACTTGGACGTTGGCAGTTTGCGGAGATCGTCCTTGACGGCGGGCACAACCCAGACAGCCTTGGGGCGCTGGCCCACCAGCTTCAGCAGTGGGAGATTTCCGGATACACCCTGATCGTGGGCATGGCTTCGGACAAGCTCGTGGATGCCGCGCAGGCGCCGCTGCAAACCCTCGTCCGCAAAGCGCAACAAACGCTGGTGGTGCCCATCCAGTCCCCGCGCACCGCCACTCCAGAAGTGCTGACCGGATTTCTCGGAAGCGCCGACCTGTCCAAGGCCGACGCTCCTTCATCTCAAAAGGGAGCGGGAGAAGATTTTGCTGTTGCAGGATTCCCGGATTTGGACACCGCGCTGACCGTCGCCGGACAGCAGCCGGAACAGCCGCTCGTGGTCGCCGGATCGTTCTACCTCGTGGGCGAGGTGTTGCGGCTGATGGGCGAGTCGCCCGCCTAGAAGAAGGAGTACAGCACCGAGGCGCGCATCATCGCTCCACGCATGCCGACTTTGGAACTTGTGGTGATGTTGGAGTTGTTGTAGGCGCTGACCAACTGGTTGTAGGTGCTGCTGTCGATCCCCGCCGTTCCCTCCTTGAACGGGTTCTTGATGAACTCGTTCGATCCCAAGAACATGAATTCCAGCGAAAAGCCGTAGCTGTTCCCAGAGGCCGCCAGCCCGATGCGCTGCATGGCCACAAACCCGGACGAGGACGTCAACGCGCTTTTGGTGGCAAGGTGGCTCACGCTGGAAAACTCCGCATCGGACGGGTCAATACCCCGGAATCCGTAGCGGATCGTGCTTTCCACATAGCCCAGCCCAAAACCGAAGTAAGGATTGATGCCGTTGGGCTGGGGCTGTCCGGTCGGGTAGGCGGTCAGAGCGACGATGTGGAAGTGGTTGGACATGCGGATCAGGGGCGTCTTGTAGGTCGAGAGCCGCGTCGCCGAGGCGTTCCGCCCCTCCAAATCCGTCAGCCAGGTGTTGGTGTAGATGTAGCCCGTGCTCCACGACATGAAGCCCAGCGGCTCCGGCATGGGCATGATGTATTCCGCCGAAAAGGTGGGGAGGTAGCGGAAGATCTTGCCAAGCGGCGTGGTCTTGGCATCGTGCCCGTCAGCACTGCTAGCCACGGAGTTCGGCGGCGGATACAGCGTGTTGAGATCGGCCATCGTCAGGCCAAAGTAGCCCCGCCCGCCCTTGAAGCGGCTGCTGCCCGTCATTTGGTAAAACGGGTGGTCGGTGGGCTGGCGGAAGGTGTAGGTGGCGAGTTCAAGAAAGCCCAGCCGCAACAGGCCGCCGCCTGCCGCCTGCTGAGCCTGCAACTCTCCAGAAAGTGCGAGCAGCAGCACGGTCAGCGCAACCAGCAGCGCTCGATGTCCTTGGCGATGAATCCGCATGGGTGGTCGGCAAGGGTCCAGAATCCCAGACCATGATCAGGGGCGTGGCGCGACGGTCTGCAACAGCCGGGACTGCGTGAACACGTCCTCCCAAGCCTGCGCCCGCGTCACCTCGGCATGCTCGAACTCGTGGTTGAACGGCCGGCTCATCAACCAGACCTCCGCCTCCGGGAACGCTTCCCGGACGTTGAGGCAGTTGTCGGGGTGGTCGTCCACAAACAGCACCGCTTCCCCCTCCTCCGTCAACTCCGTGATCACCTCGGCCTTGGTGGGCGAGGGATGCCCCTTGTGTGCAATGAACCCGCCGCAGTGCGCCGACGCAAACTGGAACCCCACGTTCCGCAGGTTCCCGCAACGCCGCTCCAAGCAGTCCGGCGGAATGTTCGTCACGAAATGCACGGGATATGCCCCAAAGATGTCGTTGAATTCGCGGGGATTGACCAGCGGCTCCATCTGCTCAAAATGTGGGCTTTTCATGAAATAATGCCAGCCCTCGTGCATCTGCTCCTTCGTCAGCAAGTCCTCGAAAAACCACGAGTCGTTCTGGTAGTCCTCCGGGACTTCCAGGTTGAAGTAGTGGGTCATCGCTTTCAGGAAGCTGCCCTCAAAATCGAGCAGCACGCCATCAACATCAAAAAAACAGCGGATCATGGAACTTCAGAAAAAGGTGGTCCTTGTGTAAATGATGACCTCCCTCGTGTCATTCCGGGTGCAGCGTAGCACAGACTCGGAATCCAGAGCAAACGGCCGTGGGGCTGGATTCCCGCCTGCGCGGGAATGACAGCAGAAACAAGGACGGTCATTATAAATAAGAGGCCACTACCTATACACAGTGGCTCCATTAGTCAAACCAAGGGAACAAAGGAAAAGCGGCCATGGTGGCTCTGCTCCAGAGCGCCCTGACGGTTTTTGCAAATGCGGGTCATCCAGCAGCCGTGGGTTTCGCCCACGGGGGCCACGAGGGTGCCGCCGGAGGCCAGTTGGTCGAGCAGGGGCTGCGGCACGGCCTGAGCCGCCGCCGTGACGATGATGCGGTCGAACGGCGCATGTTCCGGAGCGCCCTGCTTGCCGTCGCCGCGCTGCACTCGGGCATTGCGAACCCCGGCCTGCTGGAGCGCGGCCTCGGCCTGCTCCGCCAGCACTTCGTGCCGCTCCACCGTGACCACCTCCTTGGCCAATTGCGCCAGCAAGGCGGCATTGTAGCCGCTTCCCGCGCCAATCTCCAACACGCGGTCTCCGGGCTGCGGGTTCAGCAAGTCCAGCATCAGCATCACCGTGGTCGGCTGCGAGATGGTCTGCCCCGCGCCAATCGGCAGCGGATAGTCCACATACGCCTCGGCCTGCATCGCGTCCGGGACAAAGCGTTCGCGGGCCACCTCCAGAAACGCCGCCAGCACCCGACTGCTGTGGATTTCTCCGTTGGACTTCCAGCGGTTGTGGAGCTTTTGCTGCTCCCGCGCCAGCCACTCTTCCGGCAGGGATGCCTTGCCGCCCATCAGCCTTTGCTCGCTTCAGGCGGTTCGGCCCCCAGCAAGGCTTGCAGGGTGGCATGGAGTTGTGCGGCGTGGGCTTCCTCGCCCTTCCGAAGGCGAGAACCACTGCTTGGCCCGCCCAGCTTGCGCAACGCTTCTCCGGTCAGCCCGGAAATCTCGCCCCGCACGCCTTCCTGAATGCGCTGCAAGCCGCCCAGCAGGTGCAGGTGGATGAGGTTTTCCTGATAGTTCTGGATGTCAAAGTGCAGGCTCGACAGCGCATTGCGGCGCAGTTGCTCCCCCACGGCCTCCGTGAAGGAATCCCCGGAATCGCCCTCGTCGCTGCCCTGCCACAGGCGCAGTTGCCGCGACACCAGCGTCTTTCCCCACAAGAACACCCCCTGCAAGCGTTCCGAGGCTCGGAAATCGAGGGTGGTGGTGAAGGACACCAGCGGCTGGTCCGGAAATCGCGTCAACGCCGCCAGCCGCACGTTTGGCCGCTTGGCCACCGCCTCGTCGTCACGACGGCCCTGAAGCTCCCGGAGCATGACAAGGAAGGGTGTGCAGAGCTTGCGGGTGTCTTCCAGCAGGCTGGCCTCCAGCTTGCGGATTTCGCGCAACAGGTCCGCATTCAGTTCCTCCGTGACAAAGCGCAGCAGCCGCTGCCGCAAGTCCTGATACCACAGCGCCATCTGCGGCCCCAGCACCACGTCTTTCGGGTCTGCGTTCTGGCTTTCGCTTGGCAGGCGGTAGTCGCGCACAAAGTCCTCCAGGCATCCGGAAAGTGCCAAGGGCGGATCGTCAAAAAGCTGCCGCACCTGCTTGCGGATGCCCTCCTGCCAGGTCGTCAGCACTCCGGAAAACGCCGCATCCAGCGCGTTGGGCAACTGCTGAATCGCCAGTTCGCGCTCCTTGGAAAAATCCGGTGCCGCCGCATCTGCGGATTCGCCTTCTGGCTGCACGAGGGCACTCATGCCCTGCACCAGCCGCGTCCAGCGTTCTGTTTCAATCGCCTGCAAATCCGCAAGCTCCTGCTGCTCCGCCATTTGCCGCACGCGCACTTGCAGCACCGACCACTGCGCCTCGTGGTCTGGAATCAGCGGCGAGGTCTTGCGCCAGAGGTCCACCCGCAAACGCTCGGCCTCGCTGTCGGTGCCGGATTCCCGGCCCAGCAGTTCCAGCAGTGCGGACACGGCCAGCGGCTCGGCCTGCTCGGTCCACGGCAGCAACTGTTCCCGGATTTGCATCAGCACACGGTCGCGGTCTTCCAGCGACTCGTGTTCGCTGAGGTCGAGGTTGACCACAAACAGCGTGCGCGACAGCAGTTCCAGCCGCCGCAGCGTTTCCAGCAGGCGCAGGTCCGATTCCCGGATGCCCGTCCGCGAGCTGATCACATAGACCACCCCGGCGCATCCGGCCAGATATTCCTGAATGCGGGCGAAGTGCAGGGGATTGGGCGAGTCGCTACCCTGGCAATCGGCAAGTTCCAGTTGCGGATGCGGCAGGCTGGGCACCTGCAACAGCACGTCCTCCAGATACACTGCGAGGTGGTCCTGCGTCACCCACTCGCGGTGTGCGGAAAGCTCGCTTCCCTTGAACGTGACGGTCGCGCCGTCCTTTTTCAGGTGTGGCTTCGCCGACTCGTAGCCCTCCAGAAAGGCGTGCAGCCGACGTTGGTTTTCACGCAATCCCGACGCACTCACGCGCCGCAGTACCTCCGGATCGTCCACCAGCACCTGCATGGCCTTGCGGTCCCGTGCGCGGCTCAGCGTCAAGTCGGCGGGCAGCGAGTGCCCGGAAACCTGCGCCAGCCACTCCGCCGCCTGCCGCACCTCCGCCTGCACCTGAGCACGGGGCTTGAGGCGCAATTTCGCCTCGGCGCGTTTGCCCCGCCGCACCCGCGTCAGTGCCGCCGTCAGCACGCCCGCGCCGCGCCGCAGCAAGTCTTCGCCCAGCAGCGCGTTGACCAGCGTAGACTTCCCGGACTTCACCGTTCCTGCCACTGCGAGGCGCACCACGGCCTCGGAAAGCCGCTGCTCCATCGCGCCCAGCTCCGCCTGCCACGGCTCCAGCCGAGCCGGAGGCTCCAGCACCTGTGCCAACTCGTCGAGCAGGCGGCGGGTTTCGTCAAACAGAGGCGTGTGGGTTTCTGGCATGGGGGATCAAATTGCAGGTTGCGCCTTGAGGGTCACAAAAGCCAAACCAACGGGCGTGGTCTGTCACGATACCGAAAGTGCGGGGCCAAAGGGAAGTCAAATTGAAGCGCCCTGCCCGCTGACGACGGGGTTCCCCAGCCTTGACAGGCAAATGCCACGGATCGCGCGGATCAATGAAATCTTGAATATCTGCGCAATCTGCGGACCCAACCAGCCACCAGCCACCAGCCCCCGAAAACCAAAAAAGCCGACACGTCCCCAAACAGGAGCGCATCGGCTTTGGGTTGCGACAGAATCGCTGCTGCCCCCGAAAGGTCAGCCCTGAGCAGGGGGTGCCGGATTCCGGACCACCCTCCTGCCAGCGATAGGATCAGGGGATTCGGTAAGACCCTTCAAATGTGCCTGTCATCTGGAAGGTTCCGGGTTGAACTTCAGGCAGGGGCGCACCCTTGTACGATCCAGATCCAGTGATCCCCTTGTATTTGCCTGTCCCCTGAACAATGGTGTTCGTCCCAATCGATCCCCCCACGAGACTTCCTGTTTCGGAACTCCTCATAGCAATAGTGTCTCCGTCCGCGTCACGGAATGTGCAGTAGCCACTGCCTTCCGTTTTCGGCATCTGCACCACTTCATTTGAAAAAGTGCACTTGAACGAGTTCATGTGGAAAATGCCGCTGCCCGCGTCATTTGTTGTGCCTCCAAACATTTCTATTAGGATGAGGACGGGAGCCTCGCCCAGCATGTGCATGGCTACCGGCTTGGCGGCCCCCGTAAAGGTACCACTGAACTTGCCACTCTTGGCCAATTGAGCCTGCGCCGTCATGCCGAAGGAGAGGACCAAGGCCAGACTCACGGTCAATTTTGTGATCAGATTTTTCATAACATAATCCTGAAGATAAGGTAAAAAATGAGTTTTTGAAAGACGGGCAGAACCATTCCATCCGTCCAAATCGAATGACGTGTTGCACAAGCTAAGG